>JAOBWH010000195.1 GCA_025463265.1 Ilumatobacteraceae bacterium
GGGCGGGGCGGCCGCAGCAGCGCCCGGGCGGGTCACGCCCGGCGGCTCGGCATCAGCGCACCTCGATGTCGAGGCCGATGTCGAGCACCGGCGACGAGTTGGTGAGCGACCCGCTCGACACGACGTCGGCGCCGGTCTCCGCGTAGGTGCCGACCGTCTCGATGGTGATGCCGCCCGAGATCTCCAGCAGCGCGCGGCGCGTGCCGTTGGCCGCAGCGTGCTCCTCGGCGACCACGACCGCAGCGCGCGCCTCCTCCGGCGTCATGTTGTCCAGCAGGAGGGCGTCGGCGCCGGCGTCGAGGGCCTCCACGACCTGGTCGATGCGCTCGCACTCCACGTGCACCGTCCGGCCCGGCCAGCGGTCGCGGGCGGAGCGGACGGCCTCCACGATGCCGAGGGCCGTGAGGTGGTTGTCCTTGAACATCACCCAGTCGCTCAGGTTCCCGCGGTGGTTGCGGGCACCACCGGCGCGCACGGCCGCCTTCTCGAGCGAGCGGAGGCCCGGTGTGGTCTTGCGGGTGTCCCACACGCGCAGCGGCGCGGCGGCGTCGACGAACGCCCGGGTGCGGGTCGCGATGCCGCTGAGGTGGCCGAGGAAGTTCAGCGCGGTGCGCTCCGCGGTGAGGATCGAGGCGAGCGGGCCGGTGACCACCCCGATCACCTGACCGGCCGTGGCCCGGTCGCCGTCGTCGATCTGCCACACGACGTGGACCTCGTCGTCGAGCTGGCGGAACGCTTCGGTGGCGCACGCCGTCCCGGCGATGACGCCATCGGTGCGGACGACGAACTCCGCCCGGCCCTGCGCCTCGGGCGGCAGCAGCGATGCGCTGAGGTCACCCAGGGGCAGCAGGTCCTCGTCGAGCGCCCGGCCCACCAGGTCGGCGACCACGCGTGCCGGTGCGTCGTAGGGGCCGGTGGCCATCAGCGGGACCCGACCGGGTGGGACCGAACCATGGGAGTTCCTCCGTGCGACAGTCGAGGGGGCCGGGACGAGGGGCCGCCGAAGCGGCTCATGCGGCAGCGAGGGGAAGGTAGCCGAACAGGTCGATCTCGTTGCCCGGGCCGTCCGAGGTGAGGCCGACGAACGTGCCGCCTGCGGTCTCCGCCGGCACGTCGACCACGTAGATCCGGTCGTCGAAGGCGACCTTCACCTGGTCGCCCCGGCGGATGATCTGGACCGACGCGCCTGCGGTCGGTGCGGCGAACGTCTGCAGCACCTGTGGTGGGGGGCCGGACCGCTCCCACACCAGGTCCCACCGGTCGGGGCCCGTCGCCCGCAGCGCCAGGGCGGGCACACCGACGGCCGATGAGGAGACGAGCACGCCGCCGCCCGGGGCGGCCTGCACGACCCGGACGTGGACGAGCACGTCCGGGGTCCCGGCGTCGACGGTGGCGGTGGCGAACCCGTCGCCGGAGCGCAGCACGCCACCGGAGGCGACGAACGGGGCCCCGTCCGAGCGCCACCCGCCGAAGCCCGGCGGCGCGTCGAGCGTCCCGTCACGACCGAAGTCGTCGACCTCCGCAGCACGGGGCACGGGCAGCTTCCGCCACGCCGCACCCGGGACCTCGCCACCGTCCGCCGACCGGGCCCGGAGGACCAGCACGACCCCGATGACCAGGACCAGCACGGCGAGGACGCCCACGACGATGCGGCGCTGGGTCGTGAGCGGCGACGGGGGCCGGACCCGCAGCGGACCACCAGCGCCGTCGGAACCGTCCGGCGAGGGCGCCACCTCCGTCTGCGCCGACATGGTCGGTAACGTACCCGCGTGCGCGTCGTGAGGTCCGGGTTCGGACGGTGGATCCTCCTCGCCACCGTCCTCGGTGCGCTGGTGCGCATCGCCTGGCTGATCGACCAGTGGAACAACCCGATCGGGTTCGAGGACGCGTTCTTCTACCACCACCAGGCCAACCTCCTCGCCGACGGCAAGGGCTTCATCAGCCCGTTCCCCTACCTGAGCTCGGGCATCTCCTCGCCCGCCGCCGAGCACCCGCCGCTGTTCTCGCTCTACCTCGCGGTGTTCTCCGTGTTCGGGGCGACCTCGGTCGGCTGGCACCAGCTCGCCACGACCCTGCTGGGGATCGCCACCGTGCCGCTGATCGGCTTCGCCGCCAAGGAGGCGGGCGGGGTGCGGGCCGGGATCCTCGCCGGCTTCATCGCGGCCATCTACCCGCACCTCTGGTACCAGGACGGCATCGTGTGGGCGGAGGCATCGGCCCAGGCCGCCGTCGCCCTGTTCGTGCTGGTGGCCTACCGGTACGTGCGCCGGCCGTCGGCGCGGACCCTCGGTGCGCTGGGCCTCGCCGCGGCCATCGCCGCCATGACCCGCACCGAGCTGGTGCTCCTGCTCCCGCTGGGCGTGGTCCCGCTGGCGTTGTGGACCGAGGGCCTGCCCCGCCGGGTGCAGCTGCGCTGGTGCGCCATCGGCCTGGCCGCCGGCGTCGGCGCCCTCCTCCCCTGGACCGCGTTCAACCTCGCCCGCTTCGACCAGCCCACCACCCTGTCGTCCAACCTCGGACTGACCCTCGCCAGCGCCAACTGCGACAGCACCTGGTACGGCCCGAACATCGGGTACTGGGACTTCCAGTGCGCGGAGTCGGCCGGGACCGGCGCTGCGCTCACCGGCGGTGACCCCTCCGAGGTCGATGCCGCCGCCCGGGCCGAGGCGCTCGCCTTCATCGGCGACAACCGAGGGCGGCTGCCCGCCGTCCTGGCCGCACGGGTCGGGCGCATCGCCGGGCTGTGGAGCCCCAGCGAGCAGGTGGCCATCGACGTGATCGAGCACCGACCCCCGCGGGTCGCCCAGTCCGGCGTGGCCCTCTGGTACCTGGTGCTGGGCCTGGCGGCGGTGGGCGTCGTCGCCCTCCGACGGGCCCGGATCCCGAGCTGGCCGGCGGTGGCGCCGGTCGTCGCCATGCTCATCGGGGTGATCAGCGCCTTCGCCAGCACCCGCTACCGGGCGAGCGCCGAGCCGGCGATGGTCGTGCTCGCCGCCTGCGGTGCCGCCAGCCTCTTGTCGCGCTGGTGGGCCCGGCCGGTCCGATCGTCAGGTGCTGATGAGCCAGCCGAGCAGGGCGATCAGCGCGAACACGGCGACCACCACGGCGACGCCGACCTGGACGGGCCAGTCCGGGTCTGAGGTGACCGCTGCCGCCAGCCGCGGCGATGAGCCCCCGGGCCTCGCGGGACCGTCGACCGGTAGGGCCAGCACCGAGGTGTCCCGGCGCCGCACCCGCACCGCACCCAGCGAACGCACATCGGCGCGCAGCTCGTCGGGGGTGACGGCGATGCCCTCGTCGTCCAGCCGGGCGGCCAGGGCGCGCAGCCCGGTGATGTCGCCCGACGCCAGCTGGCGCTCGACCTCGGCCCGCCGGGCCGCGGCGTCGGACGAGGCGGCCACCTAGTTGAACCCTCGCGCGTCCTGCTTGAGCGCGGTGTCGACGCTCATCGCCGCCGCCACCACCAACGAGCGGAGCGGGTCCTCCAGCGGCCGGTGGATCTGCACGACGTAGTTGTCGGCCTGGGTGAACACGGCCCGGGTGAGGCCGGAGAACGTCTTGGTGATCCGTCCGACCTCCTCGCCGTTGTGGTCCTGGATGTTCCAGTTCCAGGCTCGCCAGTTCTCGCCGTTGATCATCCCGTACTTCTGATCGTTGGCGACCAGGGCGAAGCGGATCTTGCCGATCGCGTTCTCCTGCACGATCTGGCCGACCTCGACGCCGGCCGCGTCCTGGACGATGACCTTGGACTTCACGAACTTGGCGGGGCGGGTGAGCTGGAGCACGACCTGGTGGCTGTGGTCCAGGACCTGCAGCTTGTGGGTGAAGAACTGGTCGTAGGAGCCCATGAGCCGCAGGGCCTTCTTGGCCGTGCTCTGACCGACCTGGCGGACGGCGCCGATCTGGTTGCCGTTCTGGTCCGAGATGGCGTACTCGTTGTTGAGCTCGATGAGCTTGGCCTTCTGGTTCACGACCAGGATCGGCTCGCTCATGAGGTGGCCGCCGCCTTGGACCTGCCCGGCCTGCACCCCCGCCGCTGCGAGGTCCTTGGCGATCTTCTCGGGGCTGACGTCTCGGATCGGCACCTTGGCCTGGGTGGCCACGGGGTCGACCGACTGCTTGCCGTGCGAGCTGACCTGGTCGGTCCACGTGGTGCCGTCGAACCACCGGTACTCGTGGCGCCCCATCGGGTCCGGGTACCAGTTCGGCGCGTGGCCGCCGCTCCCACTGTCGCTCATCCGCTTCGCTCCTGCCTGCTCGACGCCCGACGATACCCGTCGCGTGGGCGGGCCGGTCCTGGTCAGGCGTAGACGAACCGGTGGCCGAAGTCGGGGCTGGTGTCGGGGAAGTCGTCTCGCGTGTGGGCGCCGCGGCTCTCCTCCCGGCGGAGGGCGGCGTCGACCGCGGCGCGGGCGACCGTGGCCAGGTTGGCGATCTCGGCCCCGGCGATGGAGTCGGTGCGGGGCGCGGCGAGCGTGTCGGCGACGACCTTGGCCGCCTGCTCCAGCGACGCGGCGTCGCGCAGCACGCCGGCGTGGACGGTGAGCTCGCGCTGCAGGCGGGTGCGGAGGGCGGCGGGGTCCTCGACGGGTCCGCCGCCGGTCACCTCGATGGGATCGAGGTGGACGAACCGGCCCCCGATGACACCGGCCGGGACCGAGTCGGGCCGGTCGGGATCCATGCCGAGCACGGTGCGCATGGCACCGGTGGGCTCCGGTCCCGACGCTCCGGCCTCGATCGCCTCGACGGCACGAGGGCCGAACACCATGCCTTCGAGCAGCGAGTTCGAGGCGAGCCGGTTCGCGCCGTGGACCCCGGAGCACGAGGCCTCGCCCGCGGCCCACAGCCCGGGCAGCGACGACGAGCCGCTGAGGTCGGTGACGATGCCGCCGCACGTGTAGTGCGCAGCGGGCGCCACCGGCAGCCAGTCCTTCGCCGGGTCGAGCCCGACGGCGCGCAGCTCCTTCGCGATGTTCGGGAACCGGGTGTCGAACGACTCCAGCCCGGTGGCGTCGAGGAACACGTGGTCCGCGCCCAGCTCGAGCATGCGCCGGGTCTCCGCCCGGGACACCACATCGCGCGGCTGCAGCTCGTCGACGAAGCGCTCGCCGGTGGTGTCGCGCAGCAGCGCGCCGTGACCGCGCAGGGCCTCGGTCAGCAGCGGCCGGGGCATGGCCTCGACCGACAGGGCCGTGGGATGGAACTGCGTGAACTCGATGTCGGCGACGGCCACGCCGGCCCGCAGCGCCATGGCGATGCCGTCGCCCGTGGCCTCCAGCGGGTTGGTGGTGACGGCGTAGAGCTGGCCGGCGCCGCCCGTGGTGACGAGCACGTTGGTGGCCCGGACCTCGCGGACCGATCCGTCGGGGAAGCGGGCGGTGACGCCGCGGCAGCGGCCGGCTTCGACGATGAGCTCGAGGGCGAAGGCGTGCTCGTGGATCGCCGCCATGGTGGCCTGCACCGCCTCCACCAGCGCCCGCTCCACCTCGGCGCCCGTCTGGGAGCCGCCGGCGTGGACGATGCGCGCCAGCGTGTGCCCACCCTCACGGGCCAGCTCGAGCTGGCCGTGGGTGTCGCGGTCGAAGATCGCACCGAGCGTGATGAGCTCGTTCACCCGGTGCGGCCCTTCGTCGACCAGCACCCGCACCGCCTCGACATCGCACAGCCCGGCGCCGGCCTTGAGCGTGTCGGCCAGGTGCAGGTCCGTGGAGTCCGGGTCGCCGCTGAGCACGGCGGCCACGCCGCCCTGCGCCCACCGGGTGGTGGCCTGCGGCAGCTCGCCCTTGGTCAGGACCCCGACCCGCATCTTGTGGGTCTCGGCGGCCCGCACCGCCGCCGACAGCCCGGCGACCCCGCTGCCCAGGACGAGCAGGTCCAGCTCCGATTCGGTCATCCCGGCAGTCTGCCGCGGATCAGCCGGGTACCTCCACGTAGCGCCTCGGCGCCGGGGTGTGGAGCGCGGCGAGGGCGGTGGCGGTGGCCTCGTCGACGATCCCGTTGGCCGTGTCGACGTGGACGATGGCCGGTTGGTAAATCCCCAGCTCGGCGTCCTCGTAGTCGGCGTAGCTGATGAGGATCACCTTGTCGCCCGGGGAGACGAGCCGGGCGGCGGCACCGTTGAGGCAGATGTCGCCCGAGCCCCGCTCGCCCGCGATCACGTAGGTCTCCAAGCGAGCCCCGTTGTCGATGTCGACCACCGCCACCTGCTCGAACTCGACCAGGTCGGCGGCGTCCATCAGGTCCCGGTCGACCGTGACCGACCCCACGTAGTGCAGGTCGGCGTCGGTCACCGTGGCGCGGTGGATCTTCGATTTCATCATCCGTCGTCGCATGGCTGGGTCCTCTGGGTGGTGGGCGCCGGCGAGCCGGTCGCCCCCGTGTGGAACCCCATCAGTCTGCCACCGCCGCTTTGTACCAGTACAAATTTGCTGCGGTCAGGACCCCACGGCGATGTTGTCGAGCAGCCGGGTCGCGCCGAACCGGGCCGCCACCAGGAAGCGCTGGCCACCTCCCACGGCGGTGGCCGGTTCGAGGGTGGCGGCGTCGACGAGGGCGGCGTAGTCGAGGTCGGCTTCGGGCTCGGCGGCGATGGCGTCGGCCACGACGGCCTCGACCGCAGCCACCGAGCGCTCTCCTGCGGCCGCAGCTGCAGCAGCAGCCCGGAGCGAACGGTGGAGGATCGGGGCGGCGCTGCGCTGGGCCTCGGTCAGGTACACGTTGCGGCTCGACATGGCGAGCCCGTCGGCCTCGCGCACGATGGGGCAGCCGACCACGTCGACCGGCATCGACAGGTCGGCGGCCATCCGGCGGACGACGGCGAGCTGCTGGTAGTCCTTCTCGCCGAAGTAGGCGGCGCAGGGCCCGACGATCGAGAACAGCTTGGCCACCACGGTGGCAACCCCGGCGAAGTGCGTCGGACGGGAGGCGCCTTCGTACCGCGCCGTGATGTCGGCCACGGTGACCGTGGTCAGCATCGGCGTCGGGTACATCTCCTCCACCGAAGGGACCAGCACGTGGGCCGCGCCGCAGTCGTCGGCCAGGGCGAGATCGCGGTCGAGGTCTCGTGGGTAGTCGCTCAGGTCTTCGCTGGCGGCGAACTGGAGCGGGTTCACGAAGATCGAGGCCGCAGCCACATCGCAGTCTCCGGCCGCGGCCCGCAGGAGCGAGCCGTGGCCCTCGTGCAGGTACCCCATGGTGGGCACGAAGCCGATGCGCCAACCGGCGGTGCGCTCGCGATCGAGCGCGGCCCGGAAGGAGTCGATGGTGGCGTGGACCTCGGGCACGTCAGCGCTCCTCGGGGTACCGGTCGGTGAGCGACGCGGGCAGGCCGTCGTCGTCGACGAGGCGCCGTGCGGCGACGGCGAGGGCGAGGTAGGCGCTCCGCTCGGACGGGTCGATGGCGTCGAGGTGGCGGGCGACGGTGTCCCAGTCGCCGCGAGCCACCGGTCCGGTGAGGGCTGCTGCGGGCCCGACCTCGGCGACGTTCTGGAGGGCGCCGGCGGCCAGGTGGAGGTACGCCTCGCCGGGCACCCCGATCCCACCGGCGATGCGGTGGACCTGTCCCATGAGCGCGACGAGGTGGTTCGAGGCGACGGCCGCGGCGGCGTGGTACGCCGATCGGCCCTCGTCGGGGACCTCGAACCAGCGGCCGCCCAGGTCCGCGGCGACGCGCTGCACCAGCGGGTCGCCGGCGACGGCGAACCAGGCGCCCGCCAGCCGCTCCGCGCCGCGCTCGGGATCGGGCAGGGCGACCAGCGGATGGACGGCCCCGCGGCGCGGGTGCCCGGCGAGCACGTCGAGGCCCAGCGATCCGGCAGCGTGGGCGATGACGGGCTGCGGCGACGGCTCGATGGCGGCCGCCACCTCGGCGACCGCCGCGTCCGGCGTGGTGATCAGCACGAGGTCGGCGCCGTCGCCCGCCCTGCGCACGTCATCACCTCGGCCGAGGAGCCCCACCACCTGCCACCCGGCGCGGTTGAGCGCCGAGGCCAGCGACCGTCCGGCGCGACCCGATCCGATCACCCGCAGCCGGGGCGCGACGGTCACGGCTCCTCCGGCTCCCAGCCGACGAGCGGCTCGACCCGCTCGACCTGGCCCTGAGCACGGGCGAACACGTCCTCGTCGACCAGCTCGGGGGCGAGGTCGGCGAGCGGGGCGAGCACGAACGTGCGCTCGGACCACCGGGGATGGGGGATCACGAGGTCGGGCTCATCGACGGTGACGCCGTCGATCCAGATGATGTCGACGTCGAGCGTGCGCGGCCCCCACCGCTGCATCCGCACCCGCTGTGCGGCCGACTCGAGGCGGTGGCAGACGGCGAGCAGCTGGCGCGGCGTCAGATCGGTGTCGAGCTGGACGACCACGTTGAGGAACCGTCCCTGGTCCGGACCGCCGACCGGGTCGGTCTCGTACACCGGCGACACCGCGACGACCGCAGAGCCGAGCGACCCGACGGCCTCCGCGAGGAACTGGCGGCGGTCACCCAGGTTGGACCCGAGCGACAAGAAGGCCCGGGTCATGGCAGGCGGCGGATCCGCACACCCGAGGTGGCGAGGGCGTGGGGCACCGGCGGGCGGAGCTTCCGCACGGCCACGGTGACGGCGAGGACGCGCTGGTCGACGCCGATCACCGCACCGGCGATCTCGGCGGCGAGGTGCTCCAGCAGCTGCGGCTCGCCCGCCTCGACGACGCCGACCGCGGCGTCGCAGAGCGCGCCGTAGTCGATGGTGTCGGCGAGGGCGTCGGACCAACCGGAGGCGGACAGGTCGGCCTCGACGTCGAGGTCGATCTCCAGCGGCTGAGCGCGCTCGCGCTCCTCGGGCAGGGCGCCGCAGATGCCGACGACCTGGAGGCCGCGCAGCTCGATGACGTCGGCCGCGCCGCCAGCTGGAGCGTCAGCCATTGCCGGCCAGCTCCAGGGCGACGGTGACCAGCTCCCGCGCCGGGGGACCGAGCTGGCGGTGCAGCAGCCGTTCGGTGAGCGAGATGGCCTTGGGTCCCGAGGGGACGAGCCCGGTCCACACGAGGTACCCGGCGATGAGGCCCGACAGGCGATCGCCCAGCTCCTCGCCGTGGATCAGGACCTTGGCGTCGGGGACGGCGAGCAGCGACTGGAGCTCGGGGTAGAAGGCGGCGAGGTAGGTGGCGGCGTCGTCGTGGTTGCCGAACGGGCGGTGCTGCCACACGACGCCGAGCTCGTCGTAGTTGTGGAGGTTGGCCGGCGACGCCACGATCGAGATGACGGGGGCGAACCCCTGCTCGCGCACCCAGATGATCTCCTCCTGCCGGCGCACGCGCCGGTGGTTGGACCCGTACCCGCCCGGGCGCTCGCACACGGCGAGACTGCCCTTGATCACCCAACGGAAGTTGCGCGGCTCGATGCCCTGCGCCCACTTGCCCTTCACAGCCACCGGCTGTTCTCCATCTGCTCAGGGTCGTCACCAGCGGACGACCGGTCTGCGGAACCTGCGGCGCCGAGGGCGGCCGCGGTGTCCGGCAGGATTCCCATCGCCACCGGACGCACGGGAGACAATGGTATCCAGGCCGTCAAATCGAGATCTCCGATGATCTCGACGCAGGTCAGGTGCGCTGGATGAACCTCATGGCCTCTTCGCGCGTGGCCACGTTGCTCCGGAATAGGCCGCGGACCGCCGAGGTCACGGTGCTGGATCCGGCCTGCTTGACCCCGCGCATCGACATGCACAGGTGCTCGGCCTCGATGACGACCATGACGCCCTTCGGGTCGAGGCTGGTCTGCATGGCGTCGGCGATCTGGCTGGTGAGCCGCTCTTGGACCTGCGGCCGGCGGGCGTAGCCGTCGACGAGCCGGGCGAACTTCGACAGCCCGATCACCCGGCCGTCGGTGCCGGGGATGTACGCGACGTGGGCCTTGCCGATGAACGGCGCGAGGTGGTGCTCGCAGAGCGAGTACAGCGGGATGTCGCGCACCAGCACCATCTCGTCGTGGTCGGCCTCGAACGTGGTCTGGAGGTGCTGGTCGGGGTTCGAGTGGAGCCCGGCGCAGATCTCGGCGTACATGCGGGCGACGCGGGCGGGCGTCTTCTGCAGACCGTCGCGCTCGGGGTCCTCCCCGATGGCCGCGAGGATCTCGCGCACCGCAGCCTCGATCCGGGGCTGGTCGACCTCGCTCACTTGATCTGGTCCAGACCGGACGCAGCGAGCAGCTGGAGGGTGGGTACGTCGATCGGCTCGAGCTTTCCCTCCGCCCGGCTGGAGAGGGTCAGGAGGTACGGGCCGGACTTGACCTGGAGCAGGGAGGTCTCCTCGGTCGACGAGGAGAAGGCCCCGTCGCCCAGGTCGGCCACATCGGCGGCACCGATGGTGCCGTCCTGGAGGTCCGCGTACTGCTCGAGCAGCGCCGCCTGGTCCTTGCCGAAATCGCGGATCTCGATCCGCAGGTTCAGCGAGTCGCCGTTGGGCTCGGTGCGCTGCCAGGCGCAGGTCTCGCCGTGGACCGCATCGCCGTCCTTGCCGATGGCGGCCGGGGGGAGGCGCTTGAAGTTCTCCTCCCCTCCGATCAGGTCCTTGATCTGGTCGAGCTCGTAGGCGTAGCAGAGCCCGATGTCGTTGGAGCCCTTCGGCGGGTCCTGGAAGGTGATCTTCCCGCGATCGTTGGCGGCCGTCTTCTTGTCGTCGCTGCTGCACGCCGCTGCGCTCAACAGCAGCGCGACGGCCAGCACACCGGCACCCAGGGTCCGCATCCGTGACATGGGCGCCGACGCTAGCTCCGCGGGCCGGAGGCCCCAAGGTCAGTGATCGTCGGCGTCGGCGAGGTAGGAGGCGACGTAGGGCAGGTTCCGGTAGCGGTCCGACACGTCGAGCCCGTAGCCCACGACGAAGTCCGGCGGGATCCGGAAGCCGACGTACTTGAGATCCGGGTCCCGCTTCTGGAGGCCCTCGCGGACGAGCAGGGCGCAGACCTCCACGCTGGCGGGGTTGCGGGCGAGGAGGTTCTTGCGCAGGTAGGCGAGCGTCAGGCCGCTGTCGATGATGTCCTCGACGATCAGCACGTGGCGGCCGGTCAGATCGAGGTCGAGGTCCTTCACGATGCGCACGACGCCGCTGGACTTGGTGGCGTTGCCGTAGGAGGACACGGCCATGAAGTCGAACTCGACGGGGAGGGCGATCTCCCGGGCGAGGTCGGCCATGAACATGATCGCCCCCTTGAGCACCCCGACCAGGAGGGGCGGGCTCCCGGTGTAGTCGGCGGTGATCTGGGCGCCGAGCTCGGCGGTGCGCTGCCGCAGCTCATCGGTGCTCACCACGACCCGGCCGATGTGGGGGTCGCCCTCGTAGGGGCCGACGGGAGCGGAGGCGTCACTCATGGGCGGCATCCTGCCATGGCTCGGACCTGCTGACCGACAGGCGGCCGTGCGAGCGCGCCACCCGCCACCCGCCCACGATCTCGGTGGCGACGACGGCGCCGCGGGCGACGTCGAGCACGCGCCCGACCGCAGCGGCATCGACGCCGTACCCCTCGCCCACCCCTTCGGCGACCAGCCAGGCGCGCACCGCTGCGCCGGCGACGGCCACGGGCGCACCGGCGAGGTCGGCGGCCACGGTGGGGTCCAGCAGGGCTGCCGCCGCACCGAGCGCGGCAGCGACGTCCGCGAACAGGTCGGCCTGGCGGACGAGCACCGGCACCGGGTCACGGTCGCCGATGTCCGCGATGAGCGGCAGCAGCTCGTGGCGCACCCGGTTGCGGCGGAAGCGCGGATCGTCGTTGGACGGGTCCCGGACCACCACGAGCCCGAGGGCGTCGCAGAGGGCCGTGGTCTCGTGGCGGCGCAGGTCCAGCAGCGGACGCTGCGGGCCGCGAGCGATGCCCACGGCACCGGCGGGGCCCGCCCCGCGCAGCAGGTGCAGCAGCACCGTCTCGGCCCGGTCGTCGGCGGTGTGGCCGGTGAGCACCCCCGCGGGCAGCACCCCGTAGCGCGCCGCCCGGGCCCGCGCCTCGAGGTTCGGGCCGTCGGGCACCTCCACCCGGTGGGACCGGAACCCCGCACCCAACCGCGATGCGGCGTCAGCGGCGACCGCGGCCTCTGCGTCGGATCCGGGCCGCAGGCCGTGGTCCACGTGGACGGCCTCGACCTGGCACCCAGCCGCCACAGCAAGGGCGACGAGGGCCAGCGAGTCGGGTCCGCCGGAGCACGCACAGGCGACCGGCGTGCCCGCCGGCGGGAACGCCGAACGGGCCAGCAGCTCGACCACCAGCGGGTGGGCGAGGTCGACCGGCTCGTTCAGGCTGCGACGGTGGGGACGACCCGGGCGATCCACGCCTGCGGATCCCGGATCTCTTCGATGGTCGGCAGGTTGGCCGGGTCGATCCAGGCCACGTCGAGCAGCTCGGTGCCGCCCTCCTTCTCGACCGCCTCGATGAAGCGCTCGCCCTGCTCGTACTGCTTCATCTTGGCTTCGAGCCCGATGAACTTCTGCAGGAACTTGGTGAACGGGTTGGCCTGGGCGCGGCGGGCGCGCAGCACGGCGCCGAAGCGGTCGGCGCTGGGGATCTGGTCGGCCCCGGCCCGGTCCATGGTCACGTCGCCGTGGCCCTCGAGCAGGCTCATCAGCCCGGCCACCTGATCGAGCACGAGGCGCTGGTCGGGGGAGGCCAAGATGGCCATCACGCCGCCGTCGTCGAGCGGGTTCTTCCCGCTGCGGGCATCGGCGGCGAGGCGTCCGAGCGCGTCGAGGAACCGCTTCGGGTCCGGGTCGACGGCATCGACGGTCTGCGCGACCAGGCCGAGGAAGTGCTCGCGCATCCAGGGGATGCCGGTGAACTGCGCCCGGTGCGTGACCTCGTGGAGGGCCAGCCAGTGGCGGAACTCCCGGGGCGGGAAGGCGAACTTCTTCTCCAGCCCGATGATGTTCGGGCCCACGTAGTACACGATGTCCTGGTCCTCGGGGTTCTCGTCCTCGACGACCAGGAGGTCGTACTGGCCGAGCACCCGAGACGACATCCACCCGAGCACCATGCCCATCTCGGCGGCGGCGACGCGGCTGGCGACCGGGGCGAAGGGGTTGGAGGCCAGGTTCTCCTCGAGCCGGTTCGTGATGGGGCGCAGCAGGCGCTGGAACGACGCGATGTTGGCGCGCACCCAGCCCTCCCGGTCGGTGACCCGGGCCCGGGCGAGGCCCGACGCGCTGCGCAGACCGGTGGCCTCGGCGACCTGCTGCTCCGCCAGCGCGGTCAGCTCCTCGAAGTCCGTGGTCAGCGAGGCGTAGTGGTACGACTCCGCGAACGGCTCACGCCCGGCTGCTCGAACCGCAACCTTCTCGGCCAGCGCCCAGTCGACCGCAGCAGCCACCGGCGATCAGTTCTGGCCGCGCGGCGGGTACTTGGGCTTCACGACCTTGTTGAGGTAGCCGACGATGGTGGCGACCCCGAACAGAACGGCCCCGAGGGCGAGGGGCACGGCGATCCAGTAGTGCCAGACGTTCGCGAACAGCATGCGGTTGATCCTACGGGTGTGCGGGGCGGACGCGGAAAGCCGGCACGATCAGCCTGGCTGCTGCTCGCGCTGGATGGCGTTGGCGATGCGGGCGCGAAGCGCCTCGGGCACCTCTTCGAAGCACCGGCTCTTCACCACGATCCTCAGCTCCGCCTCGAAGTCGTAGGCCTCCAGGCACGGCGAGCAGTCATCGAGGTGCTGCTGGATGTGCACGCGATCGTCGTCGGTGAGCTGACCGTCGAGGTAGAGGTACAACTCCCGGAGGGTTTCGTTGCAGTCGGCCATCGGGGATCCTGGTCAGTGCTCGGTGCCGGGGGCACTCGGGACAGGGGCGGGTTCATCGTCAGCTTCGACCCGGTCGGCGAGTCCGTGCGTGACGGCGTACTCGTACAACGCCTTCTGCAGCGCCTTTCTTCCCCGGTGCAGCCGGCTCATCACCGTGCCGATCGGGATGTCGAGGATCTCGGCGATCTCCTTGTAGGAGAACCCCTCGACATCGGCGAGCAGGACGGCCATGCGGAAGTTCTCCGGGAGCTCCTCGATCGCCGTCTTGACCTCGGCCTCGCTGAAGGTGTCCATCAGCTCGTCCTCGGCGCTGCGCCCGGACCGTGCCGCCTCGAGGCCGCCGAGCCGGCGGTACAGGTACAGGTCCTCGACCTCGTCGAGGTCGGTCTCGTCGGGACGCCGCTGCTTGGCCCGGTACGAGTTGATGTAGGTGTTGGTGAGGATGCGGTACATCCACGCCTTCAGGTTGGTGCCGTCCTGGTAGCCGCCGAAGCCGCGGTAGGCCCGGAGGTACGTCTCCTGCACCAGGTCGTCGGCGTCGGCGGGGTTGCGGGTCATCCGCAGCGCACCGGAGTACAGGGAGTCCATGAGCGGCATCGCCT
Source organism: Ilumatobacteraceae bacterium (assembly GCA_025463265.1). GTDB lineage: Bacteria > Actinomycetota > Acidimicrobiia > Acidimicrobiales > Iamiaceae > Aquihabitans. The sequence continues at coordinate 14,360 of JAOBWH010000195.1, forward strand.
GCTCGGTGAACGTCGCCTGATCAGCCATCCGTCCAACCTAGCGCCGGGGGCCGACGTCGGCCCCTGGGGCGGTGGGGCGATCGGGCCGTTCACCTCAGGCTGCGCCTCTCCGTGGCCGATGGCACACTGTGCGAGGCGGAGACGGAGGGAAGCACCTGTGGCCGAGACCAGCGAACCGCAAGCACCGGTCGCTTCTGAGCGGTGGTTCCGCAGCCTCCTCACCAACATCAGCGACACGGTGTCGATCACCGACGCTGCGGGCCGACTGCTGTTCACCTCGGGGGCGCCGAACAACCTGCTCGGCTACGACACCGGGTTCTGGTCGGGCCGCGAGCCGATGACGCTGGTGCACCCCGACGACCTGGAACGGGCGCTCGCCGGCTGGGAGCGGTCCATGGCCGAGCCCGGCGTCGAGATCTCCGAAGAGGTCCGCATGCGTTCCGCCAACGGGACCTGGCAGGACATCTCGGTCACCGGCGTCAACCTCCTCCACGACCCCGAGATCGGCGGGATCGTCGTCACCTCCCGCAACGTCACCGACCTCCGTCGCGCCCAGCGGCTGGCTGCGAGCCAGGCCCGGGTTCTGGAGCTCATCGCCCGCAGCGAGCCCCTGCCCGTGGTCGCGGAGGCGTGCCTCGAGCTCCTCGCCGAGAACGGGGTGTCGGGCCGATCATCGATCTACCTGATCGAAGGCGACCACCTGGAGCTCAGCGCCGGGGGCGCCCCGGTGTCGCTGGTCGAGTGGATGCGCGAGGCGCCACCCTCGCCGGACCGCAGCCTGTGCGATCAGGCCATCGCCACCGGAGGACCGGTCATCGCCGCCGACGTGGAGACCGTCGAGCTGTCCGACGGCCTGCGCTACATCGCCGAGAACGAGGGCATCCGCGCCTCGTGGTCGCAGCCCATCCTCGCCATCAGCAGCGCGCTCCCGGTCGGGTCGCTCTCCACGCTCTACGACGAGGTGCACGAGCCCTCGCTGCACGAGCGCCAGGCCGCCGACGTGAGCTGCAGCCTCATGGCCATCGCGCTGGAGCGGGCCGAGACCGAGGCCCAGCTGGCCCACCAGGCGCTGCACGACGGCCTCACCGGGCTGCCCAACCGGACGTTGCTGCTGGACCGGCTCGACCACGCGCTGGCGCGGCGGGAGCGCAACCGGGCGGACATCGCGCTGCTGTTCTGCGACATCGACCGGTTCAAGGTCGTCAACGACAGCCTCGGCCACAACATCGGCGACCAACTGCTGGTGGCGTTCGCCCAGCGGTTCCGATCCGTCGTCGCACCAGGTGACACGGTGGCCCGGTTCGGCGGCGACGAGTTCGTCGTGCTCATCGAGGACATCACCTCGCCGACCCACGCCGTCCAGGTGGCACAGGAGCTGTCCGAGGCCCTCGCCCAGCCGTTCCTGCTGCCCGCCGGCAAGGAGGTGTACCTGACCGTCAGCATCGGGCTGGCCAACGCCACCGACCACCGGACCGGCGACGCCTGGCTGCGCGACGCCGACGCCGCCATGTACCGGGCCAAGGAGGCAGGCCGGAACCGCCTCGCCGAGTTCGACACCGAGATGCGCGACGCCGCCATGGTGCGCCTCCAGGTGGAGAGCGACCTGCGCCGCGCCGTGGACCGCGGCGAGCTCGTCGTCCACTACCAGCCGGTCATCGACCTGCGCACCGGCCGCATCTCCGGCGCCGAGGCGCTGGTGCGCTGGCAGCACCCCGAGCGGGGGCTGCTCGGCCCGGCGGAGTTCATCGCGGTGGCCGAGGACATCGGCACGATCCACGACCTCGGGCGCCACGTCCTGGAGGTCGCCGTCACCTCCATGTCCGAGCTCGACCCGCTGCGCAACGGGCGGCCGTTCCAGCTGGGCGTCAACGTCTCCGCCCGCCAGCTCAGCACCGGCGACATCGACCGGGTGGTGCACTCGGTCCTGGAGCGCACCGGCTGGCCGGGCGAGTCCCTGCTGCTCGAGATCACCGAGAGCGCCCTGCTGCACGGCATCGACGGGCCGATGGAGGAGATGACGCGGCTCCACGAGCTCGGCGTGTCGCTGGCCATCGACGACTTCGGCACGGGCTACTCCTCGCTCGCCCGGCTCGGCCACCTGCCGGTCGATCAGGTGAAGATCGACCAGTCGTTCGTCGCCGCCCTCGACCGCGCCCACGACCGCCTCGGCCGCATCGTCGACGCCGTGCTCGCCATCGCCGAGGCGCTCGGCCACCAGACCAGCGCCGAGGGCGTCGAGACCACCGCCCAGCTCGACTACCTGCGCCGTGCCCACTGCGACTTCGCCCAGGGCTACCTGTTCTCGAAGCCGGTGCCGTTCGACGAGTTCGCCCGCCTGCTCGAGTCCGACCCCCGCTGGTAGCGGCATCCCCCGCATGGGTGAGGTGATGAGAGGGCACCGGTCCGATCCGGCACCTACGCTGGGCCGATCGTCAGGGCCGGAAGGGGCGCCCGACATGGAACCTCCCACGGTCGCGAGCGGGTCGCGCCGACAGACTGCGGTGCTGGCCGTCCTCGCGCTCGGCGCGTACCTGGCTGCCGCGCTGTGGGCGCGAGAGATCAGCCTGGAGGGGCCGGCGCTCATCTGGTTCCCGCCTGCGGCCGTGGCGATCGCGGTGTGCTACTTCCGCCCGAAGCTGGTGTGGGTGGTCGTCGTCGCCGAGCTGGTGAGCACCCCGCTGGTCATGGGCCTGGGCGCCGAGTACGGGCCGCTGCTGCTCGTCGTGAACTCGGTCGGGCTGGCCCTCGCCTACGCCCTCGGCGGGTGGGTGCTGCGGCGCCTGGCGCTCGACCCCCGCCTGCGCGACCCAGAGGATCTCGCCGTGCTCGCCCTCGGCATCGGGGCCGGCGCGACGTGCGCCACGGCGATCGGCGTCCCCGTCCAGTGGGCCGCCGGGCTGCTCGACGGCGGCGAGATGGCTCGAGCAGCCGCCCTGTTCTGGGTCGGTGACCTCGTCGGCGCCGCCTGCCTCCTGCCCGCCCTCCTCATCGGGGGGAACGACCTCGCGCACCACCGCGCGCTGCGGCTGGCCGACGACGAGCTCGCGCTCCCCCGATGGCAGCTGGGCCTGGAGCTGCTCGCACCGTCGGTCATCGGGCTGGTGCTCATGGAGATCGGCCAGCAGCCGATGCGGTTCGTCTACCTGGCCTTCCTGCCCGTGGTGATCGTGGCTGTCCGCCACGGCGTCGCCGCCGCCGCCCTCTCGACCGCTGCGCTGTCCGCCGTGATGACCGCAGGCGCCCACGTCCAGCTGGCCGACGCCCTGGACCGCTCCGACTTCCAGCTGCTCATGCTGGTCCTGGTGGCCACCGGTGTCACCACGGGCTCAGTGGTCAGCTCGCGGCGCGACCTCAGCGCGGCGAAGGCCCGGGTCAGCGAGATCGTCGAGGCCACGCCGGACCTGGTGGCCTCGGCCTCGCGAGACGGATCGATCCGCTACCTGAACCTGGTGGGCCGGAACCTGCTCGGCTTCTCGCCCGATTCCAGCCCGGCCAGCCGGGCGTTCGACTTCTTCCCCGACAAGCTCGCCCAGGACCTGGTGCGCGAGGGGATGCGCACCGCCGAACGGCTCGGCACCTGGACCGGCGAGAACCGGCTGCGGCGGCCCGACGGCCAGGAGATCCCCATCTCGCAGGTGCTCGTGGCCCACCCCGGGCTCGACGAGGACGGCCAACGCCTCTACAGCACCATCTGCCGCGACATGACCAGCCAGCGTGCGCTGGAGGACCAGCTGCGCCGAGCCGCCCTCTACGACGACGCCACCGGGCTGCCCAACCGGGTGCTGCTCGTGGAGCAGCTCGCCCGGATCGTGTCCGCCGTGGACCGCGACCGACGTGCCGCCGTGCTGTTCGCCGACCTCGACCACCTCCAGCGGGTCAACGAGACGTTCGGGTTCGCCGCCGGCGATCAGGTCGTGACCACCATCGCCCGCCGCCTGTCCGAGCTGATCCGCGCCCAGGACCTCATCGCCCGCCACGGCGGCTCGCAGTTCGTGGTGGTCCTCGCCGATGTGCCCGACGAGTTCGAGGCGATCCTCCTCGCCGATCGGCTCCTCAGCTGCTTCGCCGAGCCCGTGGTCGCCGACGGCCACGAGCTCAAGGTGACCGGCAGCGTCGGCATCACGCTCATCGAGAGCGGGCAGGACCACATCGAAGCCCTGCGCTGCGCCGAGATCGCGCTCCACCGGGCCAAGGAGGCGGGCGGCGGGCGCTACGCCCTGTTCGACGACGACCTCCAGCTCCGTTCGCTGACCCGCCTCGAACGCGAGGCGGACCTGCACGACGTCCTCACCAAGCAGGCGTGGACGCTGGCCTACCAGCCCATCTTCGACTCGCAGGACCGCCAGGTCGTGGGCGTCGAGGCCCTGCTGCGGTGGACGCATCCGACCCGCGGCCCCGTGGCCCCGTTCGAGCTCATCCGCCTCGCCGAGCACACCGGCGCCATCGTCACCCTCGGCCGCGAGATCTTCCGGCGGGCGTGCCACGAGGCCCGCCAGTGGCACGACATGGGGTTCGCCGTGCCGGTGAGCATCAACGTCAGCGCCCGGCAGCTGCGCGAGCCGAGCTTCCTGGAGGACGTCGAGTCGGTGCTCCAGGAGACCGGCATCGAGCCGGGGTGCGTCGTCGTCGAGCTCACCGAGACCGTCCTCGCCACCCGCGAGCACGGCGAGATCGAGACCCTCCAGGAGCTCCGGTCCCTCGGCTGCCGGGTCGCGCTCGATGACTTCGGCACCGGCTACTCGTCGCTCAGCGAGCTGCGCGACCTGCCCATCGACGTCGTGAAGCTCGACCAGTCGTTCATCACCGACCTCACCACGTCAGCCCGCGCCGCCGCGCTCGTGGGCGCCGTGGTGCGGCTCTCGGCGGCACTGGACCTGGTGGTCGTCGCCGAGGGGGTCGAGCGCGATGACCAGATCGAGGCGCTCGCCGCGCTGGGCTGCCACCGGATCCAGGGCTACGCCCTCTCGCGCCCGGTCGATCCGGCCATCATCACGGGGATGCTGCGAGACGCCCGCCGATGGCCGAGCCAAGCCTGACGCCCTCGATCAGGCTGACGCCGGGCTGGAGACGTCGACGGTGGGGCTGTCGGCATCGACCTCAGATGGCCCGGACGGCGCGCCGGGGTCCGAGCCCGAACCGTCGTCGCCGGCCTCCGCGCGGCCGGCGAGCTGGGCGATCAGCACCTGCCATCCGGCCACCAGCAGGGCGATGAGGAAGAACGAGAGCCAGCTGAGCTCGACGAACCACAGCAGCAGGGCGCCCACCACGTAGCCGCCGATGCGGAGGGCGTCGACGTTGCGGGCGACCCACTGGAGCGTTGCGTCGTCGTTCGCCCGGCCCGAGACCGTCGTGCTCGCCGACTGGAACAGACCGACGAGCCCCCGGCGCAGCCGGACCACCCAGCCGTAGGGGCCGGTGACGGTGGCGATGACCGCCACGATGGCGATGACCCAGAGCACGGTGGCGGCGCCGTCGGTGAGCGGGTTCACGAACGTGCGGACGATCGCGTCGGCGGCGGGGCGGTTCACCTCGATCTTCACCAGCCCGTCGACCTGGTCTTGGAGCGTGAAGCAGATCCGCCGGATCACGATGGCCCCGACGGCAGCGACGCCCAGCAGCTGGAGTAGCGTCCGCCGGCGGCGGACCGAGGCGAGGAGCGCACCGATGAACGACAGGATCGCCAGGGCCGTGGTGAGCGGCACGGCCGCGTCGAAGATCTTGACCGCCTGCTGGGCCGTGCTGAGCTTGCCGCCGTCGTAGACGGTGAACGTGCCGAAGTCCTCGCCCAGGTCCACGCCGAGGGCGTCGCCCAGCTTCTCGCGGGCCACCTTCGGGACGTCCTCCACGGTGATGGTGGGCAGCTTGGCGTCGCTGCCGACCAGACCCGGTGCCTTGGCCAGGATCTCGGCCAGCACCGCGTTGATCAGCGGGATGAAGTTGATGGTGACCTTCTCGCCGTCGGCCACGACCGCCGGCGCGTCGCCCCGGAGGGTGCGGATCGCTGCGTCGTGCGCACGGGTGGCCGCGACCGTCCAGATCTCCTCGAACGCATCGGACCGGTAGAACTCGAGCACCTTGTCGGACACGAAGTCCTCGACGGCGGTGGTCAACGGGACCGCGAGGATCTGTGCTCGCGGCGGCAGCGCCTCCTTGAACAGCGCTTCGGGATCGACGACCTCCATCAGCTCCCGCGTGGTCCACGCGGCGAGCGCCTTCTGCACCTCGGGGTCCTGCCCGAGGGGGACCACCCGCTCGGCCCAGACGTCGTCGTTCAGCGTGTTGCGGTGCAGCCAGATGCCGACGCCCGACATCACGAAGGTGAGGGCGAACACCGCGACCAGGAGGACCGCGGTCACCTTGCGGACGCGGTGACGGCTCACCCGCTGCTTCGAGAGGTGCTCGACCTGCTGGTGCAGGGCATCGACCTCGGCCTTGAGCGCATCGACGTCCGGGTCGACGGGCTCCGACGGCTCGCCCCGCGGGTATGGATCCGGTTCTGGTGCGTCCATGGGTGCCGTCCTGCGGTGAGGTGGTGTGGATGCGCCAGGCGGGTCAGATGTGTCCGGGTGGCGACACCGAAACCTAGCGCCCGACCTGCGCAGGAGCCGGGACGATCGGCCCGGGTCCCGGCGTCAGGGGTGCGACGGGGACGCCGGCGCGCCGTGGACCTCGAACATCAGCTCGTCGGGGTAGCACCACCACCAGTCCTCGCCGGGCTCGTACGACCTCACCAGCGGGTGGCCCGCCTCGCGCCAGTGGGCGGTGGCATGGCGGTTCGGCGAGCTGTCGCAGCAGCCGATGTGCCCGCACTGCTGGCACATCCGCAGGTGCACCCAGCGACCGCCCGTCGCGAGGCAGTCCTCGCAGCCCTCCGCCGAGGGGGTGACCTCCTCCACCGTGTCGAGGTGCTCGCACTGGTCGGTCATCGGCTGCTCCTGGCTCGTCGCTGCAGCCCCCACGCTACGGGCGGGGAGCACCCCGCGCCGGAGGACGCCGACGCGTAGGGTCCGAGCGACGACCGAGCAGGGGGCGACATGGCGGACACTCGACGGATGGGGGGCCGACTGCTGGCGGCGGCCGCGCTGGCGCTGGGGGCCCTCTTCGTGGTCGGCACACCGGAACCGGTCAGCGCTGCGTGCGCCACCGCGTCGGTCGCGGCGCAGGCGGCGACGCCGTTCTGCTCCCAGGTGTACGACGTCGACCTCACCCAGGACGGCACCGTGTACCGCACCGCCGAGGACTACGAGGGGAACCAGGTCGACCTCGCCCTGGACGTGTGGGAGCCCGTCGGCGACCCGGCCGATCAGCTCCGACCCGCGGTGCTGTGGATGCACGGCGGCTACTTCCAGTACGGCGACCGCACCGAAGACCAAGACGTCATCGAGGACTTCGCGTCCCGGGGGTTCGTGGTCGTCTCGATCGACTACCGCATGCGGCCGGTGCCCGACGGCGAGGGCCTCGCCGCCCCCCTCGAAGAAGCCGTGGTCGACACCCGCGACGACGCCATCGCCGCCGTCGGGTGGATCGACGACAACGCCGCCGCCCTGCGCATCGATCCCGCGTCGGTCGTGGCCTCGGGCTACTCGGCCGGTGCCATCACCGCGCTCGGCCTGGTGCACGAAGCCACCAACGCCGGGAGCCCGCCTCCGGTGGCAGCAGCCGTGTCCTTCAGCGGCGTCGACATGTACCGCACCCTCCCCGCCCGCGCCGGCGACCGGCCCGTCCTCATGTTCAACGGCGAGGACGACGGCATCGTCCCGATCGGCGCCGCCGTCAACGGGTGCGGGCAGACCGTCCTCGCCGGGTCCGAGTGCGACCTCATCCGGCTCCCGGACGCAGGCCACACCTCGGGCAGCGATGCGGACCGCCAGCAGGCCATCGGCTGGCTCGCCGCCCACGGCATCAGCCAGCTGTCCGGATGCGAGCCGTTCGACATCCCCGCCGTCGACTACACCACGACCACGACGTCGGCGACCATCCCGACGACCACGCCCACGACGGCACCGCCGACCACGGCGCCCCCGGTGGTCGACAACGGCACCGCCGCCCCCGCCACGCCGGTCTCCGCCGCCCCCACCTTCACGGGCTGATCCCTCGGTCGCGAGACGCAATCGGGTTCGAGCCGCCATCAGGGCAGGAGGCGGACCCGCCGGGCCTCGGCCACCGCACCGGAACGGGTCGTGACGCCGAGCTTCCGGTAGATCGCCGACAGGTGGCTCTTCGTCGTGTTCTTGCTGATGAACAGCTGGTCGCTGATCTCCTGGAGCGTGAGGTGGGTGGCGAGCTGATCCAGCACCCGCCGCTCCGCCTCCGTGAGCCGCGGCACGTCACGGCCGGCCGGGTCGCTGCCCTCGTAGTCCTTGCGGGCGGTAGCGAGCATCTGGGCGAGGCGAACCGCAGCAGGATCCGCAGCCGACAGCTCCTCGGCCCGATCGAGGAGCGGACGAGCCGCGTCGCGATCTCGGTTGGCCAGCGCGGCACGGGCCAACACGACGCTTGCGAGGTACTCGGCCCGAGGCAGGAGCCCTTCGAGGCGGGCGAGCAGCTCGAGCGCGTGGGCCGCGGAACGGGCTGACTCCTCCCGCCGACCCTCGAGCGCCTCGACGAGCGCAGCCACCTCGAACACCGGGACGACGATGAAGAGCCGCCCCAGGTTCTCGTCGTCGACGATGCGCTTCGCTCGACGCGTCAATCGGATCGCTTCGTCGCGATGGCCCGAGTCGAGCTCGAGCAGGGCGAGGTGTGCGGTCGCGAAGGCTTCGAACGACCGTTGGCCGGCCATCATCGGCAGCGACGCCCGGAGCATCGAGCGCGCACCGTCCACGTCACCTGACATCCATCCAGCCGTCGCCCGGAGGGCCGTGGCTCCGGCCCAGCACGGATTGGCGTCGGGGCCGACCGCCCGGGCCTTGTCTGCGTGGTCGCGCATCTCGGCGACGTCGGAGGTCATGCCGCGAAGGAAGGCCAGCACCGTCTCGATCGAAGGCGACCCATCAGGGAGGGGACCGACCCAGTCCAACTGCTCTGCTCGTGCCGCGGACGTCCGGAACAGCACGACATCGTTGGTGGCGAACCCGTACCAGGCCATGGCCATCGACGCGAGCGCATCGTGCTCGACCCGGTGGCGGCCCAAGGCGAAGAGCCACCGACGGAGCGTTGCCGACTCCCCGGTGAGGGCGAGGCCGGCTGCGTGGCGGTAGATCAGCGTGGAGGCGCGATCGAGGTCGCCGCCCTCGATCGCGTGGGCGATCGCGGCGTCCGTGTCGTCCCGTTGCTCGAGCAGGATGCTGGCGCGCCGGTGCAGGACGCGGCTGCGCTCCGGGTCACGGCTCCTGAGGCGCTCGCGCAGCAGGTCACCGAAGAGGTGGTGGTACCGGTACCAGTGCCGTTCGTCGTCGAGCGGGACCAAGAAGTGGTTGCCGGAGCGCTCCACCCGGTCGAGCTGCCGTCGAGCATCGTCGCTCTCCAGCAGCTCGTCGAGGAGCTCGACCGACATCTCGGCCACCGTCGCCGATTCCTCGAGGAACGAACACTCGCCGTCGGAGAGCCCGGCGAGCACCTCCTCTACCAGGAAGTCGGCCACGAGCCGGTCCGGCCCGAGGAGGAAGCCGCCGCGGTGGGTGTCGGGCCGCCGTGCGATCGCCAGCGCGGCCAGGTGCAGGCCACCCGCCCAGCCCTCGGTGCGAGCGACCAGGTCGAGGACCATGGTGCCATCGAGATCGAGGCCCGCCTCGTCGAACAGACGCATCGCCTCGATCTCGTTGAGGGCGAGGTCGCCGGCGACGAGGTCGAGCACCGCATCGTGCATCCGGAGACGACCCAGCCGGTACGGCGGCTCGGAACGGGTCAGCAGCGCGACCTGCTCCGCACCCGTCGCGGACTCGAGCAGCGCATCGACGCATCTCGTCGTGACGGCATCGGTCAGCCGGTGCGCGTCGTCCAGCACGAGCACATGGGCCCCGACCACCGACCGCGCCTCCTGCACCACCGGCAACAGGTCGATCTTCGCATCGCTCCCCGGCGCCTCGATGCGACGCTTCAGGTCCGGATCGACCGGCGCCACCTCCTCGATGGCGGCCAAGAGGTGGCGGAGGAACCGGACGGGATCGTCGTCGGAAGCCTCGATCTGCACCCAGATGAACGGCCGCTCGTCCGCCGCTTCCCACAGCGCAGCGGTGGTGGTCTTCCCGTAGCCCGCCGGGGCCTGGATCACGACCACGGGCCGCTCTCGGCTGGCCGAGAGCCGGTCGATCAGCCCAGGACGCGGGATGACCCCGGACTTCGGCGCCGACGGGCGGGGGCGGACAGGCGCGACCGGCTGCGCTCCCACCGGCCCGCTGCCGCGAGCCTCACGACCCATCTCGGGACCGCCGCCCACCCCACGATCGTATCGGTCGTGGAATGCCTCATGTCGAGGATCACAATGTCCTGAGCTCGGCGACAGGTAGTGGAGCCCAAGAAGGGAATCGAACCCTTGACCTTCTCATTACGAGTGATCCCGGCCCGAGCGCTGTGCTGACCTGCATCTATGCAGGAGTTCACCGAGCGTTGTAGCCCAAGTAATCCGCTGTGCCCCATACGCCGTGCAGGACGCCCTGGCTCACAGGCACGACCGTCGCGCCTGCTCGTGCCCTACCCGCTCGCCTCACCACTCGTTCAGGCCCTGCTCCAGGTCCGTGAGCAGAAAGAAGCGATTCGATCGACGGTCTCGCTGAGTCTGCCGCTGGTGCCGAATCTCATCAGCTCCAGCCGCGAGGACGCCTGCTCCAAGAGCCGCAGCTCCGGCGAGGTCCGGCGCGTGAACCGCGAGTGCTGCCGCGAACCCGATCAGGCTCGTCGAAACCTTGGGCACTGCTCGGGTGAGCGCGCCGATCGCACCCTCGTCCTCGAAGGATTCACGCAGTTCCTCTAGAGCAGGATCCACGACGCGGAGGCGGAGATCGAGGAACGAACGATCGAAGTCATCGTCCAAGACGGACGCGCCAGCCTCCTCCTCCAGGTCCGCCACTGCTGCGCGGAACCGGACGAGGGATGGCGACACCCGTTCACGAAGGTCGACCAGTTCATCCACCGAGGCGTCAGGAAATCCGGGAACCGCAGCGATCAATCGCGCCGCGATCTCCGCTCGATTCGCATACGTCAACGTAAACCTCGACTCGTTCTCCCCCACCAGGTTGCCGAGCGCACCCGTGGCATCGGCGGCGACCAGCGGGTGAACATGGCCGGACGGCTGCTCTAGGAGCGCGGCCAGGGATCCGACCACATGGTCGAATGCCTCATCGAGGCTGTCGAGATCGCTCGCCAGCACCTCGCTGGCATCGGCGAGATCCAGCTTGACGAATCCGGTTCGGCCCAGCCTCAGCAGGTCGCGAAGTGCCGCCGTCTCGCGTGGAGACCCTTCCTGATCCTCCGACCGGAAGTAATTGTTCAGCGCGACTTCGATCCGGGCGAACGCTCCTTGGCCTTCAGCTTCGGCTGGGATCGGCTTGTCTCGCATGTGCTCCGAGAGAAGCTCGGGTCCGTGCAGAAGGATCCCGGCGATCACCTCGTCGGACAGACCGGCCCCGAGCTGCCGACGCACCTCCGCCGGGATGAGGTCAGCAACTTCTGGCCCTGCGCCCGACTGCCGAAGCATCTCAGGGATCCGGCGCATCTTGTACAGCATCCGGGCCTCAAGATTGATGGCCTTCGGCGAGAGAATTTCCACCGAATCGGCGTACAGGAGTGCCGCCTTGGTTCGCCGAACCTCGTACTCAAGGTCGCCCAGTGCGGTAGCCCCGGCAGATCCACCCACCACGACAACGAGGTCAGACGCCTTGCTCATCGCCGAAGCGTACGCAGACATGCAAGATCGGTACGGAGGCACTGGACCGCAGCATGCACAGGGACCAATTGCATGTCGGTTGGCCGTACCCACGGCGGGGCGGGTTGAGGCGAAACGGTGGGACGCCCGCCTACGCCACAGACGCCCGCTGTGTCCTATCTTCGATCAGCCAGGAGACTCGCGCTGCGTCGAGGTACTGGAAACTCTGCGGTGGACGCTTCACGCCTGGAATCGCGTCGAGGCTCAGTGGCTCCCCGAGCCGGTGTGATCGCCGGACTCGGATGGCGGCTGCGGTGCGAGCACCCTCGAAGTAGGAGCGGAACTCGCGGCGGGTTATGCCGCACACCTCCCGGTGGTCGTTCCAGATCCGTGTCGGGGCCGCGAGGTCAACGCCTGCGACCTCGAACCAGCCGACGATCGCGCTGACGGGGGCCGTGGCATAGACGATGACGTGGGTGGTGTCGCCTGAAACTGGCACCCGTCGAAGCTCGACGCGCTTGTGGCCGTCGAGGATGGCGTTGGCATGGCGCGGGTGGATCGACAGCAGGGCTACGCGCCCAATCGACTGATCAGCCACGGGATGGCCTCCTGGTTGATGCGGTTGATGGTCTGCGGCGCTGCCGTGAGCGCACGTTCACGCTTCAGTTCGCTGAGCGTGATCGGCTGGTCTAGGAACCGATCTTGGCGGAACAGGAGCGCCAGGACCTGATTCTTGGCGGACATTTCGCTGACCTGGGTCGACGAGTAGACGGTGCGGGTGCCGACGAGGGTCAGGATCGCGTCTTGATCCTGAGAAACAAGGGAGTCCTCCAGGACCCCGACGGTTGTGACGGCTCGTCGGTCCCCAGATCGGTAGAACAGCAGGGTCGCCCCAGGACGCATCTGGCGGACGTTTGCATGGCAGAGGTACGCCTTCCGAAGAGCGTTGCCGTGTGGGGGCGGCGCGAGCAGGGTGAACTGCTCGCCGGGAGCCTCGGGGAACAGGCTGCTGTGGAAATGCGGCTGGATGGGAATCACGAAGGTCTGTTCTGGCTCGACGAGGAGGGCGGGTGGGCCGTACGCAACGTGGTGGGCCAGCGGCCCGAGCGCAGGTTCGCCGAGGTGTCCGGCCGTGAGCGTCTTGACCATCCTCCGCTCGCCGGTCGCTTGGTACCCGTGGTCGCGGAACCCGAAGGCTTCGAGCATGGCGATCAGCTCGACCTGGCGCGGGTAGGCCGTGACCCAGAGGGCGTCGCATCGTCCGTGGACGTGGTTGAGCATCGCCTTCAGGAGCAGTTCCCCATACCGGCTGCCCTTGAACTCCTCGCCCACCTTGAAGGTGCAGACCTTGGTGATCCGACCCCCGAGCTGCGGCTCGTCGTCGTCCTCCTTGACGATGCACAACCCGGCGACCTCGCGGTCCGGTCCGTCGATGACGAATGCCTTCCGTCCTTCACGGGCCTTTGCGCTGTACCACTGGTCGAAGTCGTAGTCCACCCGCAGCGAGTCGAAGAACGGGTCGGTGAGGTTGACCTCGTACATGAAGCGGTGATCGACACTCGGGATGAAGTCGGCGGGCTTGAGCGCCAGCGCATCGAGCAGCGCCACGGCATCCGCGAGCGTGTAGACGCTGCTCGACAGCCCGACGCGACGGGCCTTCCGGTGGATGCCATCGTCCTGGGTGACGAGGCCATGTACCGCGTCGCCTGCCACCGCGGCGAGGAGCTGGTGGTCGTACCAGTCATGGCTGCCAGCAGCAGGGACACCCAGTTCGGCTTCGAGAGCAGGCTGGGGACCCGGCGGATGTTCGAGCGTGGGGTACCGGCGGATGAGTTCCAGCCGCATCTGCCGCCGCTTCTCGTCGCGGTCGTGGCTGATCTCGTCGGGCAGCGTCGGGTGGACGAGAAGTTGATGTCCGCCCGACGCCAGGCGAGCGAGGTCCAAGCTCAGCCGGGTCGCACCCTCGACATCGCCGCTCGCGACAGGCTCACTGCTGATGACCACATTGGTGTCGATCAGGAACCGCACGCCGCCTCCCAGGCCATCCCCTGGGACACCCTACGGAGCGCCGCGTTCCATCAGGAGCATGTCACCTCGGATCGGCAGTTGGTCCCCGCCGCCCCACTCGCGCCATCGGCGCTCGTTGAGAGTTGAGTGGGGCCTGATCGGTTACACGTCGAGGGTTCCGTCGGTCGAAGAATCGCCGAGCACGGGTCGGTACGGCACGTCTCGCCGTCGTTGGCCCCTGTCTCGCCCCGTGTGCCGGTCACCAGCCTCGTCGGCACCCAGAGACGCTGGATTCGACGTGGGGCCTCGTGGCGGCTGGTTCAGGGTTGCCGGGTTGGTCAAGGGTTCGGGGCTAATGGTCGGCGTGGAGGCCGACGAGGTCCTGGGACAGGTTGAGGTTGAGATATCGGTCCCGGAAGTCCTGGAGCCACTGGACATCGGCTGCTGCTTCGATCTGTCCGGTGAGGGCATCGGCGATGGCGGCAATGTCGACGGCCTGGACCGCATCGGGGTCCGTCAGAAGCGCCCGGTAGCCGTCGACCACCTCAGCGCACTTGGGGTCGCCGGGGTGGTGGACCACGAGCACGATCGGCTCACCGACCTCGGGGAGGACTCGGCTTTCGGACTGAGCAAGGAGGTGGTTGCGGAACAACTGGGACCAGCGGAGGTCCCCGAGGAGGGCGGGGTCGTCGGTAGCCCACACGTCCCGTGTGAATGCCTCATGGGCGATGTAGGTGGGCCAGTCGTACGTCTGCTGGCTGAACGGCTCGGTGAGCTTGGTCTCGATGGCAATGCAGCCGGACGTGCCGTCGGGCCGGACGTAGGTGGCGAAGGCGTCGAAGGCGGTGCCGTCGCCGAGCGCGCTGGAGTTGCGCTCGACCTCGACCGAGGCGACGTGGTCGACCTCGTCATCACCGAGGAGGCCCGCCATGAACGCCGAGGCGAGGTCCAGGCGGTGGCGGAGGTGGCCGAACAGGTTGAACGCCATCGGCTGCGAGGCGAGGAGGTTCCGGCTCGTGCGCCACTCGCTCACCCCGACTCGGGTGAGGGCAAGTCGTTCGGTGAAGGCTCGATGCGCCTCTGGCGTCAGGAAGTTCCGGCCTGCTGCTGCGGCTTCGTCGTCGAGCATGTTGCCGCGGATCACGGTGCTGCCCTTATTGGGGCCGACGCCGGGCGACACTCGGAGGCGGAAGGCTCGCCACCAGGTCTGGTGGAGTCGCATCCGGGCGGTCCAAGGGTCGTCGGAGCCGGACTGCTGGCCGAGGAAGTCGTGCCACGGCCGGGCCAGCAACGTCAGGTCACCCGGCTCCGGCTGGCGGATCACGGCGGACTCCAGCGTCATCTTGCCGGTCTCGGAGGCGGCGAGCAGATCGTCCTGGGTGGCCCATTGAAGGGTGTCGCCTGGGTCCCGCTCGAATCGCAGGAGTACCCGACCGTCAGGCTCGGGGCCTTCCACCACGCCGAAGCGCAGCGACACGAAGCTGCCGCCGTCAGCGGTGTCGACTGCGGCCCGCCAGGGGAATGCGTCGTGGAGCTGTCGGTCGGCGTGCTGTCCAGTCCAGGGGTCCGTCATGGCGTGCCTTGGTGGGGGGTCAGGGTGTGATGCCGGGCAGGCGATCGAGGGTGGTGGGCCACGCCAGGATCACGTCGGCCTCGGCGCATACCTGCAGCCAGCGTTGGTCGAGGGGTGCCCGTTCGACCACGAGGGCGGCTTGCACGTCGGGGTGGCCGTAGCTGCGGAGCCGGTGCCGGTAGTCGAGTACCTGGCCGAGGCCGTAGCGGATCTGATGGGCTTCGTTGTCGGGGGTGAGGCTCTTGATCTCGGCGACGATGGTGGTACCGCCAACGGTCCAGGCGAGGTCGTATGGGCAGTCGGGAAGCTGTCGTCGGGGCTGGTGGCCGTGGGCGATGAGTCTCTGAGCCAGAAGCTGCTCGGTAGATGCGTGCGCTTGGATTCCTCGGCCGACGAGGTCTGGGTCGGGTTGCGCCGGACGGATGATCACCGGGGTCGCTGGTGGGTCAGTGCCGACCCATGTGGGTCCGAGCAGCGGGACGTGGTCGGGGGTGCCTGGTTGGCTCGGGGAGTCGAGCAGGCTCCGGGCCTGGTGGGCGAGGCGGGGTACCCAGTCCTGCTTCTTCTCGCCGTGTCGTTCGTAGGTGCGGCCGTTCCAGGCGATGACGAGCGGTTCAGGATCGAAACGGGAGGGGTCGATGAAGCCCTCCACCCGGACCGTGGGGGCGACGATGACTGATGGCTGGATCATGGCGACGATCTGGGTGAAGTCGTGGACCGGCTGGCACAGGCGCGCAAGCCGATCGCCGAGGCCGTCGCGAGACATCTGGCACGCAGCCAGGTTCGCTATGGCGACCTGGCTGCGGTCGAGGCCCAGGTGCTCCTCGACGAACCAGGCGATGCGGCTGCGCCAATACGGGTTGCTGTCCTGGTCGAGACGCGCCGCCGTACGCCAGTCGTCAAGGAATCGCCGATCAGCCTTGGCTCCTTCGTAGGGACGGTTGCGGACCCATGCCTCACACACTCCAGCCCGCTGATCATGTGGGCGCGTGGGTTCTGCGGGATCTTGCCCCCAGGCAAGTGACGTGACGAGTACCCCTCCGGGCGCGTAGGCGCTGCCGACGTAGGCGGGGTTCAGACGACTCGGATCGCTGACGCTGCCGCCTGCTGCCCGGCACGCTTCGAGGTGGCCTTCGGGCGTCTCGGCGAGCACGCGCCAGGCCCACGCCAACCAGTTCACTTCGCTGGCGGTGAACTCCCCCGCCAGCGTGCTGGGCATGGCGATCGGATCAGGCATCAGGAAGCGTCTCGGAGCCGGTCGTAGACGATGCGGGCGAAGTGGGTCTGGACGGCTTCGCGGAGGGTCTTGTCGTCGAGGATGCGCTTGAAGATCTCGTCGTTGGCGTCGGTGCGGGAGATGACAGCGGCGAGGAACTTGCGGTCGAAGCCGAAGGTGAAGTTGTCGAAGTCGTTCTCCAGGGCTTGGGCCTGGATCTCCTCGTCGGCTTCGAGGTCCATACCGACCTGTTCGAAGAACAGTTGGTCTGCGTCGGTGAAGTTCGTGCCGAAGCGGGTGTTCAAGGTGTCGACTAGCGAGGAGAGCGGGATCTCGTTGGGGTCGGTCTGCTTGCCCTTGCCGTCGAAGATCTGGATGACCTCGCCGGTCTCGGGGTCTAGGGAGATGGACCCTTCGCTGATCATTTCGTGGCGGAGGTGGGTGAGTTCGACCTCGGAGCCGAGATCGAGCCGGTCGCCGGGTTCGGCCTTGATGAGCGCGGCGAGGGCACGGCAGTAGCGGTAGTCGCGTTCGAGGCCGGTGTCGGTGAAGGTGACGACCTGGGCCAAGAAGGCGTAGGTGCGCAAGAAGCGGTTGAGCTTGTCGGCAAACTCGATCTGCTCCTCATCGTCGAGGGCGATGAAGCGGTCGACCGCCGGTGAGAGGGCTGCGTGGATGCGGCCGTGGTCGGTCACATCGCCCATCGACATGAGCACCGCAACCACGGAGGCGATCTCATCGGAGCGCAGCACTCCGAAGGGGTCGAGGGCGGTGCGAGTGTCGTACAGCAGGTTGGGGTCCGTTGGCGGGGCGACCGTCGCGGTGTACCAGGGTTGGAACGCCTCGGCGATGTCGTCGGCGTCGTTGCGGAAGTCGAGGACGAAGGTGTCCTTCTTGTCGGGGTGGGTGCGGTTGAGCCGCGAGAGGGTCTGGACGGCGGCGAGGCCGGTGAGGGTCTTGTCGACGAACATGGTGTGTAGCAAGGGCTGGTCGAAGCCGGTTTGGTACTTCTCGGCCACTACGAGGACTTGGTAGGCGTCGGTGTCGAACGCCTTGACGGTCTGGGACTCGGGGATGCCGTTCATGTTCGACTCGGTCCGGTCCTCACCGGAGTCGGCGACCTTGCCGGAGAAGGCCACCAGGGCGGAGATGTCGGCGTAGCCCTTCTCGGCGATGTAGGCGTCGATCGCGTCTTTGTACCGAACCGCATGAAGGCGGGAGGAGGTGACGACCATCGCTTTCGCCTTGCCGCCGATCTCGGTGGAGGTGTGGCGGCGGAAGTGCTCGACGACGATCTCGGCCTTCTGAGCCAGGTTGTGGGGATGGAGGTCCACGAACCGGGCGATCGCCCGGCGGGCCTTGACCTCGTCGTACTCGGGGTCGGTCTCGACCTTCTTCTGGATGCGCCAGTACGTCTTGTATGTCGTGTAGTTGGCGAGCACGTCGAGGATGAAGCCCTCCTCGATCGCTTGGCGCATCGAGTACAGGTGACTGGCCTCGTACCGCTGCGTGTCTGGGTTCAGGTGCCCGAACAGTTCGAGGGTCTTTGCCTTCGGGGTGGCGGTGAACGCGAAGAACGACAGGTTCTGCTGGGGGCCTCGTCCGGCGACGGCCTTCGCCATTGCCTCCTCGACCGGGTCGACCGGCTCTGCGAGGAGGTCGTTGTCCTCGGCTTCGGCGGCGGTGAGTTCTTGCTCCTCGGAGCCGGACAGGGCGAGGCGGAGGTCCTTGGCGGCTTCTCCGGTCTGGGAGGAGTGGGCCTCGTCGACGATCACGGCGTAGCGGCGACCCGGTGTCGCGCCGATCTTGTCGAGCACGAACGGGAACGTCTGGATCGTGGTGATGATGATCCGTGCCCGCTCCCCCTCCAGTGCCTCCGCCAACTGCTTCGAGCCGGACTCGATGCGCTCCACCACGCCGTGGGTGTGCTCGAACTGGTAGATCGTCTCCTGCAACTGGCGGTTCAAGACGATGCGGTCGGTGATCACCACCACCTTGTCGAACACCTTCGCATCCGCCTCCGAGTGCAAGACCGAGAGCCGGTGCGCTAGCCAGGCGATCGTGTTCGACTTCCCGGACCCGGCGGAGTGCTGGACCAGGTAGTTCTCCCCTGCACCGTTCGCCCTAGCGTCGGCTTCGAGGGTGAGAACGGCGTCCCACTGGTGGAACCGCGGGAAGATCACCGACGCCGGTGCCCCCTTCTTATCGGCGGGTTCGACATGGACGAAGCGGTTCAGCAGGTCAAGCCACGCGTCGCGCTGCCACACCCGCTCCCACAGATACGCGGTCCGGTGCCCAGCGGCGTTCGGTGGGTTCCCCGGTCCGAGGTCGTGTCCGCGGTTGAAGGGCAGGAACCTCGTCGACTTCCCCGCCAGCCGGGTGGTCATCGCCACGGTCTCGGTGTCCACTGCGAAGTGGACCACGGCTCGGCGCAGCAGCGTGTTCTTCGGGTCCCGATCCTGGCGGTACTGAGTCTTGGCGTGCTCCACCGACTGCCCCGTCAGGTGCGTCTTGAGTTCAGCCGTCGCCACGGGGAGGCCGTTCACGAACAGGCACAGGTCCAAGGTCTTGGTCGACTTCGGGTCGAACGGCAACTGCCGGGTCACCGTCAGCCTGTTCGCTGCGTACCGCTCTGTCAGCACCTCTGTCAGGCCGTGAGCCGCCTTGAAGAACGCCAGACGGATCGTCACCCCGTGATCGACGACGCCATGACGCAGCACGTCCACCGTGCCTCGCGCATCAAGCTCCGAGGCCAGGCGCTTCACAAACTTCGACTGCGCGCCCTCATCCGCCCCGCCGTACCGGGACTTGAGCTTCTCCCACTCGTCCGTCTGCGTGGCACCGATGAACGAGAACAACTCGGCTGTGTCCACCGCCGCCACCGCATCGAAGTCCTTCGGCGACCCCTGCGCCGTCCCGACCTTCACCGCCTGATAGCCGCCAGCCTCCACGAGTGCCTTGCAGATCGCCTCCTCGAACACACCCTCGGTCGCCTTCACGCCGCCGCCCCAGGAATCTCAAGCTCGCCTGTCACCGCTGCGGTGATCAACGCCTGGCGATGCTCGACAAGCAAGCGGATCTGCCGTTCCAAACCCGCGACGATTCCCTCCTGGGCCGCTGTCTTGCGCCGCAGGATCGTCAGGACCGACTCCTGCTCATCCAGGGGTGGCACCACTATCGGGATGTCAGAGATGTCACTCATGTTGAGGTGAGCCACCGTCGTCGAGTTGGAGAGGACCTCGATGAACTGTTGAGCCGCTCCGGCATAGATCGAGTGAACCAGCCACTCACCGGACACAACGGAGGGATCAACCCGGAGCAGGACCATTCGCTGGCCGATGCAGAGCGGCAGATCAGGAGGCACCTGACAGGCCTCACCGGCGGGAGCCTCCCGCGTGAACATCACGTCGCCTGGTCTCGGCACGCCTCGCTCCGTCCATTCCTTCCAACCCGCCTCGTCGGTGTACCGGGCACCCTCAAGGACCAAGCGACCCTTCTTCACGTTTGCAGTGCGCACCACTAGGAATCGACCTTCGTCAACCACGGGGGCCGTCTTGTGGGCGGTGTCGAGGATCTCACCGACGACATGGCGCAGCCGGTGGAGCCGCCAGCCCTCGGGAATCTCCGGGGCGAACTCGTTGCCCGTGGGACGGAGAGTTGCCTCGGCATTCAGTCCCACCGTTACGGCGCGCGAGACAAGCTGCTGTCTCCATTCGCTTGCGAGGGAAATCAATGACCGCTTCTTGGCGACGAGGGAATCGATGCGGCTCGTCTCTGCATCGAGGTATTCCGCCAGCGCGATCTGCGTTGGGACGGGTGGCACGACGATCGGGATCGGGTGAAAGTCTGCCTTGGTGATCCGACGATCGAACGTCGTCTCCGCCCGGACCAGCAGCTTGTACTGATCGAAATACGGCTGCGAACGAAGTAGGTGGTGGAGGTAGCGAGGATGGACGCTCGGGTCGAGTCGGTACACGCGGTAGTCCGGGCTGACCGCACCACGAACCTGCGACACGCCGATCGCCCCTCCGATGAGCCACATCGGGTTCACGACGAGATCGCCCGGCTCGACCAGCCAATAGCGAAGGAGGTAGTCGGCGGACGGCTGCTGTCGTGCGTCCTCGGCCCGCGGGCGCACCTCGCCAGCAGAGGTGAGCGACAACAGGACCGCGTCGCCGTGGGCGTTCGGCTCCTCGCGCAGGGTCGCGACCCGTCTGATCTCAACGCGGCCCCAGGCGGACGGCGATGCATCAAGGCGTGGGGTCACAGCACCGAACGCCTTCACTCGGTGACCTCGGCGAGCAAGGCTTGGATCTCACCCTCCAGTTGTTTGATCTCGGCGTCGATCTCCGCGAGCGGTCGGGGTGGGACGTACTGGTAGAAGTGCCGCGTGAGGGGAATCTCGTAGCCGAGCCTGGTCTTGGTGTGGTCGACCCAGGCGTCGGGCACCCAGGGCAGAACCTCGCTGCGGACGTAGTCCTCGATCGCGGTGCGGTACTCGATGGTGGCGAGGCGGGCGGTCACGTCGTTCTCATAGGTGACGGGCACCTCGGGTAGCGGGACGTTCTCGGCGTCGCGGAGGTCGGGGTCGGGTTCGGGGTTGCCCTTGCGGTCGATGATCGCTGGGGCGGCGGGGTCTCTGATTGCGAGCGCGTTCATGACTGCCTTGTGCATGGGTTTGCCGCCCATACCGGACCCGCCGGATCCGCACACTGCGTGGTTGGCGATCGAGGTGGCCGCATCGAGGTCGTCAGATCGAAGGATGCCGACCTGGCTCGGGAACCAGTCGCGCATGTACGCCTGGTCCTCGGCGTTGAGCTTTGCGAATGGCCTCGAAGCCTCGACGGAAGCGAGCGTCTCGTCGGTGACCTCCCAGCGGAGTCGGAGGGGGCGCTCCACCGTGATGCGCTGGAATCCGAAGGCGGTGTTGGGGAAAATCTTGACCCGGTCACCTTCGGTGAACTCGCCGTAGAGCCGGGTGATCTCGTCGATCTGGTCGGCGCTGATCTCCTTTCGCTTCTCGCCGAGGCTCTTGCGCATCTTTGCGAACAGGTCGCGGGCGTCGACCAACTGGACCTTGCCTCGGCGTTCGGGCTTCTTCCGGTTAGTGACGACCCAGAAGTAGGTCGAGATGCCGGTGTTGTAGAAGATCTGATCTGGCAGGGCGACGACCGCTTCAAGCCAATCGTTCTCGATGATCCACCGGCGGATCTCGGACTCCCCGGACCCTGCGGCTCCCGTGAACAGTGGGGAGCCGTTGAAAACGATCGCCAAGCGAGAGCCGCCCTTCTCGACGGGGCGCATCTTGGAGATCATGTGCTGGATGAACAGGAAGCTGCCGTCGTTGATGCGCGGCAGCCCGGCTCCGAACCTTCCGGCGAACCCCTTGGTCGCCGCCTCGTCCCGGACCACGTCCTCGATCTTGTTCCAGGCCACTCCGAAGGGCGGGTTGGCGAGGAGGTAGTCGAACTGCTGGCCGTCGTGGCCGTCCTCGGAGAAGGAGTTGCCCTGCGTGATGTGGGAGGCGTCCTGCCCCTTGAGCATCATGTCCGACCGACAAATCGCGTACGACTCGGGGTTGAGTTCCTGGCCGAACACCTCCAGGCGGGCGTTCGGGTTCAGGGTGCGGAGGTGGTCCTCGGCGACGGAGAGCATGCCGCCGGTGCCGCACGCGGGATCGAACAGGGTCTTGACGACGCCGGGCTTGCGGAGCAGGTCGTCGTCCTCGATGAACAGGAGGTTCACCATGAGCCGGATGACCTCGCGCGGGGTGAAGTGCTCGCCTGCGGTCTCGTTGGAGAGTTCGGAGAACTTCCTGATCAGCTCCTCGTAGAGGTAGCCCATCTCCAGGTTGGACACGGCCTCGGGGTGCAGATCGATCTCGGCGAACTTCGAGGTCACCAGGTAGAGGAGCTTCGCCTTGTCCATGCGGGCGATGTGCGTGTCGAAGTCGAACTTCTCCAGCACGTCGCGCGCCCCGGTGGAGAACCCGGCGATGTACGCCTGCAGATTCGCGGCCACGTTGTTCGGGTCGTCGAGCACCCGGCTGAGCGTGAGCGGAGAGGTGTTGAAGAACTGCTGCCCGGCCACGCCTTCGAGGACCGGGTCGATGTTCTCGATCCCCCGCTTCGTAAGCGCCTCGTGCTGGGCCAGCACCTCAGCCTTGGTGGCCTCAAGCACGCAGTCGAGTCGGCGCAGCACCGTGAACGGCAGAATCACCCGTCCGTACTCATGGGGCTTGTAATCACCACGGAGCAAATCAGCCACCGACCAGATGAACGCCCCGTGATTCTTGACCACTGCACTGTCCGACACGCGTGCCGCCTCTCCCGAGTCCGAGTTGTCGCCGAAGGGTATGCGACTGACCCTGAGCCGCGGGTCGGGACTCAGAACGTTGCGAGTTCGGCCCTGGAGACAGCCAGTGCGGTCGGCACCGTCGTGTGATGTTGGACCCAGGTGAGCGTTGGCCGGTGGAGGAACCCGATGATGTTCACGATCCGAGCGTGGTCCTCGTTGAGCTTGCGGCCGAAGATCGGCTCGTGGTGAGCGATGCGGTTGCGAAGGGTCCGCAACTGGTCCAAGGCGGTGTGCAGCCCATGACGCTGTTTCACCTTGGGCGTGAAGATCCGATGGAGGTCCGACCGCCAGACGGTGGTGTCGTAGGCGTTTGCGAATAGTGCCACCCAAAAGCCGTAGGAGAGTTCGGCCACTACTCGGTCAGGTGTCACGGGCTTCGACCGATCAGTCAGTCGCTCGATGGCGTCCTCAACACGTCGGATCTCCGGGCCTCGGAGGTTCTTCGAGTCGAGGATCCAGCCTTCTCCATGCCCTGCGGTCATCGCTCCGTGAACCGAGTTGCGGAGAGTGACCTCTAGCGCCTGAAGTGGCCCGTAGAAGGCAGAGGCCACCGCCGTGTTCCATGCGTAGAGGCGCATAGCTGCCTCGGGGTCCCCCTCGCTCGCTTCGAGGTACGTCTTGAACCGGACCTCCGTCATCGCCTGAGCGAGGTCGGCTGCGACCCCGTTCCCGTAGTCAAATGGTTGATCCTGCACGAACCCTCCGGTATGGTGGTCGCCGTAAGCCCCCATCAGCCTCTCCTCGCCTCGGCGGGTGATGCGGTTGGGGGCAGATACCTTTTGGGGCCTGACCTGCGGCGACTGCATCGTACCCCGCATGCCGCCCACGACAGGGACGCATCGTCGGCGCTGGCGCTGGTGCGGCTGCATGCAGTCGTCCGAGGGTCGGCCGTTGGGGAACCTCACCGCCTGACGCCGTCAGGAAGCAGCGCGAAGCCGAGCAACCTCGACCCGACGGCGGGCACGCTCCCGAGCGGCCGGGTCCAGCACGCGGGCCACAGCGTCTGCTCGCCAGATGCCTCCTCGCTTGGATGGTGCTCCCTCGGCGGTCAGGGCAGTGGCGATGGCGTTCATGGAGAGGCCGGAGGCCTTCAGCTCGACCATGCGGGCGATGACGGCCTGCTCGACGGGGTCCTCGACGAGTTCCCCGCTCTCGGCCCTCCAGCCATACCTGGGAGACCCAGCGGTGTAACCGCCAGCAGCCGCCTTGGCCTGCCGACCGTCACGAAGGCGTTTGACGATGAGTGACCTGTCGAGCTGCGCCGCCGAGCCAACCACCAACCGCAGGAAGGTTCGCATCGGGTCGTCGGGGTCGTCGGCCAACACCTCACCCTGATCGGCCGTTAGTACTCGGCCCTGGTGCCGCCAGATGTGGGCGAGGATGGCCTCCTGGGTGGTCAGCGCCCTCGCAAGCCGATCCATCCGGGCAACAAGCAGGCCGTCGGACTCACCTGCCTCGATGGCTGAGATGGCGCAGGACAGGCCCTCGCGATCGACAGCATCGGCAGTGCCGGAGATGCCTTCGTCGGTACAGACCTGCACGATGCGATGGCCGTGCTTCGACGCCCAACTAGCAACAGCCTCGGCCTGGACCTGCAGGCCGTAGCCGTCGAGTTGCTGCTCGGTACTCACCCGAAGGTAGGACACGAGCCGGAGCGACTTCTCAATGGTTCTCATGTGTTGTGTTGTACCTCTGTTCGCGCCTGGGTGTTGGCAGAATCAAAGGTGTTCGTTGACTAGCAGGTCAGCGACTTCTGTCGGTGCTAGTCGTAGCGGCCGAGAGCGCGTTATTCGCCCTCGGGCCGCACCTTGAAGGCACCGGGTGGAGCGTCAGCGGGGGGAGGAGGTGCGACGGGTCCGCCGAGTAGCAGTTCGGCTCGCTGGCGCATCAGAGCGTTGGCCTCATCCACCTCAGTCCCGTGCAGGCTCTCGAACTGGGCTTGGACCCAGTCGTGGAACTCTCCCAACAGACCGAGGTGCTCGGACACCACGGGAGCGATCACCAGTTTCCCGTCCTCCTGGCCGTTGAGGTATGTCCGATCCGCAACATTCCAGCCGTCCCATGCAAGCAGCGACTCGACCTTCAGCCAGACCAGGAACTCGCTGGTCCCTCCCGCTGGCCTCGTCTGGTGGGTGAATCCAAAATCCGGCAGTGATCGATGAAGCATGAAGTTGCGGAGCTTCTTGAGCAGCGGTGAGGTCGAGTTGGCGTTGAGCACAGAGAGCCGCTCTGCATACTCCGTCTCGAACTCGGATCCCTCGTACCGCTCCTTGACCCGATGGGTCTGGTCGATGAGGGTGCCGGTCGCTGCGACGTAGTTGTGAAGGGTCCGAAACACTTCACCGATGTACTCCTCCCGTGCAGGAGAGGGGCGGACGTTCTGGATCAACTCAATGTCGAAGCCCAGCGGCAAATCCACCAGGTTGACGAGGTCGAGAAGTTCCCCACCGTTGGCGACGAACACGTCGACGTACATGTGGCGCAGCAGCGTCCACTGGCCGTGCGCGATCTTGCCGGGGTGCGCCTTGATCTGCTCATCGAGCAGACGAATCGCGTCGAAATTCGGGTGGCGGATCGTTCGGGCGGACTCGTCGGACATGCCGTCGGAACCTAATCCGAGGTCCGCACCGCCACCTCTGGCGTTGTCGAGATGCCACCGCCACCTCGATGGCCATGATGAAGGGGCCGGTCAACGACCAAAGCGCCGACGGCCGCTGCGGTAGTCACCACCTCGAAGCCGCAGCGGACGACAACGGCGGCTGCGCCGACCACCACGACGACTCCCGCGCTACCGGAGGGATGTCTGCCCGGTACCGGCCGGGCGGGCGACACCATCGGCGGAGTCGAGATCGCTACGCCGGGGTTCAGCCCTTGGGCGGGTAGAGGTAGTCGTTCCCGACATCGTCGATGTCGATTTCACCCAGGATCGGATCAAGCGTGTAGATGACCACCACGTCCTCCACCTCGGGCAAGCGGGCAACTCGGCGCTCGGGCCTCATGTCATTCGGGTCCATTGGAAGCGCAACCGACTCAACGGGCCTCGGGTCCTTCTCCAGATCCATGACCCAGGCGTAGACGTACCGACGGTCGTCATCCGTGCCTTCCCCGAGTGCAAGCCAATCGTCCAGCCCGCCAAGCGATCTCAGTTGCCAGCCCAAGGGGCGATCTAACTACCCGGCGGCGAGCGGATCCACGCCACCGAAGTGACGTTCGATCAGGTCTTGTCGAGTGACCACTCGGTCCTTGCTCCGGTCGCGCGCTAGTTGAGCCTGGATCCTCGGATTGCGGGCGACGTGCAACGCGGCCTCAGACGACCGGCGGCGGTCCTCAAGCATTTGCCGCTGGGCCGGGGTGAGGTCGTTCTCCTCGGCGATGCTCATGACATCACTGTAGTTACATCGTTGACGCTTGTCAGCCGTTCCTTGATTGGTCAGACCCGGTCGGAGCAGAGCAGTGGTGCTCTCGTGGCCTCAAACGACGCCGACTACGAGACCGCCAAGGCCCAGTTGCTGGCCGGACCGCAGTAGGGGACCGGCACGTCCACCACCTCGGGCCACGACAAAGTTCCTCACCTGCCTCTCGGACGCGTGCTGCCACTGTCTCCAGCAGGCCCCCTTCTGCACGGGCGAGGACATGCCGGTGACGGCTAGTCCCGTCGCTGTTCCGACCGACATGGAGCGATGATCGTCGCTGCCGGTCGCTGCACCCCGTCGACTGCGCCAAGGACCTGGCAGTGGCTCGCGCCATGCCGGACCCATAGCTGGGCGGTCCACGCGCACAGCGCAGCGTCGAACAGATCCTCCCGGTGCTTGTAATCGCGGTCCGCCAGCGGAGACGGCACGTTGACGAGTTCCCTCAAGTCAGGATGACTCCGAAGCAGCAGTGGTGGGTCGGTGGTCTCCAACCTGCCGACCCGACGCACCATGTCATCGAAGTTGCGGGCACGGATGGGCCGGAACTCGGCGGTCCGCACCTTCGGCGGCTTGCGCTTGTACACGGGCCGCTCGTCGTCGTAGCCCAGCACTGGCGTGCCGACCAGGGTCGTGTAGGGGTAGCACTCACTGAAGACCCGGCCGTGCGAAGGTGGTCCGTCAAGGCCGTCGTCGTAGCGCCATCCCATGCCTTCGAGCTGCTGCCTGAGTACGACGCCAGCGAGGCGGGCTGAGCCGAGATTGGTGCTGTTCGCCGATACCTTCCAGCGCCCGTACCGCTGGCCGACCTGCTTCTCACACACTCGCTGGCCCATCGAGTTGTCGACGATCAACGGTGCGTCCACGAACACGAGCGAGTCATCGGTGGCGAGTCGCTCGATCCAGGCGATCGTGTCCGCGACGCCGATGGTCCACCCGGCGTCGACCACCGTTCCGTCGGGGTCCAGGGCCACAACGCCAGTCTCGTTCGCGGCTCGGCTACCAGTCCCTTCCGCCCACGCCAAATCGATCCCGATCGTCCGCATCAATGCGTGCGTCCGATCCAGTAGTCCAGCCGTTCACACAGCCGAGAGTTGACTGAGTCGTTGACGTGGTTGACGTTCCAGAGGCCGGAGCGTTGGATCGCTGCGCGGTCGGCGTGGTGGCCGAGCCAGCCTGGGGACGGCCGGTCGGCTTGGGAGTTGGCGAGGTTGCTTAGGAGGGCGATCGAACTGGACTCGATCAGTCCTCGGTCACTGGCCCTGCCCGGCGCGTCGTCGACGTCGAGCCAGAGGAACGGCATCTGCCCGATGCGCTGGCTGACCGCCCGCTCCAGGGTCAGCTCCAGGTCCTTTGCTCCTGGCGGCGCACTGCCGCCTCGACCCCAGGTCTGACGGGCTGGGTCGTGCTCGAAGTCGGACTCCGACGCCAATAGGGCGGTGCCGGTGTGGAGCCGGAAGATCGAGCCGCGGTGGTTGCCTCCTCCGGCGTAGGTCCCGCCGACGGTTCCCCGGTGCTGGGAGAGGCGACCCCAGAGCGTCGACTTGGAGGTGGCCGTCAGGGCGTGGGTGCCTACTCGAACGACGCGCGGAGTGCCATCTCGGCGGAGTTCGCCTGGCTCGAAGAAGAAGTACACGCCGCGGTCGGGCCAGCCCGTTCTGCCACCGCACTCCGATAGCCGCCGTGGACCGCCCGTTCGCTCAGCGAGTGTCCCGAGTAAGGCGTAGAACTCGTCGAGGTCTGCAGGAGTGGGCATGGGCGAGGTCACCGATGTCCGCTGGAGGGGCCGCGGGCGTAGAGCGCAAGCTGCTCACCTTGGCGCAGTCCAGCCGCCGGGATCGTGACAGACGCACCCGCGGCGACCAGGCCGTCGACAAGGCCCCAATCCCGGTAGTCGGCACCGGCATGGATCTCGAACTCCCGCGCCGCCAAGGTGCCCAACTCGGCGTTGAGCTGGCGGAGCACCCGCTCGGTCCAAGCACGCTTCGCGGATCGCGAGGCAGTGGTGAGGGATTCGTCGTAGGGGTCAAGGAGGCCGTCAGAGGCGACCAGACCGTGCTTCGCCGACAGGATGAACCACCTTCCGCACGACTGTTCGACCCACCGCCGTCGGCCGCGAAACAGCGCGGAGGTGTAGAGGTCCTTAGCCGGGGCGCACGAGGTGCCCTTTTGCTTCACGCAGCCAACCAACCCAACCCGTGTGCCAACCACGACCGGAAACCTAGTGCGGGGCTACGACGCTCACTCTCCTGAAGGATCGCCTCGGCGCTCGTCGCGCACTCTGTTGCGCCAAGTGCGCTGACCTGCGGATTCGTCGGTGGAACTAGTATCGAATCCCGGATTCGACACTAGTGGGGTACCCACTTTTGGCGCATAGTCACGCCATGACCACCAACGCCGCATCCCCGCTGACCCCATACCGACCCGAACCGTTCCTGCTGCGCCCCGGTCAGCCTGGACCCGTGCTCGGCGTCCTGGCAAAGAACCCGTCTGAGCCAGATTCAGAGAGAAATCGAACGTTTGCCAGCATCGCCGCCTATGCAGCCGGAAACGGGTTCGGCGAGGTCCTGGTGGTCAATCTGTTCTCCCTTCGAGCCAAGAACCCCGACCGGCTCGGGAGGGTGGACTACGCCAAAGCCGTCGGCCCCGGCAACGACGAGGCGATCACCACCTGGGCGCAGTCCTGCGACCGGCTGGTCTGTGCTTGGGGCGGCGCACGCCCGATTCCAGCTTCGAGGTACAAGCGCCGAATCTCAGAGGTTCGCTCCTTGCTCGGTGGTCGTGCTCTCTGGTCAGTCGGCGATCCGACCACGGACGGCTACCCCCGCCACCCCTGCCGCAACGGATGGCCCATCACAGCGGAACTCCGCCCCTACGCCGGGGCCATCTGGACCTGGGAGTAGCTCATTGGATCCAGAGCGCCGAGGCCGTCTCCAGCTCCTCCGTCTCCACCATCGAAAGCGGCCACAGCTACACCGGTCACCATCAGTCCGCCGACGCTGCGAAGATCGAGGGCGACCTTCATGCCGAGCGACACGGCCCCGCTGAGCAAACGGTCAGCCAATTCGCCACTGCCTGCTCGATGCCCTTGACGCGCGGCGTGGCCACGGCGAACTCACCACCACATCCGGTTGCGCATCTCGCCACTCGTGATGCGGCCTGGCGGACGCACCCGCGGGACCAAGGCGGCTTCGGGGTCTTCGAAGCCCCCCGGCCACGAACATCGGCCTCGTCCCGGTGCGTGTGGATGGGCGTAGGCCGGGCACGGGCAGGTGGGATTGCCCGCGCGGAACACCACCACCCGGCTCGGCAGCCTCGACCGCGGACCAGTCGCATGCAGCCCGAGGTGAACCGCGCAGGCTTCGCCGCCCCAGAGGCGGAAGTTCCGACACAGCTCGCCGTCGGCACGGATGGCCGGGCAACGCCGGAGGGTTCGGTACTCCTCGCTGGTCATCGCGAAACCTCCAACGGCGGGTTCAAGAACGCGGAGAATTGCCCAGGGACCACTCGAATCGGAGCAAAGCGATTCAACCGGGAACACGCCTTGATTGACCGTTCCGGTACGGGAACACGCCGCTGACCGCTCGGGAACACGCCGATCTGACGGCAACTCTGGGAGTAGTAGGGAGAGGTGAAAGTCATAGCTACCTCTCATCTCCACCAGGAGACTCATGCGGGAGGAGATACCAGGGACGCTTGTGCTCGATCAGGTACCCCCCGGCGATGAGCTGCGCCAGCCCGCCTGCGACCGCCTTCGGTCCGACACCGAGGTACGACGCAAGTTCCGCCTTCGTTGCCCTCGCTCGACCGCTTCCAGCCGCGAGCTTGCTCAGGCAGATGTAGATCCTGGCCCCGTGCGGGCCGCACCGTTCGACTCCAGTTGGAGTCCTGGCGAAGTAGCCCTCCATCCGCTCCTCGAAGCTCGGCATGGGCACCCACTCGGACACCGGCCGGAGAGTCATCAGGACATGAACCGCGAAGTCCTCGTCATCCCGCCCGACCTCGCGCTCTGCCCAAGCGAAGGCATCGGAGAGATCCGGCTTCTTCAGGCCAGGAACCACAGGGAACAGCACGGCGCTATCCGGCAGGCGCACTCCAGCGGCCCGGAGCAGGCTGGCACGGGTCGCGCCGAGCTTGATGCCAGCGTCGTCCGCATCGCAGATGACGACTCCGTGCAGCCCGGCCAGCGGC
>JAOBWH010000008.1 GCA_025463265.1 Ilumatobacteraceae bacterium
CGTCGACCTTCTTGAGAAGGTGGTCGACGAAGAAGGGGCCCTTCTTGAGTGAACGAGGCATCTCGGACTCCTGGCCTTACCGGCGCGAGCCGCGGGTGCGGCGACGACGGACGATGAGCTTCTGGGACGGCTTGGTCTTGTCTCGGGTGCGGCCCTCTTTCTGGCCCCACGGAGACACCGGGTGGCGACCACCCGAGGTCTTGCCCTCGCCGCCACCGTGGGGGTGGTCGACGGGGTTCATGGCCACACCGCGGGTCTGGGGGCGGACGCCCTTCCAGCGGTTGCGGCCGGCCTTGCCGATCTTGATCAGCTCGGCCTCGGCGTTGCCGACCTCGCCCACCGTGGCACGGCAGTCGATCGGCACCCGGCGCATCTCGGTGGACGGCAGGCGCAGGGTGGCGTAATCGCCTTCCTTGGCCACCAGCTGGACGCTGGTGCCGGCCGCACGAGCCATCTTGCCGCCGCCGCCGGGCTTGAGCTCGACGTTGTGCACGGTGGTGCCGACGGGGATGTAGCGCATGGGCAGGGCGTTGCCGGGACGGATCTCGGCGCCCTGGCCGCTCTGCAGCTTGTCGCCGACCTGCACGTTGCGCGGGGCGAGGATGTAGCGCTTCTCGCCGTCGAGGTAGTGGAGCAGGGCGATGCGGCAGTTGCGGTTGGGGTCGTACTCGATGGAGGCCACGTGGGCGGGCACGCCGTCCTTGGTGCGACGGAAGTCGACCAGGCGGTAGGCCTGCTTGTGGCCGCCACCCTTGTGGCGAGCGGTCTTGCGACCGTAGGAGTTGCGACCGCCCGTGTTGCTCTTCGAGACGAGGAGCGACTTCTCGGGCGTGGTCTTGGTGATCTCCTTGAAGTCCGAGACCGTCTGGAACCGACGGCCCGGGCTGGTGGGCTTGCGCTTGCGGAGCGCCATGGCGATCAGGCCTCCTTGAACAGGTCGATGGAGTCACCCTCGGCGAGGGTGACGATGGCCCGCTTGCGCGACGGGCGGGTGCCGACCTTGCCGGTGCGACGGTTCCGCACGGACTTGCCCTTGCGGTTCAGCGTGTTGATCTTGGTGACCTTCACGCCGAAGATCTCTTCGATCGCGTTGCGGATCTCGGGCTTGGCGGCGTCGTTGTGGACGACGAACGTGTACACGTTCTGCTCGATGAGGGCGTAGCTCTTCTCGGACACGACCGGAGCGATGATGACGTCTCGGGGATCCTTCACTGCGCCTCCTCGGCGTTCTCGGCGGCGGCCGGGACCGACGTCGGCAGGTTGTCCTGGGAGAAGACGATGAAGTCGTTCACCAAGACGTCGTAGGCGTTGAGCTCACGGGAGTTGATGACCTGCACCTCGGGGAGGTTGCGGAACGAGCGGGCGGCGACGCCGTCACGATCGGTCAGGACCACCAGGACCCGGCCCTCGGTGCCCAGGGCGGCGAGGGCGGCTTTAGCGTCCTTGGTCCTCGGGGCGTCCCAGCCCCAGGAGTCCACCACGAGGACCTTGCCCTCGGCGGCGCGGTCGGACAGGGCCGAGCGCAGCGCCAGGCGCACCATCTTCTTGGGGGTCTTCTGGTCGTACTTGCGGGGCTTCGGTCCGAGGGCGACACCGCCACCACGCCAGATCGGCGAGCGGCTGGAGCCGGCACGGGCACGGCCGGTGCCCTTCTGGGCCCACGGCTTGGCGCCGCCGCCCCGAGCCTCGGAGCGGGTCTTGGTGGACTGGGTGCCGGCGCGGCGGGCGGCGAGCTGGGCGGTGACCACCTGCGACATCACGGCCACGTTGGGCTCGATGCCGAAGTAGGTCTCGTCGAGATCGACCGAGCCGGACTTCTTGCCGGAGGTGCTGAGCACGTCGACCATGGTCACTTCCCCTTCACGGCGTCGCGGATGAGCACCAGGGCGCCCTTGGGGCCGGGCACGGCGCCCTTGATGAGCAGCAGGTTGCGCTCGGCGTCGGCGGACACGACGGTGAGGTTCAAGGTGGTGACCTTGTCCCCGCCCATCCGACCGGCCATGCGCTGGCCCTTGAACACCCGGGCCGGCGTGGCGCACTGGCCGATGGCCCCGGGCGCACGGTGGACCCGGTGGGCACCGTGGCTGGCGCGCTGGCCGGCGAAGCCGTGGCGCTTCATGACGCCGGCGAAGCCCTTGCCCTTGCTGACGGCGGTGACGTCGATGAGGTCTCCGTCGGCCAGCTCGGAGACGGTGATCTCCTGGCCGACCTCGTAGCCGGTGACGTCATCGAGCCGCAGCTCGACGAGGCGCTCACCAGGCTCGACGTCGCCGTACTGGCCGGCGACGGGCTTGGTGAGCTTGGTGGCCTTCTTGTGGCCGAAGGTGACCTGGAGGGCGCTGTAGCCGTCCTTCTCGGGGGTGCGGATCTGCACCACGCGGAGGGGCTCGACCTCGAGGACCGTGACCGGGATCATCCGGTTCTGGTCATCCCAGATCTGGGTCATGCCGACCTTCTGGCCGACGATCGCTTTGGTTGCCATGCGTTGCGTCTTTCGGTCGCGGAGGAACGGGGGCCGTTCACGCGGACGCTCCGCTTGGGCCAAGCCCAGCGGAGCGCCAGTTCGGTTGTGCTCTGCGGTACCTGTCACCAGGCCAACAGAGACGTCGGTTGCAGGCGTGAGCCTGATACCAGCCCATCGGCGGGAGCCTCTGGGCAACGAGTTGGAGACCTTAGGCGGCTGCGGCACCGATCGCAAAGTCGGCTCCTGAGCGGCCGGGCTGCGACAGCTGCGCCCTGTTCAGGACGGCTGGCATTGCGTGAGGTTGCGGCGCATCGAGCTGGTCTGAGCCCGTTCGGTGGCCGGGAAGTCCACCTCCCACAGCTCGAAGGGCGAGGCCGCCACGGCATCCAGCTCGGCCCGGAGCCCCTCGGGGAGCTGGGGCGAGAGCAGCGCATCATCGGCGAACAGGCGGGCAAGCGCACCATCGGGAGCTTGGGCGAGGGATGCTCGACCGTCGGCGAACCGGAGCAGCTCGTCGCACGTGGCATCGGGCATCCAAGGGTCGAGGTAGGACACGAGCTCGAGGCGGGTGTAGGGGGTCGGCACGATCGGACCGTGCTCCCGCGCCCAGGCCGCCACCTTCCGAGCGGTCCGATCGAACGCAGCTTGCGACCAGCCTTCTGGCTCCGTGCGCACGACGCGGCGGCCAGGCGGTCGGCTGGGCGTCGAGCCGTCGACGACGATGAGCGCGCGACCGCTCCATCCATCGGGGACGACGTGGTGCCGACCGAAGAAGTTGCCGGCCCCCGGCTCCACGTACACCACATGGCCCTGGGTCACGAGGTGGGCGGTGACCACGTCGGCCATGGTCTGCTGGTCTGCGGCGTCGGCCGAAAGCACGAGCGTCGGATCTGGCCCCCGGGCGGCACGGTCGGCGCCCTCGGTGATCGCCGGCACGGCGAGATCGAGCGCCGCGTACCGTCCCTTGAACGATTCCAGCGAAGCGGGCGTCCTGATGGCCGCGGCCAAGACGACCACGGACGAGACTGCGAGCACGGCGGTCCGCAGCGTGTCAGATGACCTGTCGCGAGCAGCGAGCCACGGTCGGACCACGAGCGACCAGAGCGTGACCGCGGCCACCACCCAGAAGAAGGCGGCGGCTGCTCCGAGCCACAGGAGCTGGTAGAAGGCCGTCAACTGGATCGGGAACTGGGCGAGCGCTACGGCGGTCGACAGCATCGCGATCACGGCGAGGACCCAGCCGCGGCGCAGGGCAACCGAAGCAAGGCGCCGCCGGAGCACTGCCAGGACCACGAAGCCCAACAGGAGCACCGGCCCGACGAGGTTCATCCCGTCGAGGTAGGCCCGGTAGTCCGGCGCGAAGGGGCGGTCGAACCTGGACCATGGCAGCGGCAGCGCCAGGGTCCATGCGACGGCCAGGTAGAAGCCTCGTGCACCGATCGACGGCATACCGGATCGGGCGGCGGACCAAAGGGCTGCGAAGTTCCCCCCGTCGTTCCTCGCCGCTTCGTAGATGGGTGGGGCCCAGAGGACGAGCGCGAGGAGGCCGCTCAGCACCAAGGTCCGCACCGCCTCCACCGCTCGGTGCCCGCGCTTCGCGTCGATCGCCACCACGACGAACGCCCAGAGCAGGGGCACGATCGTGAACGGGCCGAGCGCCAGGTACCCCTGCGTGACCAGCGAGGTGAGGAAGACGGCGATCGGGAGCGCCTTGCGCGTCCCGGTGGCCGCCGCCCAGCAGAGCAGGGCCACGGTGAAGACCGCAGGGACGAGCATGACCGCCGACACCGCTTCGAACGGGGCATCTCGCAGCAGGCCGTTCATGAGGACGGCACCGGCGATCCACGCGGCGACACCGGCGGCGCGACCGCCGGCCCGGAAGCCGGCCCAGGCCGCCAGCAGCCAACAGCTCAGGTTCAAGGTCGCGGCGGCGAGGATCCCGGCATCACGAAGGCCCAACAGGTGCACGAACGGCGTGAACATCTGGAACATGAGCGGGCCCGGGTGGTACGTCGCCGTCCCCTCTGCGTTCGCGGTGAAGCTGGTCGGCATGCCGACCAGCGGTGGGTGCCGGCTGAGCACGTCCCATCCCTGGGACATCTGCGTGATCCCGTGCCCGATGGGTTGGTAGCCGACCCGGTAGGCCCAGGCCACATCGATCACGACGGTGCCGACGGCAAGCGCGGCGAGAAGCCAAGCCCAACGTCGATCACGTCCGGCGAACGGCACGGGGCCCGGGCCTCGCCCGCCATCGGGATCGAGCGGGGCCAGGACCCCGGCGATGCGGGCGCCGAGCCGACGAACGGGCGGAACGAGCGCCGCAGCCGTC
The DNA here is from genome assembly GCA_025463265.1 of Ilumatobacteraceae bacterium. Taxonomy (GTDB): domain Bacteria; phylum Actinomycetota; class Acidimicrobiia; order Acidimicrobiales; family Iamiaceae; genus Aquihabitans. Next base: position 4,794 of record JAOBWH010000008.1, read on the forward strand.
GAGCGCCCGGAGCTGCGCACCCAGCGCAAGCCCCTCGTGCCGACCGCGCCGACAGCGCCGAACGCTGCCGGGAGCGCCGCCGCGATCGCGGCCACCCCACGGGCGAGGCCACCGATCGCGCCGAGGCGCACGGCGAGGAGCACGATCGCCACCGCAGCCCAGCCCCATCTCGGGGCCCCGCCGCTCCACCACACCGACGTGGCAACGGCGACGACGACCGCACCGGCGAGCGCTGCGCCGAGCACCGACGGGCGGCGACGGGCCAGCGCCCACGCGACGATCAGGACCGTCCCCGCCGACAGGCACGCCGACAGGAGGCGCAGATCGCCGTCTCGGACGATGAGCCGGACGGACGGTTGAGCCATGGCCCCGCGCACGGCCGCCGCGACCGCGAAGGTCCCGACCCATGACTCGAGCACGAGCGGCCCCGCCGAGCGCCCGCGCCGCCGCAGCACCCAACCGGCCGCCAGCACCATGGCGGCGGCCCCGGCCATCGAGACGGGGATCGAATACCGACTGGGGGCGGAGGTCACCCCCATGCCCCAGCGCACACCGGCCGCAACGGCGAGGAGGGAGGCCGCCGCAACCCGCACGAGGGCACGGCTCTGCGATCGGGAGGGCCGATCGAGCAAGAGGCACAGCACGCCGAGGACGGAGGCCGTCACGAGCGCGATGAAGCTCCGCCATGCCGGGACGGCGGAGATCGGCACCGTGCGAGACCAGAGATCGAGGACGACCGATGCGACGGCGAGGGACGCCGCGACGACGGTGAGGCCGTCGGCTGCGCGATGGCGATCCCGGATGCTGCCCACGCTACGCCGCCCCGTGGCCGACAGGGCGCCCTGCTCGCAGCCGCTAGCCAAGGGTCGCACGGGGACGCAGCACGCGGCGACCCTAGACTTCGGGCAGGGAAGGCTCCAGTCAGCCACCGCACCCGCCTGAAGGGGTCCGACCGACCAGCGGCGGGCAGGGCGGGTGAGCGGGCGACGGCAACTCAGCGCCGGGCGCCGCTCCTGAGCCCAGCGGGGATCGGTACCCCGGGCGCGCTTCGGTGCAGGGCGGCGTGCAGGCGGGCAGTCAGCCCCACGGAGCGCGGACCGAAGCAGAGAAGGTCGAGTTGCACCTGCTCGATGATGTTGTCGAGGCGCAGCGTGGACAGGTCTGCGCACACGTCGCGAGCATCGATGCCGAGCACGTCGACGCAGCGAGGGTCACTGACCGTCGAGGGGATCGGGATGGTCAGCTGGCGACGCGAGGGCACGACGAAGGCCGAGACGGCGGCGCGGAGGTCGTTCCCCTGGTTCTCCAGCGATCCGTGGATGGTCGCGTGGTCGAACCACACGACCTGTCCTGCACGCACTTCGAGGACGCGGGCGTGACGTTCTATTGCGCCGTGGAGCGTCCCGAACTCGTCTCCGGGCGACGAGATCCGCGTCCACGTCGCGTAGCGGTGCGAGCCGGGCAAGACGAACAGCGGACCGTCGCGCAGCGTGATGTCGCTCAGCGCGACCCAAGCGTGGAGGCCGTAGTCCTCACGTTCGTCCACCACGAACGCATCCTGGTGGGCGCTCAGCCTGCCCTCGGGGCCCGGGGGCTTGCACTGGAAGACGGAGGGCCCGACGACGGCTTCGGGCGTCACGAGCGCAGCGACGGCAGGGACGAGGTGCTCGATCACGCTCTTCCGGGCGTGCCGGCCGGCGGGCGTCGGTTCGGGCTCGAAGGAGGAGCGGAAGCCTCCCCCAGCGGGCGGCGATGCGGCGAGCCAGGCGTCCATCGCTGAGCGCAACGAGGCCCGGGCCCCTTCGTCGAGGATGACCGGACCGGCGTGGTAGCCGTGGACGGCGAGGTCCCGATGCGCCACGGGATCGGCGACCAGCTGCGAGCGCCGGTAGGCCCGACGACCGACCAGGGACCGCTCGACCAGGTGGCGGCCCCGGATGGTCCCCCTCGGCCGGAGCGGGGGCGGCTCGACGGGATGACCCCCTGTCCCCTCAGCGTCCACAGCGATCCATGGTCCCAGATGGGCTGCGTCCCGTCGAGGTCGATGGCCCACGAGACCGGCTGGGCACCGGAGCCTCGAAGGTCGCACGCACCACCGTCAGCCGCACTGCTCGCCTTCGACGCGGTTGACCCGCTCGAGCCGGGTGACGAAGCCGTCGTCGGCCTTCGCATCTCGGTAGAGCCGGCTGCTCCGGGCGGCGAACGGGTCGCGCCGCGCATCCCACCCGGAGGCTTCGAGGTCCTCGATGAGGGCGGCGAGCGTCTTCCGGATGGAACGGAGGTCGGCGGTCGCCCCCGCGGGAGCCACCTCGACGTAGCGGTCCACCACCGGGAGGAGCGCCCCGACGAACTGCTGGGTCTCCGCCGACGATCGGCCGGGCAGGCGCTGGAACGAGAGGATGAGATCCGTGAACCCGCACAGGTCGGTGACGTCCGCGGGGTCCTTGATGATCGGACGATCGGCGATCGTCGTGCTCGTCGTCGTGGGCGGTGGTGTCGTCGTTGGTGGCGGTGGGGGCGGCAGGGTGGTGCTCGTGGTGGTGCTGGACGAGCCGCTGTTGTCCAGGTAGCCGTCCGACAAGGTGGTCGGGACCCCGGTCCGGGGCCCGCTCGGGTACTCGAACGGCGCATCGCTGATGGTCGGCGGAGTCGCTTCGTACCCGGGTGTGGGCCCTTCCCCGGTCTCCACCTTCCCCGAGCCGCCGCAGGAGGCGAGCAGCATGGTCAGGGTGAGGGCTGTGACCACTCGTCGCACCATGCCAGTCGGACTCCTTCGTCTGCTGTCCACCAGCACGTTGCGGAGGCACCAACCTACCATCGGCGCGTCGTCGGGCGAGATCGGGGTGCAGGCGTCTGCGCCCCCCGTGGTTCGGCGCAGTGGGGGCCGGATCTGAGGCGTCGTGGTAGCCTCGGAGGCCCGCAACGGCCCACGGGTGATCTGAGGGGCGAGAGGACCGACGTGGCAATGCGACCGGGTGCCAGCGCAGTCTGGGGACCGAACCTCTGGCTGGTGCACGTCGACGACCGGCTCGAGCTCTCGGGCACCGGCCACCTGGAGCCCGTCACGCTCACGTCCGAGGACGTCGACGCGCTGCTGGCGGCCAGCCGGTCGGGAGCGGTGCCGTCGGACGTCCGGCCGGCGCTGCGCGAGGCGCTCGGCGTCCGGGGCTGGGACCCGGCGGCCAGGAGCCGCGTCGAGCCGGGCGAGGATCTGCCGTCGCTCACCTCGGCCTCGGTCACACCGTGGCGATCGTTCCCGCTGCTCATCTGGGTGGTCGTCGGCCGGGCGCTGGCGTGGAGTCACGACAGCGGCCAGCTGGCGGTGGTGCCCGACCCCGTGCTGCACGGTCTCGTCGGCCAGGGCGGCACCCCGGCGCCGATGCCGTCGGTCCCGCGGCCCGAACAGGCGCTCGTGGCGGCGACCGGCCGGTTCGGCGCCGAGGCCCGCGACGCAGCGGCGCCCACGACGAAGGTCCCCCTCTGGTTCGCCACCTGTGCCCAGCCCGGCGACGGCAGCCCGCTCGCCCTGGGGATGATCTCCTCCGCCATCCGCGTCCACGACGGCGGCCGCCTCCTCGAGACCTACGACCCTGCCCCCATCCGGATGGAGGCCGAGGAGCTCCTGGGCGATGTCCTCCGTGCGGGCCGGCCGGGGGTCCTCCTGCTGTCGAACTACCTGTGGACGGTCGACCACAACCTGGAGCTGGCCGCCATCGTCAAGCGCCTCTCCCCCGAGACGATCACCGTCTTCGGCGGTCCGAGTGCGCCGAAGTACGAGGCGGATGCCGAAATCTTCCTCCGAGATCATCCGCAGGTCGACGTGCTGGTGCGCGGCGAGGGCGAGGTCACCGTCTGCGAGCTCCTCGACGCGCTCGGGGGCGACCTCGCGGCGCTCGGCGCCCTTCCGGCCGTGGCGGGGCTCACGCTCGTCCTCGACGGCCACACCATCCGGACCGCGGACCGCGAGCGGATGTCGGCCCTGGATCAGATCCCGTCGCCGTACCTCACCGGCCTGTTCGAGCACCTCGCCGACATGAACGGGATCTGGGCCGTCGAGACGAACCGGGGCTGCCCCTACGGCTGCACGTTCTGCGACTGGGGCTCCGCCACCTTGTCCCGGGTCCGCAAGTTCGACCTGGACCGGGTCCGAGGCGAGATCACCTGGCTGGCCGAGCACCACGTGCAGTCGGTCTTCATCGCCGACGCCAACCTCGGCCTGTTCGAGCGCGACGTCGACATCGCCCGCCACGTGGCGGAGCAGAAGCTGCTGCACGGCTCGCCCTCGTTCATCCTGGCCACGTTCGCCAAGAACACCACCAAGCACACGCTGCCCATCGTGGAGGTGTTCGTCCAGGCCGGGCTGGCCTCGGAGGCGACCCTCTCGTTCCAGACCACCGACCCCACCAGCCTCGTCAACATCCGGCGCCACAACGTCAAGCCCAAGATCTACGACGACCTGGCGAGCGACGCCCGCGCCCGTGGGATCCCGGTGCTGTCCGACCTGATGATGGGCCTGCCCGGCTCGGACATGGAGACCTTCAAGACCGACCTCCAGGTGTGCATGGACGGCGATGTCGCCACCCGGGCCTTCGGCACCATCGTCCTCGCCAACAGCCCGATGAACGATCCCGAGTACCGGGACCGTTTCGCGATCGAGACCGACAGCGAGGACCAGGTGGTGGCCTCGAGCACCTTCACCCGCGAGGACCGCGAGGAGATGGTCCGGTTCCGCGACCTCCAGCGCATCGCCGACCACTTCGGCGTGCTCCGAGAGGTGGTGCGCTGGGTCGAGCGCGAACAGGGCGTCCGGGCCGTCGACGTGCTCTGGGACCTGTACGCGACGGCGGTGTCGAACCCGGAGCGCTTCCCTGCTTCGAGCTGGTTCATGCTCAGCGCTCGCCGCTACCTCACCGTCCCGCTCGGTTGGCCGCGCTTCTTCGCCGAGATCGGCACCATCCTCCAGGAGGTCGCCGGCGTTTCCGACGACGAATCCCTCCGCACCGTCCTGCGCGTCCAAGAGGCCCTGCTGCCCGCACCCGAGCGGCAGTTCCCCGACCACGTCGCGCTGGCCCACGACTACGTCGCGTTCCGGCACCAGACGCCGGAGGGCTCGGGCCCCGCCCGGTACCGGCCCCTGCGGGCGTTCGGTCCGGGCGAGCTCACCATCGACGACCCGAGCGATGCCTGCCGCCTCGCGCTGCGCGAGACCCTGGACATCTCCTACACCCCGGAGGGCAGCCGGCGGCTCACCACCGAGGGCGGATTCATGGGCGACGACAACTGGGAACTGGACTCCGCGCTGGCCCGCCCGATGCGCGGCCGCTACATGGTCCACTGATCCCCCGGAGAAAGGGACCCCCACCATGCGGTTGATCGACAACCTGCGCAACCGATCCGACCGCGGCCGACCGGCCACGACCGGCCACGACCGGCCAGCGTCGTTGCCCCTCCGCTGGGCCGACCTCTCCGTGGACACGTGCGCCGACCACCCGACGATGCTCGCCGACATCGCGGCCCGCCGGTTCGATGGCATCACGGTGTCGGGCGTGTACTCCGCCGAGGAGTGCGACCACGCGATCGCCACGATGGCCCAGCACACCGACGAGATGACGCCGGCGACGTTCGGTCCGATGCTCGGGACGCCCTTGGCCGAGCTTGGGCGCAACCCCGACGCCACCGACCGCTCGAGCTACTACGACCAGGCAGACCGCGCCCGGGCCCGCCAGATCGAAGCGTTCGGGTTCGATCCCTTCGAACGCGTGGCGGCGGCGCTCCAGCCGATGGCCGGCGAGCTCACGGTGACCACGCCCACCGAGGACGGCCGCCGCTACCAGAGCGGCAACGTCCGCTGGATGGAGCCGGGACGCGGCGGGCTGAAGGCCCACGTCGGCAACGAGTTCGCCCTGCAGGGCGACTGGACCACCGCCCACCTCCGCGAGGTCACCCAGATCCGAGACCACTACAGCTGGTTCGTGGTGCTGCAGCCGCCGGAAGAGGGGGGTGCCCTCTCGGTCTTCGATCTGCTGTACGAGAGCCACCGACCCGCCGATCCCACCTGGGGAGCGACCGGCCGCAACGACGCCGACTTCGACGACCTCCCGGCCCGAAAGGTCGCGCCGGAGGCCGGGACGCTCGTCTGCTTCGGGGGCGGCTGGCGCTGGCACCGCGTCGACAAGATCGAGGGCAGCCGCCCGCGGGTGACCTTCGGCGGCTTCGCCGGCCCGAGCACCGACGGCACGACCATCAACGCCTGGTTCTGAGCTCGGCCACCCCTCCGGGGGACTCCCGGGGGCGACCACCAGCCCCGGCCGGATCGCGGCCTCCCACCTTTTGGCGAGCGCGTCCTCGGATGCGAGACTCCTGGCTCCGATGACCACCGATCCGCCCGAGAGCCGCTATTCCGCGGATGCCGACCTCCGGCGACCACGGCACTTCGCCACGGGCTTGGTCCGGGCGCTCGTCGCCGCCCGCCTCCCGGCCAGCCGCCTGATGGTCCGCGACCTGCGGGCGCAGTACCGGCAGTCGGCGCTGGGCTACCTGTGGATGATCCTCCCGTCGGTCGCCACGACCCTGGCGTGGATGATCCTGAACAACGCGTCGGTCATCAACGCGGGCGACACCGACATGCCCTACCCCATCTTTGTGCTGATCGGGACGCTGCTCTGGCAGGGCTTCACCGACGCCATGAACACGCCGCTGCAGAAGCTGACGCGGTCGAGCAACCTCGTGACCAAGGTGAACTTCCCCACGGAGGCGATCTACCTCGCCGGCTTCGGCGAGGTGACCATCAACGCCTTCGTCCGGCTGCTGCTGCTCATCCCGGTCTTCCTCTTCTACGGCGTGGCGCCGACGCCCTGGATCCTCCTGGGGCCCGTCGGCGTGTTGGGCATCCTCGTGTTCGGCTACGCCCTCGGCATGCTCCTCACCCCGATCGGGATGCTGTACCAAGACGTCGGCAAGGCCATCTCGGTCAGCCTCACCTTCTGGTTCCTGATCACGCCGGTGGCCTACGTCACCCCGGACGAGGGTCCCGCGGCGGCGTTCCAGCGGTTCAACCCGATGAGCCCGCTCATCACGACGACCCGCGACTGGTTCAGCGTGGGCACCGACGAGGTGACCGGCTTCGTCGTGGTCTCGATCGCCGCGATGATCATGCTGGTGGCCGGGCTCGCCTTCTGCCGGGTGTCGATGCCCCACCTCGTCGACCGCCTGTCGACGTGACCGGGGATCGTCGATGACCACGTCCGAGCCGCTGGTGTCGATCGACCACGTCTCCAAGCGCTACTGCCACTCGATGCGCCGCTCGCTGCGGTACGGGCTCCTGGAGATGGGCCGGGAGGCGGGCCTGCGGAGACGGGCGGGGCGACCTGCGCTCCGGACCGACGAGTTCTGGGCGGTCGACGACGTCACGTTCGACGTGCGACCGGGCGAAGCGATGGGCCTCGTGGGGGCCAACGGCTCCGGGAAGAGCACGCTGCTGCGGGTGGTCCACGGCGTGACGAAGCCCGACGCGGGCGAGGTGGTCGTACGGGGCCGCCACGGGGGGCTGCTCGACCTTGGATCGGCGTTCGATCCGCTCCAGACCGGACGAGAGAACGTGCTCACGACGGCCTCGGTGCTCGGGATGAGCCGGAAGCGCCTCAGCGGCCTGCTCGAGCCCATCATCGACTTCGCGGGGCTCGGCACCTTCGTCGACGCCCCCGTCCACACCTACAGCACGGGCATGAAGACCCGGCTGGCCTTCGCCACCGCCATCCACCTCGACCTCGACCTGCTGCTCATCGACGAGACGCTCATCGCCGGCGACCTGGCGTTCCGGCGCCAGTGCGTGCAGCGGGTGCTGCGGTACATCCGTGAGGGCGGTTCCCTCGTGCTGGTGGACCACGACCTGTGGCTCATCCAAGCGGTGTGCTCGCGGTGCGCGGTGCTGGCCGACGGCAAGCTGGACTACCTGGGACCGGCGCACGACGCGATCGGCCACTACGTGGAGAGCCAGCTCCCGGCCCCCGCGTCCGCCTCCTCGGTCCCGGTGCCCGTGCCGGCGAGCGGCCTCGTCATCGAGGAGATCCGGGTGTCGGACCCCTCGGGCGAGGACGTCGTGTCCGACGGACCCGCGGTCGTCGAGCTGACCTGCCGGGCTGACCGGGCGCTCGGGGCGGTCCGGTGGGGCTTCGTGATCATGACCGGCGACCAGGTGATCACCATCGCCACCGAGCTGATGGAGCCCACCGGCCCGGGCATCGACCTCGGCGCCGGCCGGCACACGCTCACCGCACGGGTGGCTCGCCTGCCGTTGTTCGAGGGGACCTACCGGATGCGGGCGCTCGTGGTCGACCACGCCAGCGGCGATCCCATCGCGCTGGGCGGCTGGGAGGACGCGCCCACCGCGTTCCGGGTGCGCGGCGCCCTCGGCGACATCATGACGGCCGCGATCCGCGAGGTCCGGCCGACGCTCACGATGAAGACCGACTGGGAGGTCGGCGCCGCTCCCGCACCCTCCCGCTGAGGGCGAGCGCGCCAAGCCGACGGCGGTGCGGGCTGCTCACGGCGGTCCGGGTGGGTTCAGGGCGCGTCCAACGCGTCCGGTGACGCGTCGGACGCGCCCTGAACCCACGCGACATCGAGGGTGGTGATCGGAGCACCGGTCAGCCGTTCGAACAGCGCGGACGGCGCGGCCCCTTCGACCCGGAAGGTGGTGCCGTTCCGGGCGAAGCCGTGGAGTCCGAGCGCGATGCGGGTCTCGGCATCGAGGGCGGCGACCCGCAGGGCGTAGTTGCCCGCGGCGAGGGGGAGGGCGGGGATCGAGCAGCGCAGCCGCCCCGAGCCCTCGGCCACCTCGAGGTCGCCCCAGTCCTCGGTCATGGCACCGGCGAGCACGGCGAGCTCGTCGGCGCTCCAGAGCACGACGGCCCACACGGTGTCGGGGTAGTGCTCGCTCGACCGGAAGTCGACCGTGACCTGCGCCGGGTTCCCGTAGGCGAGGTCGCTGCCGTCGGGCGACTCGATGACGACCTTCTCGATCGTGATGGGCATGGTCCCGTCCCCCGCGGAGAAGGCCTCGTCGAGGATCGCCCCGGTCGCGGGGAGCGACTCCACCTCGAGGTAGTGGCGGGTCGCGTCGGTGGCCGTCCCCTCGAAGGCGACCTGCCCCTTGTCGAGCACGATCGCCCGCTCGCACATGCCCTCCACCATCCACACGCTGTGGGACACGAGGATCATCGATCCCCCGCGCTCGAGGTAGGCCCGGATGTGGCGGGCGCACTTCTCGCGGAAGGCCGTGTCGCCGACCGACAGCACCTCGTCCACCAGCATCACGTCGGGATCGAGGAACGCGGTGATGGCGTAGCCGAGGCGGAGCCGCATGCCCTGGCTGTAGGTGCGGATCGGCGAGTCCATGAAGGCGCCGATGTCGGCGAACTCAGCGATCTGCTCCAGGGCCTCGGCCTCGGAGCCGCGGTGACCGTGGAGGCTGAGCTCGGCGATGGCGTTCTCCCGGCCGGTCAGGACCGGGTTGAACCCGGCGCCGACGCTGAGGAGGCCGCCGACCGACCCGCGGATCTCCACTGTGCCCTCGTCGGGCTTGGACAGGCCGTACAGCAGGCGCAGCAGCGTCGACTTCCCGGCGCCGTTGACCCCGAGGACGCCCACCGACTCGCCGCGCCGCAGCTCGAAGTCGACGTTGCGCAGCGCCCAGAACTCCTGCGACCGCAGTTCGTCGGGCTTGTGGCGCCGACCCAAGATGGCCGACGCGAGGTCGACGATCCCGTGCGCCATCGCCGCATGGGTGGTCATGGCGTACTTCTTCGAGATCCCGCGCGCCACGATCAGGTGGTCCGACCCGTCGGCTCCGTCGGCCGGGCCTGGTGTCTGGTCCTCATCTCGGACGAGCTGCTCCTGGGGGGCAGCCGGGATCACGTCCTCGTCATCAGAGGCGCGGGTCACGGGACCTGCTGATCGGCCGGGCGGTCCCTGCGCACGGGCCGCAGGCGCGAGCGCCGCCGCAGGCGCCGGAGTTGGGCGATGCTCATCTGCTGGGGCTCCACCGGCTCGAAGGTGGTGAAGCTCGGCTGCTCAGGCCCCCGGTTCCAGACGTGGGTGAGGAAGAACTCCTGGTCGACGGCGTAGCCGCGCACCACGTTGGCCTCGGTGTCCCACCAGTAGTGCCGCCCGGTGGCACCGATCGGGTGGAACCGGAGGTACCCGGCGACGCGGCGGCGACCGCTGCGGTTCGGCTCGGACCCGTGGACGAGCCGACTGTCGAACAGCAGCGCCTGGCCGAGGCCGAGCTCGATCGGCGGCATCTCCTCGAGCAGCAGCTCGTCGCGCACGTCCAGGAACGGCGGGGGCGTCGGCGGGGTCGAACGGATGCCAGGCACGTACCGGTGGCTCCCCCACAACCCGCGCAGGTAGCCGGATTCCTGGTCGAGGGGCGTGGCCGGGAACCACGCCACCACGGCCGGACGCTCGTCTTCGTCGCTGCAGGTCCCGTCCTGGTGGGCGTGGACGATCGAGTCGCCATCCGCCTCCTTCAGGACGAGGACGGCGGTGTAGGTCTCGTAGTCGACGAGGAGCTTCTCGATCGCCGGGGCGAAGGACTGCCGCAGCTCCTCCGACACCGCCCGGCGGAAGGCGAGGTCCTCGCTCATGGCGGTGACGTGGTACCCCTGCGCGTCCTGGTCGCCCCACTGCTCGTGCAGCGCCACCAACCGCTGCAGCTTCTCGGGCTCCCACAGGGACACGACGACCCACCCCCGGCGCTTGAAGAGCCGGTCGAGCCGTCGGTCGCAGAAGATCGGACCGGTGGTGCTCAGGCGAACTCCGCCCCGTGCACGACGGACCGGCTGACCACGCCCTTCGACGCCGTGGGGTCCTTCCCGATCTCGTAGTCGAGGAAGAACTCGGGCTCGATGACGAACTGGACCAGATCGCCGTCGTCGTCGATCCAGTAGTGGTTCAAGGGCACCGATCGGGGTGCCACCACGACCGATGCGGCCACGCGGGTGCGGTCGGACCGGTTGGTCAGCGAGCCGTGCACCATCCGGTTGTCCATGATGACGGCCTGACCGGCTCGGACCGGGACCGGCACCCGATCCCCACTCGCCAGCGAAGTGTGCCGGTCGTAGTCCCGCACGTTCACCGGCCGGATGAAGTCGACGTTGCGGTGCGACCCGCGGAGCATCGTGAGGGCGCCGTGATCCTCGGGAACGTCCTCGAGGGCGCACCACACGGTGGCCGACGACGCGATGTCCTCGTCGACGAAGTTCCAGTCGAGGTGGCCGGGGACGGGCTCGCCGCCAGGGAGCTTCACGGTGAAGTTGGCCAGGCACAGCCGGTGGTCCGCCAGGATCGGCTCGAGCGCCGGCTCGAGCGCGCCTCCGATGAGCGAGAACACCTTGCGGCGGTACTCGACCCGCTCGTCGTACATCGTGGTGTGGAAGCCGGTGGCGAACTCGCCGTCCCACTGGTTGCCGTGCTCGAGGTCCTCGTAGGCGGCGCGCAGCTCGGCACAGGCCGCCGGGTCGAGGAGGTCGACCACGAGGTAGCCCTGCTCGCGGAACTGCACCTCCAGCGCGTTGGCCTGGAAGGTGCGCGGCCGGAGGTCGCTGACCGCCGGTGCGTCCACCTCGGGTGCGTCGACCGCGGGTGCGCTCCGGCTGCGGAGCGACTGCCAGAGACCGGAGAGCCGCGACCGAGGAGCCGCCGGCGGGGCGGCCGGGTCCGGAACCGCCCCCGGCCCGATGTCAGCCGGACGGCAGCGATCGAGGAGCTCCGGAGCGCTGAGCCCCGCGGGGGCGAAGGGGCGCTCCCCCTGGCACGGGACGTCGTGCGGCCGCTGGCCCATGTCGAAGGTCTGGAACCAGGCGGCGTCGGGGATGTCGAACGCCCAGACGCGCCCCGAAGGGTCGCAGTAGTGGTGCTGGAGCACCGCTTCGGTCGGCACGAACGCACCGGCGATGGCGATCCGGGGGGCGTCGGTCCAGTTCGGCGGGGACCGGTGCGCCACCGCGTGGTCGAGGGCGATCGCGCTCCCTGCGGTCAGGGGCCACGAGGCGAGGTCGCCGTCGCCCAGCCCCCGCAACGGGTCGTCGTAGGTCTCGGGGAGCAACGGGCTGCAACGGGCGTGGGTCAAGACCCGGTGGCTGCCCGGCAGCAGCTCCAGCGCGCCGTTGCGCTGCTCGACGTCCACCAACGGGCACCAGACCGTGACGGAGCGGAAGCGGTCCTCCTGGACGAAGGTCCAGTCCTGGTGGGTTCCCATGGCGCCGTCCTCGCCGGGCCACTTCACGAGGATCGACGTGTTGAACAGGCGGTAGTCGTCCAAGGTGCTCGAGAGGGCATCGGTGAACACGTCGGCGAGGGCGTCGTGCACGCGCTGGCGGTACTCGTGGTCCCGGCTCTCGTTCGAGCTGTGCCAACCCGAGCGGGACCCGGTGTAGATGCGCAGCACCTCGTCTCGGAGCTCGGCCACCCGGTCGGGGGTGAAGAGCGAGAGGACGACGGCGCCATCGTCGGCGAAACGACGCTGCAGGTCGTCGGAGACGAACGTCGCTCGGTCCACGCGTCCAGTATGGCAGCAGACCTGCGAGACGGCGCAACGGCTCCGAGGCGCCTCAGGCCAGGCTCACCAGCGCCGCGGCCCGGCCTTCGGTCTGCGACAGCACCCATCCGTCGAGGCGGACCGTGCGGCCCGACGCGTAGTCCTCGGCCACCTGTGCATCGAGCGTCGACAAGAAGCGCAGGGAGCCGGCCACCCCCGCCGCGACCCCCAACCGCTCGAGGAGCACGTCGCGGTCGTCCTCGTCGGGATGGTCCGCTCGGTACCGGCGACCGAGCCGGATGACCGCCCGTTCCGCCTCGGTCGCACCCGACGTCTCCGAACCGTCCGAGGCCGAGCCGTCGGTGCACGCAGAGAGGAGCGATCCGACCATGCCCGCCGTCAGCCCACTGGCCGCCAGACCGCCGATGACGGCTCGCCTGCTCAGCTGAGGCGCGGGCGCGCCGGGACCGCCAGCGGGCGCCGGGATGCCGTCCGCATCACCTCCGGAGCGGGCCGTTCCGATCGGGGTCACGACGCCAGCTCGGATCGGAGCCGCTCGGCCAGCCGGATGGCGAGCGCCACGATGGTGAACGTCGGTGGGGACACGCCACCGGTCGAGAACACCGAGCTCCCCGCGACGTAGAGGTTCGCCGTGTCGAACACCCGGCCGTCGGCGTCCACCACGCCCGAAGACGCCGCCGACGCCATCCGCGTCGTGCACATGTGGTGGTTCCCCGGGAGCACGTCGAAGTCACCGCCCACCGCACCTGGATCGAGCTCGTAGTCCGAGCCCGACTGGCTCTGACTCGACGAGAACGAGGGGCGGAGCCCTCCCGCCGCCAGCTGGACGTGGCCCAGCCCGGCTCGACCGAGCTCCTGGCCCAGGACCTCGCAGAACCGGAGCATCGACCGCCGCTCGACCTCCGCCTGCTTCCAGTGCACGCGCACGCGAGGCACCCCGATCCCGTCGACGTCGTCGCCGAGGGTGACGCGGGAGTCCGGGTCGAGCTGCTGCTCGCTCGCCACGAGGAGGCTCGCAGAGGTGCCGACGGCCTGGCCGCTCACCGAGCGGGCGAGGTGCGCGACGTCGGCACCGGTGATCCCCTCCCTCTGCTGGACCGAGCCGGCGGGGAAGGGCTCGGTGAAGATCACGCCACCGGCCCCGACGAGCTCCTCCTCCCGGATGACCTCGGCCGACAGTTGGGCCACGAGGGACAGCGCGACCTGGTGCTCGCCCACCGCGACCGGCATGGCCTGGAACGCCGGGTACTGGTCCGGGCCCCCTCGGAGCAGGGCGAAGCCCGCCAGCGTCTGGAGGTGCTCGGCGAAGAACCGGCCCACCAGATCGTGCCCGTTGCCCACGCCTGCGGTCCGCACGTCGTTCGAGGCCAGCAGCAGGCGCGGGTTCTCGATGCCTCCCATCGCCAGCACGAAGACGGTGGCCTCGGCGGAGAACGCGACGCCGTCGACCGTGGCCAGGCTGATCGACGTGACCAGGTCGCTCTCGGGAGCGACGTTCACCCGGGTGGCGTTGGCGTTGAGCACCACGGTGACGTCATCGCTGGCCACCAGCTCCTCCCGGTACACCTCGCCGAACCGCTGGGGCCAGATCTGCCCGGCGACCGCCGAAAGGCGCCCGGGTTCGATCGGCGACGTGCCGGCGTCGTGCTCCTGCTCCCAGTACGGCCAGTCGAAGCGGTCGCCGGCGAGGCCCACCACGTCGACGGCCCGCTGGTAGTACGGGTCCAGCACGGCGCGCTCGATCGGCCACCCGGAGTGCGGGAGCCACGGGCGACGCTCGAAGTCGATGGGGTCGAGGGGCAGGCAGAACCCGCCCCAGTGGTTCGTCGACCCGCCGAAGTAGCGCAGGCGGTTGTCGGTGAGCTCGGCCGACCCCTCGGGCCCGAAGCGCCGCCCGGTCACTTCGCCGCGGTAGAGGTCGGTGCTCCCGGGGGTGGGCTCCAACCCGCCGCCTTCGCACAGCAGGACGTCGAGCCCGGACCGGACCAGCTCCCGGGCGATCGTGATCCCGGCGGCCCCGGCACCGATCACGCACAGATCGGCACGCAGGACCTGTCCGGCTGGGAGTTCCGTGGCGTCGATCAGCATGGGCGGAGGTGGACCGGCGAGCCGCACGAGCGGGCAGCGGCACAGCCGGCAAAGCGTACCGTCCTGCCGTCGCTCGTCAGCCCGCGGGTCGGGCGGGGCAGGCCGTGTCGCCGCTCCCGGTCACGGCCCGGCCGCGACCTGAGCCAGCCCGGACCGGAACCGAGCCTCGGTCATGGAGGACGGCGGGCGGTCGACCAGGGCCGAGCGGGGGACGTCCGCCGATGGGCGGCCCGCTCGGATCTGGCGCACATAGGTGGCGAGGTCGAGCTCGTAGCACTCGACCTTGCCCGACGGCGTGTCGTCGTCTGCGTAGTAGAAGACCAGCGGCGCCTCGGTCGGCTTCACGATGCCGTGGGCGGCGAGGCGGACGTCGCCGGTCTGGTTGGGCGGCGAGAAGTGCACGACGCCCGACACCATGAGGACGAGGTCGCCGGCCCGGCAGTCGAGGCGCACCGCGGACTCGTGGACCTGCGGGAGCACCTCGTCGAAGACGGCCGGCACGTGCTGCGACCGGATCGCGTTTGTGAAGCGGTGCGAGCCGGGCACCACGTGGAGGGTGCCGTTGCGCTCGTCGGTGTCCACCAGCGGGATCCAGAGGTAGAGCGAGCGCCAGCGGCGCTCGTCGATCAGCGAGAAGTCCTGGTGGGGGCCGAGCTCACTGGCCGGCGACGGCGGCTTGACGGACAGATCGAGCCGGATGAGCTCCAGCTCGGTGAGGTCGAACACCTCCCCCAGGTGCGGGCTCACCCGCTGCGCGAGCTCCGCCGTCAAGAAGTCGCGGACGTCATCCTCGGGCAGGAGGATCGTTGGGAACCAGGCGTCGCCGATGGGGCGCTCCAGGCGCTCCACGGCCTTGCCGAACGCCTGCACGCAGCCGCGGACCTCCTCGGGATTCAGGAACGGACCCAGGTTCACGTACCCCTGGTCCTCCAGGGCCCGGGCCACCTCGGAGTCGCGCAGACCGAGCACGCGGGCCGCAGGTTCGTCGTCGTGCACGATCGGCTCCTCCTGGCGCACGTCGCCGCCAGCCTGGTCCGGCGCCGAGACGACGAAGCTACAGTCGATCGGCGATGGCAGCGACACTCCCTCCCGGCTACACCCGCGAGGCGGACGGTCGGCTCCGTCCGCCTCAGATCTTCGCCGACAGCTCGCTCGACGGGCCGTTCTGGGACGACGGGTTCGTCTCTCGACCGGTGCTGAACCCCGAGGAACTGGTCGATCTGCGAGCCCGCTTCGCGGCACTCGCACCCTACGACGGGTTCGATCCGACCACCATCGACGGGGCCCGCTGCACCTACCACTGCACCTTCCTGGACGAGGATCGCGGGTACCGCCGCTCGTCCGATGAGCTGGTGCGCGACGTGTTCGCCGACAAGCTCAAGGCGATCGTGCCGGGGTACACGATCCTCAGCAGCAACATCTACGTGAAGCCGTCCGGACACGGCCGCTTCGAGATCCACCAGAACTGGCCCACCATCGAGGCGCTCGACGTCCCGACGCTCACGGTCTGGGTGCCGCTGCAGGACACGAACTTCGGCAACGGCACGATCCGGCTCGCGCGCGGGAGCCACCACCTCTTCCCCGACGTCGCCGCGGCCAGTTCGGACCGGTTCTTCGACGAGTTCCAGACCGAGCTGATCGACAACTACCTCGAGCCGGTGGACGTGCGGGCTGGCGAGGGGCTCATCTTCGACGACTCGCTGCTCCACTGGTCCGGTGCGAACCGATCCGATCGGCCTCGCGTCACGTTCCAGATCGAGATGATCCCCAACGACACCCAGGCCATCTTGTGGATCCGCAATCCCTCGGATCCCACCGTCTTCGATCTCTGGGAGATCGACAAGGAGTACTGGATCGAGTATCCGATGGAGTCCGTGCTCACGACGCCCGAGGGGCTTCCGTCCGCAGGGCAGCGCCCGAACCCCAACCAGCACATCACGTTCGAGGAGTTCGAGGACGCCATGCGCCGCCGCAAGGAGATCTTGCACTCGAAGTACTGCTTGAGCTGATCCGGCGGCCCCCGGCGCCACGATCTCGCCCTAGTAGCCCAGCGCCTGTCGACACGACCTCGGGAGCCCGACCGCACCGTGATGAGCAAACGCACCGCCGACCTCCTCCACTCGCTGGTGCCGTGGTCGTACGGGTTCCGCTCGCGCGTCGCGTGGTACGTGGGCGATCGCCGGGCGCACCCGGAGCTCATGGCGTGGTATCCGCGGGAGCGCCTCCTCGACCCGATCGCCAGCCTCGACATGTGCACGCCGCTCGAACGGGCCTGGAGCGCCCGATACGCCACGACTGACTACGCCGCCGAGGGCGAGATCGTCGAGCTCGGAGCCTGGCTCGGCGGCATCACCCTCAGCCTGGTCCGAGCGCTCCCCGGCAACCCGGCCTGGGCGGCATCGCCGCGGACCGTCCACGTCTACGACGAGTTCCTCCACGATCGTCAGCGAGAACGCCTGGAGCGGTCTCCGCTCGAACACGACTACGTGGAACGCGGCTCCTTCGTGCACCACTTCGAGCGGAGGCTGGAGCCCTACGCCGATCGGATCACCCTGCACGTCGGCGACGTGACCGATGCCGTGTGGACGGGCGGGGGCATCGAGCTGCTGTTCAACGACCTGAGCAAGTCCTGGCCGATCTGGAACGCCGTGCGCTCCACGTTCTACCGCTCCCTCGTTCCGATGGTGTCGACGGTGGTGGAGCAGGACTTCGCCCACTCGTGGACTCCCTGGCTGCACCTCTGGCACTACCGGGCGCGCCACCACTTCCGTTTCATCGAGCACGTCCCCGGGGGAGGCTCGGTCGTCTTCCGGCTCGAGCGGGAGCTGACTCCTGAGCTCCTCGCACCCGACGCCTTCGAGGACTACGAAGAGGCCGAGGTCGAGGCAGCCTTCCGCTGGGCCGAGTCGCTGGTCGGGGGCTACCTGCGCGGCAACGTCGCCGGCGCGCAGGTGGTGGTCAACATGTTCAACGACGAATTGGGGCGGGCCACGGAGGTGCTCGCCCGGGCCCTGGCCGCAGCAACGCCCGACGCCGCGAGCCACAGCGAGCTGCTCTCCGACGTCGTCCCCGAGCTCGCCCGACGTCTCGAGGAGCGGACGGCGAGCGCCGCCGCGCCGCCCGACCAGGCGGGGGACGAGCCGGTGCCGGCAGCGGCCCCGGCGCAAGTGGGCGAACCGCCCGGTGGCGACCCGCCAGATGCTCCGCTGGTCCCGTGCGACCTCGAGTCGATCCAGCGAGACCTCGAGTCGTGGTCGGGCAGGCCATCGCTGCTGGCCACGGCGGTCGACGGGACGATAACCACCATCGACGCGGCACCGGCCTGGTCGCAGTGGCTCCAGCCCGACCAGTGGGTGGGTGGCAGCCTCGGCCACATCGACGCCGCCTTGGCTGAGAAGTTGCCCGATGGGCGCTGGGTGGGATCGGTGGCGCGCGACGACGGGGCCGCCGAACTGGTGATCCTGCTGGGCTCGGCCGGCGCAGGGCGCCGGGTGCGCATGGTCATCGTGCCGTCTGAAGCCGACGACGAGGCGCAGACGATCCTCATCGCCTCGCCCGATCTCGATCCCCCGGCGTAACCGCCAGCGCGGCTCCCGGCCACGGCGGACCACCGGCCTCGACGAGCGGACGCGGCCAGCACCACAGGAGCGCCGGTGGACGACACGCCGCCGCAAGCGATCGACCATCGAGATCACCGTCTGCCAAGATGGCGGGCGTGGGCGGCGTCGCGGGTTCTGGGGGGACGAGTTCCCCCGCAGATGATCGCGGACCGAGACGATTCAGGGACCTCTCCGGTTCAGCGGTGTGGTGGACCGTGGCCCTTGCCTTGATCCTGGTTTCGATCGGAGCGTCGACGCTGGGGCTGAAGGTGTCCAGCACCCAGACGACGATCGGCGATGAGGCCCGGTTCGGCCAAGAGGCGCGCGGGGCGATCGCGGTGACTTCACCGGCGGACTCCGCGCCAGACGGCATCTCGGTCACGGTTCGTTCGTACGGAGTCCTGACGACCTCCGACCTGTTCGGAGGACCGGTGAGCCACCAGCCAGGCCCGGCTGCACACGTGGCGGCGCTTCCGTTCGTTCGCCTGCTCGGCAACCGTGTTGGTCTCTGGACCTTCGCCATCGCCGTGAACATCGGCGCTCTCGCCATCGCGGGGTGGGTTGCGTTCCGGCAACTCGGACGCCTCGCTGGGGGGCTGGTCATGGTGGGGGGCCTCTTCGTTGCGAGGTTGACGACCGGGACGCTGGCTTCGGCCCTGAACGTGCACATCGTCGTCCTCCCGAGCTTCGCCGCGTTCATCGTGGCCTGGGGTCTTGCAAAGCGGGACCTCGTGATGCTTCCGGTCCTCGCTGCACTCGTCTCGTTCATCGTCCAGACCCACATCGGGTACGGCGTCACACCCCTGCTCGTGAGTGCCGGCGCGATCGTGCTCATCGCCGACGCATCCACCCTTCGGCGCCTGCGGACCGAACGCATCCTGGGCTGGACGCTCGCCGTCTTGGGCGTCGCCTGGCTCCTCCCGTTGCTCGACCAGCTGGTCGGGACGGGGAACCTGCGCACCCTCCTGCTGTCGGATCTGCCCCACAGCGGCCTCTCGGGAGCCTGGAACGGCTTGGGAGTTCTCCTCCGCTTACCGCCGCTGGCGCAACCCTCACCCGATGCACTTGCGCCTCCGAGCGCCCTCGCGCTCGTCGTCGGAATCCTCCTCGTCGCGATGCTGGTCCGTCATCGCCGCCAGGCGATGCCAGATGGCAGGTTGCTGGTGATCGCCCTGGCCGCCATCGCCGGAGCGCTGCTCACGTCAGCTCTCAGCCCTCCTGTGGGGATCGCCTCCTACCACCTGCACTGGATCGGCCTGACCGTCGGTTGCGTCGCCACCGCAGGAGGACTCTCGGCTGCTCGATCGATCTCGACGAGGCACCGGGAGTCGTCGGCCGCGCTCGGAATCGTGCTGCTCTCGATCACGATGGTCGCGGTGCCCTTGGTGGATCCAGCGCCGGACCCCGGGTCCCGCCACGTCATGGAAGCGGTCAACGCCCTCGACGGCCAACTTGCCGAGCAACTGGACCGCGGCGACACCGTGAGCATCACCTCGCGTGGTGGGTGGACGGCAGAAGAAGCCGCCAACGGCCTCGCCGTGCACCTCGCCGATTCCGGTTTCGCCACCCGGCAGAACGCGACGTCGGGTCGAGGGGAGCGAGCGTTCATCGTTGCCACCGGATCGATCGATCCGGGCGGGCGGGCAACGGCAGTCGCCTCGTTCGGCGATCGAGCAACGTCGTCTCGTCATCTGGCACAACGGGTCCTTCGCTACGTCGAGGAGCACCAACCGCTGCGGTTGGCGAATCCGTCCGTCAACACCCTCGTGTCCTACCTCGATGGCCGCACCGCCGACATCTGTTCCACCAACGACGAACTCGATGCCGAGGCGCTCGGGCAGATCAGCCCCGAAGCGATCGTCGGGCTCTACGCCCACGGCGAGGTGGCCGCTCCGATCCTTCCCGACGACCTCCATGCGGAAGTGGACCAGTGGCGGAACGAAGTCGATTTCACGATCTACGAGGTGCCCGCCGGCGTCCGGTACGAGGTGCCGGCGTTCTCCTCCGATGGGTGCCCGCCCCGCTGAGCGATCGCCGCGCGCGAGAGGTCGACATCGTCTCTGCCCCGCCACACGGCGCGGCCGTCGGCCGCAGGAACGGACGGATCTAGCTGTCGGAGCCGAACACCCGGCGGTCCCGGGCATGGCGCTCGGAGATCTCCGCGAACGAGAGCGCCTCGACGCCGTAGTCCGCGATCTCCGTGAACTTCGAGCCCGAGGGCACATCGCCGATGTTGAACACCGTGCAGAAGTTGTTGGCCACCTCGTAGCCCTCCACCACGCCTTCCGGGCTGCGGTAGTAGTGGATCGGTGCCGTGTTCTCGGGGATGGCGTAGAGGCTGGTCACCACCCGGGTCTGATCCGACACGTTGGCCGGCGTGCCGTGCAGCACGCGGATGTCGTAGACCATCGCCTGGCCCACCTTGATGTCGACCGGCTCCATCAGGTCGTCGCGCACCTGCTGGTAGACGCCTTCCCACTGCGTGGGGAACGAGGGGCTGCCACGGAGCCCTTCGAGCCACCGGTGGCTTCCCGGGAGCACTCGCATCTGCCCCATCTCCGGGGTGATCTCGGCGAGCGGCATCCAGACGTTCATGGTGGGCCGCAACGACTCATCGGCCACGATCCAGTCCTGGTGGGGCGGGACCTCGGTGTCGGGACCGGGGTGCTTCACCATGAAGACGCCGAGGAGCGGCTCGTAGCCCTCGATCACCTGGGTGAGGTGAGGCCAGACGAGGTCTCGCACCTGGGCGTGGGTCTTGGCCTTGTAGTCGAGGTCGGGGCTCATGAGGCTGGGGTAGTAGCCCTCCTCGATGCCCGAGTCGAGGTCCTCGTAGGCGCGCAGCAGCGCGTCGATGGTGGCGGGGTCGGCGAAGTCGATGACCACGTAGCCGTCGCGCAAGAAGCGCTGCTCGAGCTCGTCATCGTGGAACGTGCGGGTCGTGACCCTGGTCTCCGTGGCGCTCACGTGGCCCCTCCTCAAGTCATGGACCCCTCGACCCTACCATCGGCCCTGCGATGCCGGCTGGCCGTGGCACCGCGAGGATCGCGGGCCAGACTGGACCGATGGTCCGATTCAGGCGCTCCACCGCAGCGACACGCCCCGATGCGCCGCCGAGTCCCGCACGGGTGCGGATCCCGATACCCGTGGCCGTCGAGCCGGTCGCGCCGCCAGCCGCGTCGGCGGCCGACGGCCAGTGGTCCGCCTGCTACGCGCCCCACACCTCCATGTACCTCGACCAGTTCGGCAAAGTGCGGGCGTGCTGCCAGAACGGGGGCTTCTACCTCGGCGATGTGACCTCCCAGAGCCTGCGCGCCATCTGGGAGAGTGCGTCGGCGGAATCGATGCGGACCGCACTGGAGCACGGCGACTACTCCGCCGGCTGCGATTTCTGCGAGTGGCAGACGCGCGAGGGCAACACCGACACAGTCTTCGCGCGCGACTTCGACGAGCTGAAGCCGGCGGAGCGACGGCCGGCCTTCCCCCGCCAGATGGAGTTCGCGCTCACGAACACCTGCAACCTCCAGTGCGCGATGTGCAACGGGAACTGGTCCTCCGCGATCCGATCCCAGCGCGAGGGCCGCCCACGGCTGGAGGCGGTCTACGGCGAGTCCTTCTACGAGGAGCTCGCCGAGTTCCTGCCCCACCTCGACGAGGCCCGCTTCCTCGGCGGCGAGCCGTTCCTCGGCGCCGAGCCGCTGCAGGTGATGGAGATGCTGGCGGAGCTCCCCCGGCGGGCACGGGTCACGATCACCACGAACGGCACCATCTTCACCCCCCGGGTCGAGCGGATCCTCGAACGGCTCGACCCGGACGTGGTGGTGTCCATCGACGGCGCCAGCTCCGCCACCTTCGACCGGATCCGCGTCGGGGCGCACTTCGACGACGTGGTCGAGAACCTCGACCGCTTCCGGTCCGTGCTCGGTTCCCAGAAGGTGTCGATCGTCCACTGCCTCATGCCCGACAACTGGCACGAGTTCCCCGACCTCCTGCTGCTCGCAGAGGAGCGGGACATCTTCGCCGGCGTCAACGTGGTGCGGTTCCCGCCCGAACGCAGCCTCTACCACCTCCCGGCCGACGAGCTCGGCCGGGTGGTCGAGCAGCTCCGTTCCACCGAGCCCGCCCTCACCGGGACCCGGAAGGAGGCATGGGACGGCCACGTGGGCGCCCTCGAGCGGCGCCACGCCGCCCTGTGCACCGGCGCCACCGACGGTGGCCTGGCGACCGCCTTCCTGCTGGAGGAGGACGATCCGGCGCCCGTGCCGTTCCCGCCGCCGCCGTTGTCGCCCCGCCTCAGCCGGTGGCAGTGGCTCCCGTTCCCAGAGCACGATCCCGACGATCCCGGCCCAGGCCCCTTGCCCGACTCAGACCGGCTGGTGGTGCTCGACATCGGCACCGACGGCGTCGTCCACCTGGCGCGCACCGATCCCGACGCGCCGGTGCGCGGCGAGGGGCTCGACGGGCTGCCCTTCGAGGAGTTCGTGGAGCGCATGGTGGCGTCGCACGGCGCCACCAACTCGTGGACCGGCCTCCTCCGGCGCCTCGGACACGACGAGAACACCTTCGCCGTCCGCCTCACCCAGCCGGGCGAGGACCCGGCGGTGTGGTGGGTCGCCCAGGCCCGCCGCGACGGGTCCGGCGCGCTGATCGGCGCCCGCCACCTGGTGGGCCGCCTGGACGTGGCGGCCCACCGCGACCGGGCTCGCTGAAGGCTCGCTCCCCTCGCACGACCACCGGTACGCTCGCTCGGCCGACACCGGCGTTCTAGGAGGGTCCAGCATGCGTGCACCAGGCGAACTCGGGTTCCTCGAGGCGGATGCGTGCGACATCGATCGGCCCATCCTCCGGGATCCCGCCCTCCAGGCCGAGTTCGAGGAGACCGGGTACGTGGTGCTGCCGTTGCTCGACGCCGAACAGGTCGCCACCCTCGTCGACGGCTACGACCGCCTGGCCGCGGCCCTCGACGGATCCAGCGCGCCCGAGGACTACAACGACACCTACGCCGAGTTCAGCATCATCCACTCCCGGCCCGAGTTCCGCCGCCGGGCGTACGACCTGATCACCTCCGTGCTCGAGCCCGTCGCCGAACGCCACCTCGTCGACATGCGGCCGCTGATCGCGAACTTCGTGAACAAGCTGCCCGGGACCGGCGTGGTCCCCACCCACCAGAACTTCTCGGTCGTCGACGAAGCCGAGCACCGGTCGGTCTCGGTGTGGGTGGCGCTCGTCGACTGCGTGCTCGAGAACGGCGCCATGTCCCTGCTCAAAGGCAGCCACCAGACCCTCCGGAGCCGACGAGGCATGTGGGCGTACCAGGCGTTCAGCCAGATCGACCAAGGCCAGCTCGACCCGAAGCTCACGCGCGTGGAGGTGCACGCCGGCGACGCGGTGATCCTCGACGACGCGCTGGTCCACTACTCGCCGCCGAACCAGACGGGCGAGCGCCGCCTGGCCATCCAGTTCGTGATGATCCCCCAGGAAGCGCGGCCGCTGTGGTTCCAACAGGTGGGCGCCACCGACGACGGCCTCGACATCGAGGTGTGGGAGATCGACGAGCGGTACTTCTTCGAGTTCTGGCACGGCGACGGCGACGAGCGCTACGGCACCCACGCCGACCGGATCGTCCTGCCGAAGGTCGACCTCGACCTCGCCATGCTCGAGCAGCTGCTCGCCCCGGCGCCTGCGGAACCCGCAGCGGCCGACCCTGCGCCGGCAGAGCCGGTGCTGTCAGAGCCGGAACCGGTGGCGTGGGAACCGGTGGCGTCGGAACCGGCGGCTCCTCAGCGGGGCTTGCGGGCCCTTATCTCGAGGTTGTCCAGGTAGAACGTGGTCGTGAAGTCGCGGCCGGCGGCCACGTCGAGGCCGTAGCGCCGGCAGAACTCGTGGCCGTCCTCGATGGAGTACATCGGGGTGGCCAGGGGCTGCGAGACCTCGATCTCGAAGCCGGCCTCTCGGACCCAGCGCTCCATGTCCTCGGTGTTGCGGATCGTGAGGTGGCAGATCCGGTTCGTGGCCTCGACGCACTCGTCGATCACGCGCTGCGCCGCCGGGTCGTCGCTGCGACCGCGGTAGAAGTCCTTGATGTAGACCCGCCCGCCCGGTGCGAGCACCCGGTAGGCCGAGCGGAGCGCCTCGAGCGGGTCGTGCGAGTGGACGAGCGCCTCGAGGAAGTACACGAGGTCGCGCGACCCGGGCTCGACGACCTCGTCGAGGTGGTGGAAGTCTCCGACGTGCACGGTGATCTGGTCGGTGAGGCCGTCTCGGTCCACCAGCTCCCGGCCGCGCTCGACCTGGACCGGGGAGATCGTCACGGCGTCGATGGTGACCTTGCGCAGCCGGGCGAAGTGGCGGGCCGGCCCGCACACGCCGCACCCGCCGTCGACGACGCGGTCCCCGTCGGCGAGCTCGGCCACCTCGCCCATGTGCCCCAGGAGCTGGTCGTGGTCCGCAGCCTTCAGGTGCTGGAAGACGTCGCCGAACACCGCTTCGTAGCGCTCGGTCCACGCGTCGTAGTACTCAGCGACGTCATCGACCGGAAAGGTCTGGTCGATCACCGGGGGATCCCGATCCGGCGGCGCGTCAGCGCCCACAGGCACCGCCTTCGACGAGGGCGCGGACGTGGTCTCCTCCGTGGCGGCGGCCGCAGCGACTGCTGGCTCGGCGACGGGGGCGTCTCCGGACCGTCGGCGAAGGATCTTGGAGAAGATGCTCACGACGATCGGTTCTATCACGGGGCTCTCGACCACCTCCCGGCCGAGGTGGTGTCGCTCGTTGGGACCCCGAGAGCGGATGGAACCAGTGGGACCGGTTGCGCGCGGCCCTGTACCTCCGAGGGTGCGCCAGATCGTCGATCGTGCGCAAGACTGACCGGCATGGACCCCTCAGCAGATGGCCCGAGCAAGGCCGTGGCGTGCTGGGCGCCCCGATCCGCGCTCTACCTGCGCCCCGACGGGCTCGTGCACGCCTGCTGCGCTACGGCGTTCGCCGTGGGATCGGTCACCGGGCCCAGCCGTCAGTCGCTCAGGGAGATCTGGTCGGGACCCGCTCTCGACCAACAGGCGCGGGCACTGGCCGCTGGCTCCTACGACCTCGGGTGTCAGGAGTGCGACACGGCGCAGGCCGCCGGCGCCCGCTCGACGTCGCTGGCTGCCGAGTTCGATCGATACGCGACCGATGACCGCAGGCCGTTCCCCGCCCTGATCGACTTCGCGATGAGCAACCGGTGCAACCTCCGCTGCGTCATGTGCAACGGCAACCTCTCGTCCTCCATCCGCGCCCAGCGCGAGCGTCTTCCCCCGCTGCAGTCCGCCTACGACGACCGGTTCTTCGATGAACTTGACGAGTTCCTTCCGTACCTCCGGCGCGCCCAGTTCAAGGGCGGCGAGCCCTTCCTCGCACGTGAGAACCGGCTCGTGTGGGACCGCCTCCTCGAGAAACGGCTCAGCCCCGACGTGTCCGTCACCACGAACGGGACGATCTGGAACGACCACGTCGAGCACTACGCGTCTGCCCTGCAGATGCACGTAAACGTGTCGGTCGATGCCATCGATGATGCTGCGCTCGAAGCGATCCGGATCGGCATCTCGGCTCGTGAGCTCTGGCGCAACGTGGACCGCTTCCAGTCGCTCGCAGAGGCGGGAGGTCGCGGCATGACGCTCACGTTCTGCCTCATGTCCACCAACTGGCGCGAGCTGGCCCCGTTCCTCCACATCGCCGAGCGCAGGGGGCTCAGCCCGAACGTGGTCACGGTCCACCATCCGACGAGGTTCGATCTGCTCCAGCTCCCTCCTGATGAGCTCCTGGCGGTCCACCGGGCGATGCAGGCCCTTGCTCCCACCTTCGAGAACTCCGAGTCCGACCGCATCTGGCGTTCCGTCGTCCGTTCGCTCCAGGTGCGCGACGCGCCGCCGGTCGAGGTCACGGTGCGCCGGCCGGTTGGTCACACGGACGTGGCCATCCCCTCGCTCACCTCCGACGAGGTCAGGGCGCTGAAGCTGACACTCGAGGAGGAGCATGGGGTTCCGGCCGTCGAGATCGAGCTCGATGACGGCGTCATCTCTCGCATCGTTGCCCCGCCCTGGGCCGACTGGCTCGGCACCCGGGGGTGGACCGGCCTGAGCCTCGAGGGCGTCGCCGCCGCGATCGAAGATGCGACCGGCGGGAGCCTGGTGACCGGAGCACTGCCGGCCCAGCATCCCGACACGGAGCGACTGATCCTCGCCGTTGACACCGAGATCGGGCGTCGCACCCTGGAGGCCGTTCGGTTCAAAGAAGCGGGAGGTGGCCGATCGTCGGTCCTGCTGCATCCCGACTCGAACGACGACCTCGGGATGCTCCACCCCCAGGGTGCCGGACCAGCCGATGCCTGAACCGATGGCCCGACTGCCGATCTGCGGGCGCGACGCGCCCCGCCTCGGGATGGGCCTGCAGCCCGATGGGACCGTGCACTCTTGCTGCACCACGTGCTCCTAGCTCGGTACCCGGTCGTGCCGCCGCCGACGCTCGGTGCCGAGGAGCTCACGTGACCGCCACGCCGCAGTACGCGGCGCCACCCATCCGCACGGCGCACCTGCTCGCACGGGTGCCCACCCGGAGGCGCGGCTACCGGAACCATCGCGCCTTCGCGGACCCGGCGGTGACCCGGGACCTGGCGCGCCACGGCTACCACGTGACCGACCAGATCCTCGACGCCGAGCAGGTCGCGGCCCTCCTCGACGTCTGCACGCGCTGGGAGGCCCTCCAGCCGCCGGCGGGCGACAGCCGCTTCCGGACGTCCTACGCGCCGGTCCACACGCAATCCGCGCTGGCCGCACGAGCCGAGCTGCTGGATCTCTTGGTCCCGGGGCTACGCCCGCTGGTGCACGACGACACGACCCGCATCTCGCCGGCGGCCATCCAGTACAAGCCGGCGGGCCCCGACAGCGGGCTCCGCTCGCACCAGGACGCGTCCCTGGTGGACGAGCGCTCGGCGGTGGGCGTCGTGGCCTGGGTGGCGCTGACCGACATGACCGCCGCCGACGGTGCGCTGCTCGTGCTCCCCGGAAGCCACCGATACGGCGCCTGGGCGCGCGTGTCCACCACCACCGACGACTTCGAGCACCTCCGACCGGCCATCGAGCGCCACAGCCGCGTCCTCCCGGTCCGCGCCGGCCAGGTGATCTTGTTCGACAACGCCCTCATCCACGGGTCGCTCGTCAACCGCGGGGCCGGGCCGCGCATCGCCGTGTCCGCCATCATCACCCCCGACGGGATGCGAGTGACGATCCCCGTCGCCGTCGGCGACGGGGTCCCGACCCACGCGACGCTGCGCGGCTCGGATCCGCACCGACCGCTGGACGAGCCGTCGCCGCCCGTGAGCGAGTGGGAGGACCTGGGGACGATCGCCCTCCGGCCGCTCACCTTCGGCCCCCGGGGGCTCGACGCCGCCTGCCGGCTCCACGCCCGGCTCTACCCCGGCGCCCCCGGCCATCCGATGGGACCGGGCGATGCGACCGGGTGACGGCGGGGCCCCGGCCGGGCCGGCCGGGGCCCCCGGTCCGGATGCACCGGTCCACGTCGTGACCCGGGGTCGCCGGTGGCAGACTGGACCCATGGCCGAGTCCGAGCGCACCCCCGCTCGAACCGTCGGGCGACGAGTCCTCCCCGTGCGGGCGGCCGCGCCCCAGGCGGACCGCTGGTCGGCCTGCTACGCGCCCCACACGGCGATGTACTTCGACCAGTTCGGCAAGGTCCGGGCCTGCTGCCAGAACACCGGGGTCTACCTGGGCGATGTGGCGACGCAGTCGGTTCGCGAGATCTGGGAGAGCGCCGAGGCGGAGCGAATGCGCGGAACGCTCGAGCACAACGACTTCTCGGCCGGGTGCGACTTCTGCGAGTGGCAGCTCCGCGAA
The DNA here is from genome assembly GCA_025463265.1 of Ilumatobacteraceae bacterium. Lineage (GTDB taxonomy): Bacteria > Actinomycetota > Acidimicrobiia > Acidimicrobiales > Iamiaceae > Aquihabitans. The sequence continues at coordinate 32,930 of JAOBWH010000008.1, forward strand.
GGCAACGAGGACATCCTCTTCGCCCGGCAGTACGACGTGCTCGCCCCCGATGCCAGGCGACCGACGTGGCCCAAGCTGATGGAGTTCTCCGTCACCAACACGTGCAACCTTGCCTGCGTCATGTGCAACGGCGACTGGTCGTCAACGATCCGGTCCAAGCGCGAGCGCCGGCCCCCGATCCCTCCTGCGTACCGCGACGGCTTCTACGAGGAACTCGCCGAGTTCCTCCCCCACCTCGAGCAGGCGAAGTTCCTCGGCGGTGAGCCGTTCCTCGGCCAGGAGCCGCTGCGGATCATGGAGATGCTCGCCGCCCTGCCCGAGCCACCGGTGGTCACCATCACCACCAACGGCACCCTCTACACGAGCCGCGTCCAGAGGATCCTCGACGCCCTCGTGCCCAACCTCGTCATCTCGCTCGACGGCGCGAGCACGGCGACCTACGACGCCATCCGGGTCGGTGCCCACTTCCCCGATGTGCTGGCGAACCTCGATCGCTTCCGCGCCGAGCTCGGACCGGGACGGGTGTCGATCACGCACTGCCTGATGACCTCGAACTGGCACGAGTTCGCCGAGCTCCTCGGCATCGCCGAGGAGCGGGACCTCATGGTGGGGGTGAACGTCGTCCGCTTCCCCCAGGAGCAGAGCCTCTACCAGCTCGACGCCGACGACCTCGCCCACGTGGTCGGTTCCCTTCGCGCCACCGACGTCTCGATGCTCACCAGCCATCGCCTCGCCACCTGGAACGGGCACCTTGCGGCACTCGAGCACCGCCTCGAGGTCATCCGTCGCGACGACCGGACGCTCGGCAACGCACACGGCCTGCCAGGGGCTCCGAAAGGGCCGCCGGGCATCTTCGGACGGTCGCCGTGGCCCGGGGTGCCCTTCAAGGAGCACCTGGTCGATCCGCCTCCGCTCACCCCGGCGGTGCCCGCTCCCGAAGCCACTGCAGTGGAGATCGGGTTCGATGGACGAGTGCAGGTGGTGCACGTTGCGGGCTCGCTTCCGTTCGGCATCCACGAGGCCGACGGGGCGCACGCCGACGTGCTGGGCGAGCAGCTCCACGGATCGTTCGGCCACCTGGACACCTGGACCATCACCGCGCCGGCGGACCACGAGGACCAGGTCCGGATCCGGACCGGGGACGACGGCTCCGGGTCGGTGCTCGACATCCAGATCGATGCCCGGCGCGACGACGACGGGCAGCTCCTCGGCGCCCGCTACCTCTTCGCCGTGACCGCGCTGCCGGATCGGCACCACCGATGACGCAGGTCCACCGGGGCCTCGCTCGCGCCCGGTCCCTCGCTGCTCGGGCGAAGCGCGCCATCTCGCCGGCGCCGGCTCCCGCACCGACGCCGAGCCTGCGAGGCCAGAAGATCCGGGTGCACGCCGAGCCGGAGCCGCGCTGGTCGGCGTGCTACGCCCCGCACACCTCCATGTACTTCGACCAGTTCGGCAAGGTCCGGGCCTGCTGCCAGAACACCGGGGTCTACCTGGGCGACATCACCACCCAGACGCTGCGCGAGGTGTGGGAGAGCGCCGACGCCGAGCGGATGCGCTCGGCGCTGGAGGCCGATGACTACTCCGCCGGCTGCGAGTTCTGCGAGTGGCAGGTCCGCGAGGGCAACGAGTCCATCGTCTTCGCCCGCCAGTTCGACGTGCTCCAGCCCGAGCGGGGCCAGCGGCGCCCGACCTGGCCCCGCCAGATGGAGTTCTCGGTCACCAACACGTGCAACCTGGCGTGCGAGATGTGCAACGGAGACTGGTCCTCCACCATCCGCGCCAAGCGGGAGGGTCGGCCGCCGCTGCCCGCCGTCTACGGCGAGGACTTCTTCGAGCAGCTGGCGCCCTTCCTCCCCCAACTGGACGAGGTGGCGTTCCTCGGAGGTGAGCCGTTCCTCGGAGCCGAGCCCCTCCGGATCATGGAGATGCTCGCCGAGCTGCCGGACGGCCCCCGGGTGACCATCACCACCAACGGGACGATCTTCACCGCCCGGGTGAAGCGGATCATCGAGATGCTCGACCCGTACATCGTGGTCTCCCTCGACGGTGCCTCCACCGAGGTGTACGACCGCATCCGCATCGGCGGGCACTTCCCCGAGGTGCTGGCCAACATCGATCGGTACCGGGATCTGCTCGGCCCCGGCCGGGTCTCCCTCACCCACTGCCTGATGTCGTCGAACTGGCACGAGTTCGCCGACTTCCTCACCATCGCCGAGGACCGAGACATCCTCGTCGGCGTCAACGTCGTCCGCTTCCCCGAGGTGCTCAGCCTCTACCACCTGCCTGCAGATGAGCTCGACCACGTGGTGTCCACCATGCGGGCCACCGACATCTCGCACCTCACCGGACGGCGGCGGTCGATGTGGGAGGGCAACGTGACCGCCCTCGAGAACCGGCTCGCGGTGATCCGGTCCGCAGACGACTCCCTCGGCCCGGCCTACGGGCTGGCTGGCGCATCGAACGGCCCGTCCGCCGGACCTTCCGAAGGCGACCCGGGCGAGCCCTCGGAGCGCTACCCCTGGCCGTGGATCCCCTTCGAGGTGCACCGGGATCCGGCGTCGGCGTCCGTGCCGGAGGCGCACGTACCTGAGGCGAACCTCCAGGTCGACACCGAGGGCGTGCTCGGGCTCCTCCGGCCCGCCCCTGGGCTCCCCTTCGAGCTCGACCACTTCGACGGCGGACACGTTGGCGACCTGACCGGCGCGCTCGAGGCGGCGTTCGGACCGCAGGACTCTTGGTCGATCGCCGTCGACGATGGCGCACCGGACCGCATGCGCCTCACATCGCCGCCCGCCGAGGCCGGCGTCCTCGTCGTCGACCTCGAAGCGGTCCGCGCAGCGGATGGCTCGCTGGTCGGCGCCACGTACCGGTTCGAGGTGGACCCGGCCCCGCCCGCTGACACACGGGGCCGCTCCGTCCGGAGCGCCTCATGAGGCTGCGACGCGCGCTCCGCCCCCCTGGTGCACCCGAGCCCGCAACGGCCACCCTGGAGTCGGCGTGCTTCGCCCCGCACTCGGCGCTGTACTTCCAGCCCGACGGGCGCGTGGCGGCCTGCTGCACCTCGGCCTTCGCTGCCGGCCACGTCACCGGGCCGGAGCGCCGGACGCTCCAGGAGATCTGGGACGGCGCGCAGCTGGCCGACCAGCGCGCTGCCCTCGAGCGCGACGACTTCGACCTGGGCTGCCAGGAGTGCGCGTTCAACACCACCGTTGGTGGGCGGCTCACATCCCTCGCTTCGCACTTCGACCGCTTCGCCGCCGGCGCTCCCCATGCGTTCCCCAAGCTGATCGACTTCGCGCTGTCCAACCGTTGCAACCTCCAGTGCGTCATGTGCAACGGCGGGCTCTCGTCCTCGATCCGCGCGAAGCGAGAGCAGCTCCCGCCGCTGCCCAGCGCCTACGACGACCAGTTCTTCGACGAGCTCTCGGTGTTCCTCCCCCACGCCGAGCGCCTGCACTTCAAGGGCGGCGAACCGTTCCTGGCCCGCGAGAACCGACGGATCTGGGACCAGCTGATCGACCAGGGCCTGCACCCCGAGGTCAAGATCACCACGAACGGCACGATCTTCAACGAGCGGGTCGAGCACTACCTCACCGAGCTGCGGGTCCATCCCATCATCTCGGTAGACGGCACCACGCCTGAGGTCCTCGAGTCCATCCGCGTGGGCGTGGAATCGACGCGCTTCTGGAGCAACGTGGACCGCATCCAGGCGGTGTCGGCCGCGGTCGCGACCAGCGTCACCCTCAGCTTCTGCCTGGTGCAGAGCAACTGGCGGGAGGTCCTACCGTTCCTCCGGGAGGCGGAGCGGCGCGGCGTCTGGACGAGCATCTTGTTCGTCAACCAGCCCGACGAGCACGACGTCCTCCGCCTTCCCCACGACGAGCTCGTCGCCATCCACCGCGAGCTGGCCGCTGCCCCCGTCGGCTTCGACCACCGGCCGGACCTGGCCCAGGAGTGGGCCACCGTCCTCGGTCGGTTCCGCGAGCAGATCGAGCGGCCCGTCACCTTGACCATCCGAGCGCCCGAGCCGCGATCGACCGACGCTGCGGCCCAGGCCCAGGTCGAGGTGCCCTCCGCCGATCCCGACGCGATCCGGGCGCTGCTGGCCGCGGCCCACCAGGTGGATCCCGTCGAGCTCGACACGGTGAACGGCCAGGTCACCCACGTCCGTGCCCAGCCCTGGTCCGACTGGTTCGCACCCGGCGGCTGGACGGGCCTCCGGCTCGACGAGTTGGAGCACCGCGTCGCCCAGCACACCGGAGCGTCCATCGCGATCAGCGCGGTGGCCTGCGACCTCTCGGCGGTGGACCGCCTCGCGATCGAGATCGACCACCCCATCGACGGCAGGCGCACCCTCTGGTCGCACGTCCTCGACACGGGTGGCCGCCCCGAGGGCGTGGTCATGGTGGTCCCCGCCCCGGCGCCCTGACCGCCCGGCACCTCGACCGGATCGCGCCGCCGACTCCTAGACCGGCAGCTTGTGGGAGCCGTGACGCCGGTGCAAGTGGTCGCGAAGCGACATCTCGAGGCGGGACTCCTGGGTGTCGGACCAGAAGACGTGCCGGACGACGGCGACGACGCGCCACGGGCGGCACAGGTACGAGACGGCGTAGAAGAGCCCGATCCCGGCGAGGCGGTAGCGGCCCAGGGCCCGGTCCGAGATGTGCTCGGAGAAGGACACGGTCGTGGTCAGGTCCGAGTAGGCGGCGAGCGAGAGGAAGTAGTCGTCGTCGAGCTCGGGGATCCGGCCCTCCGCGCGGAGCTGGTCGAACAGCTCGGTGCCGGGGTACGGGGAGAACGGGGTGATGGACAGGTCGTGGAGCCCCAGCACAGCGACCGATGCGCAGAACCGCATCGTCTCGAGCACCTCGCGGTGCGTCTCGCCGGGAAGCCCGACGATGATGTTGGCCTTGCAGTTGATCTTCGCCCGCACCGAGGCGCGCATCGACTGCTTCATGCGATCGAGATCGACCTTCTTCTTGATGCGCTTCAACACTGCCGGAGAGCCGCTCTCGGGGGCGTAGCTCATGTTGCGGCAGCCGGCCCGGCCGAGCAGGTCCGCCACCTCGCCGTCGATGGCCTCGGAGCGGGTGCCGCTCGGGAGCTGCCAGGTGAAGTCCAGGCCGCGCTCGAGGATCAGCTCGCAGAACGCCACGATCCACGAGCGGTGGACGATCGCCGTGAGGTCGTAGAAGTCGATGTTGGTGGCGCGGTACACGCGCAGGTAGGTCTCGATCTCGTCGAGGACCTCGGCGGGCGATCGGGCGACCCAGCGCGTGGTCCACATGCGAGGGCTCGAGCAGAAGGTGCACTGGTACGGGCACCCACGCGTGGCCACGATCGGCATGCTGCGTCCCCGATGCACACCGAACCCCATCCCACGATCGAGGTAGGTGGCGATCGGGAAACGGTCCCAGGCGGGACGAGCGAAGTCGTCCACGGCGAGCTCGCGCACCGGCGGAGCGACCGAGGCTGTCGACGGCGAGGTCGCGCCCGAGCGCGGCGCGACCAGCACGCCCGGGAGCTGGGCCAGCGCGTCTCGGTCGTAGCGGTTGGCCACCACCGAGCACACGGCGCGCTCGCCCTCGCCGGCGACCACGACGTCCACAACGGAGCCCTCCGCCAGCACGACCTCGGGGAGCGCGGTGGCGTGCTCGCCCCCGACCACCAGCAGCGCCTCCGGAAAGCGGGCCCGGAGGTGCTCGAGCAAATCGCGACACAGCGGCCACTCGTGGGAGAACATGCACGAGACGCCGATGACCTCGACATCCGCGGGGAGTCGTTCCACGACCTCGGCCGCGGAGAGGCCGTGGCTCCAGAACCGGTCGTCGCCGCAGTCGAGGAACTGATCCGGGGCCTCACCGACCGCGTCGATGGCCGTCACATCGTGGCCGTGGGCCACGAGTGCCCCGGCCAGGTAGGCCAGGCCGACCGGAGGGCAGGTCGGTGCGGTGATCGCGAGGCGCGGCACCAGCATCGGCGGGCGCACGAGCGCCACCTTCGCCCCGCCGACAGGGCCGGACGAGGGAGCAGGGCTCAGCCGGACCGCCACCCGAGTGTCGACTGACGGTTCCGTCAGGACGTCGGAGCCCGCCGTCGACTCCACGTCCTCCCCCATGGCGGGCATCCTCGCACTTCGCCGGTGACCCCGCCATCGCACGCCAGGGGCGAGGACGGTTCGCGTTAGCCTTCCCTGGACAGGGGAGGGGCACAGGCCGGGCTATGGGCAACGAGATGCGAGGGTCCGCTGCGCCGCCGACGCTGTGCGTCGTGATGCCGGCGCTGGACGAGGAGGCGGGGATCGGCGATGCGGTCCGGTCCAGCGCGGACGCGCTCGATGCGCTGTGCGACCAGGGTCTCCTCAGCGGGTACGAGCTGATCGTGGTCGACGACGGCTCGACCGATGCCACCGCCCACATCGTGGAGCGCCTGGCGGACGATCTTGCCGCCGTACGGCTGATCCGCCACGGGCGCAACCGTGGCGTGGGCGGGGCGCTCCGGTCCGCCATCGCCGCCACGGAGTGCGAGCTGATCTTGTCCACCGACGCCGACATGCCCGTCGACCTCGCCCGGCTGGCCGATGCGCTCCCGCTCCTGGCACCGCCCGAGGTGGGCATGGTGGCCGGCCACCGCTCGACGTTCGACCAGGAGGCGGCGTTCCGCCGATGCGCGGCCCGCGTGTACGACCAGGTGGTCCACGCCCTGATCTCGGTCCGCGTGCCCGACGTGAACTTCCCGTTCAAGCTGCTCGCGACCGAGACCGCCCGGCGAGCGGAGATCCGCTCGGAGGGCGCGCTGGTCGACGTCGAGCTGCTGGCCAAGGTCCAGGGCCTGCACCTGCGCATCGTCCCGCTCGAGATCGACTACCACGCAAGGACCACTGGCGAATCGAAGACGATGCGGCCCCGCCTGCTGCTCCGCCTGCTCCGGGAGCTGTTCCAGCAGCGTGCCGAGCTACGAGCCTGCGCCCGCACCGCACGGTGAGGCCCTGCCGCACCCCCGCAGCGCGGCGAGCCCGTGCATCGTTCGCGTCGGCCGACCGGCGGATCCGGCTCCACGCCCGTCTGCGCCAGTGGATGGCCCCGTTCGACGAGCTGGAGGCCTTGGTCCCGCCATCGGGCGACATCCTCGACTACGGCTGCGGGAGCGGGCTGTTCTCGATCCAGCTGGCGCTGGCGTCGGCACCGCGGACGGTGCACGGCGTCGACCTCTCGCCGTACAAGGTCGCGCAGGGCCGGGCCGCAGCCGACCGGGCCGCGGCCCGCGTGGACCTCGACGTGGTCGAGCCCGGATGGCAGCCACCGCCGTCGTCCTACGACGCCGTCGTGATGTGCGACGTGCTGTACCTCATGGCCCCCGCCGAGATCGAGCGCTCGGTGGCGGCGGCGGCGCGGAGCCTGCGTCCGGGAGGCACGCTCGTCATCAAGGAGATCGTCGCCCGCCCGCGGTGGAAGCACCGCGTGGCCGGGCTGCAGGAGCTGCTCTCCGTGCACATCTTCCGCTGGACGCAGGGCGTCAGCTTCAACCTGCTGCCCCTCGACGCGGCGAGGTCCGCCCTTCCCGCGGCTGCCTTCGCCCGCCGCGAGGTCCCCCTCGACCGGGGGTACCCGTACTCGCACGCGGCCCTGGTCGCCGTGCGGGAGGCGCCGTGACGACCGCTGGACGGTGGTCCGGGCGGCGCGCCGGGCGGGCGGTGACCGTCGGGCTCATCGTCGCGGATGCCCTCGCGCTCGCCATCATCGCCTGGCACGCGTCGTCGAGCCGCTGGCGCTTGATCGGTGATCCCGCCGTGACGACGCTGCGCGGCCGAGATGTGCTGTCCGGCGACACGCCGCTCCTCGGCATGCCGTCGGGGTTCAGCGGCTGGTCCAGCGCCGCGGACCCGTTCCACCCCGGCCCGGTCGCGCTCTGGGTGCTGGCGCCGACCAAGGTGTTCGGGGCCGGAGAAGGCGTCGTCCTCGTGATCAGCTGGCTCATGCTGGTCGCCTCGACCTTGGTGATCGCGGCGGCCGCCCGCCGGGTGTCGGGCTGGTGGGCCGCTGCAGGTGCCGTCGGCACGGCCGTGGCTCTCCAGCTCACGGTCGTCTACTCGCCGATCTGGTCCACGATCCCGCCCGTGCTGGCCATCGGGCCCGCCCTGGCGCTGTGCTTCGTGGCGTGGGCGGTGACCGACGGGAAGACCGCGTGGTGGCCTGCGCTGGTCGTGATCGGGGCGATGGTCGCCGGCGCGGACCTCGCGTATGCGACGGTCGTGGTCCCTCTGGTGGTGCTCGCCGCTGCTCGGACCATCCGCGACGAGCGATCGGCCCGGTCCCGTTCCGCGCCGTCCACGATCTCGCGCCAGACCGCGATCCTCACGGTCATCGCCGTCGTCGTCACCTGCGCGCTCCCGGTCGTCGAGGCGGTGACGAACGGGGGCGGCAACGTCAGCGAACTGCTCACCGCCGCCGGCGCTCGCGTTCCCGCCGCCGGGTTCGACCGGGCTGCCAAGGGGCTCGGGGAGATCGCCTACCCCGCCGACCTCCCGTTCTTCTACTTCCTGCGCTTCGTCCTCCGATCGATCACCGACGCTCCCATCGTGGTGCCCCTGTTGTTGGCCCTCGCCGCCTTCGCTGCGTACTGGCGCGGTCTGCGCGGACGACGCCTTGCCGGTCTGGTGATCGGGTGCATCGTCGTCGGGAGCCTGCTGAGCGCGACCGTCGCCCTCGCGCTGATCGGTCTGGTGGTGGTGCTCGGGATGATCCGCGTCGCAGTCATCGGCTTCCGCGCGCCTCGGCCCGGCACGCTGCCCCTCCTCGCCGTCGCCGGCACGGCCGTCCTGGGCGCCCTGCTCGGCCAGTGGCAGACGCCGGCCGCCGCACCCGACCAGCCGCAGTACCTCTTCCCGGTCCAGGTGGCTGGAGCGATCACCTGGTTCACGATGGGCTGGCTCCTGTGCCGGGGAGCGGCGGCGCTTCTGGCCCGGCGGGCCGCGCCCGAGCCGCACCGGCTCGCCCCCCTGCCCCGGTACGTGCCGGTGGCCTTGGTTGCGATCTCGATCGTGGCGCTCGCGGCCACGGGCAGCGCCACCGAAGACACCTACCTCCAGCCCACGGCCCAGGGCCTCGGCTCGATCACCGAGCAGCTGGCCGACGGGCTCGAGCCCGGGGCCTACCGCTGGGCGCACCTCGGCGGCCCCGAGGCCGTCGCCACGAGCCACGGTGTGGTGTTGCGCATGATCCCCCATGGGATCGTGCCCCACGTCGTGCCGGCCGACGCGAAGTACTACGGCAGCGGCCGCCGGCTCGACGGTTCCGAGCTGGGGACCCTCTACCTCACCCTCACCTCGGGTCCTCCCCCGGTTGCCGGGGCGCAGCGGGTGGCCTGGTGGGAGCCCGACCCCGATGCTGCCGACGCCGTCCCCGACCAGGCTGCTGCCGCCGATCTCGCCGAGCGCATCCGGGACCGCGGCCTCCAGGTGCTCCCGGCGGTCAACAGCGTCCAGCTCGGCTCCCTCGCCGCGGCCTACGAAGGCAGCGCGCCGGCGGGTCAGGTCCTCGATGACCAGTACCTCTACGACGAGGGCGAGCGCCTGCGCGACGACCCCGACGCGCTCGCCGCCCTCCCCGACGATGCCGTGATCGAGCTGGCCGGGCAGGGCATCGTGGATGCGACCTGGCTCACCGACCAGGACCGCGACCTGATCGGGGCCCTCCGCGACGCGCGTCCGATCACCGTCTGGCTCGTCCCGATCGCCGGCTGACCAGGGTCAGGCCGGCGCAGCCCCCGGGCGGTGGTGGCGCCACCACAGGGCGACGGCGAGCAGGGTCCACGTCCGCTGATCGGTGCCCTCGGCGTAGCTCCGGAGGACCGCAGGGTCGAGCAGCTCGGCCACGGGCGCGTCGGGCGAGGCGAGCTCCTGGCGCACCAGCTCGGCTACCTGCGGATCGGCCAACCACCGCCCCATCGGCGAGCCGAAGCCCTGCTTGGGACGGTGCACCACCTCGGGTGGGAGCAGCTCGCCGAACGCCTCGCGGAGCAGCAGCTTCTCGGTGGTGGCGTCGGCCTTCCACCGAGCCGGCAGGCGGAGGCAGCCCTCGGCGACGGCAGGATCGAGGAACGGCGCCCGCACCTCGAGGCTCGCCGCCATCGACGCCCGGTCGGTCTTCACCAGGATGTCGCCGGGCAGGTAGTGATCGAGGTCGAACCGGCTGATGTCGTCGGCCGTACCCCGCTGGTACGCCGCCAGATCGATGTCGTCGCCGGTCACGGCGGGCACGCCGAGCGCCGACAGCTCCTCGGGCCCGAAGTAGGAGCGGAAGTCTGCGAAGCGCCGGGCGACCGCCGGGCCGGCCGGCAGGTGCGGCTCGGTGGGGCCCCGACGCCACCAGCGGCGCGTCGCGACGGATTCGCCCGTCCGGATCGGATCCGCCGGGTCGAGCATGCCCCGCGCCCAGCACAGGTAGCCGCCGAGCAGCTCGTCGGCACCGTCGCCCGTGAGCGCCACCGTGACGTGCTGGCGCACGAAGCGGCTGAGCAGCATCGTGGGCAGGGTCGAGGAGTCGCCCAGGGGCTCGCCCCAGGTGCGCCCCACGTCGTGCAGCGCCTCCACCAGGTCGACGCCGTCGGGGCGGAACACGTGCAGGTCGATCCCGTGGCGGTCGGCGACGGCCCGGGCGAACGGCAGCTCGGAGTCCACCGGCATGTCGAAGGCGAACCCGTTGATGCGAGGGTGGTGGCGAGCTGCCAGGGCCGACACCGTGGACGAGTCGATCCCACCCGACAGGAACGTCCCGACCGCGACATCGGCCACGAGCTGCTCCTGGACCGCTTGGTCGAGGGCCTCGCGGAACCAGGCGACCGGGTCGCTCCGGGTCCCGCCGTCGGGTACGACCTCCGGCGGCGTCCACCACCGCTCCACGTGCGGCTCCCCGCCGACCTCGATGCGCAGCAGCGAGGCGTGCCGAAGCGAGTGCATCCCGCGCCAGATGCACGACCCGGACGGCACGTAGCCCTGGCGCAGCACGTGCGCCAGCACCCGCGTCTCCACCTCGAGCTCGACCAGTCCCGACGCCGCCAGCGCCTGCGGCTCCGAGGCGAACACGAGCAGGTCGCCCGCCCGGGCCCAGTAGAGCGGCCGTTCGCCGAAACGGTCCCGGGCAAGGGTCAGCCGCTGCGGTCCCTCCTCCCAGAGGGCGAGCGCGAAGGTGCCGGGGACGTGGGCGACGAAGTCGGCGCCGTGGCGGCGGTGCAGCGCCGGGATGACCTCGATGTCGGATCCGGACCGGTAGGGGTGGTCGGGGATCGCCGCCCGGACCGCCCGGTGGCCGTAGATCTCGCCGTTGGCCACCACCACCACGCCCGCCGGAGGGTCGGTGACGGGCTGGTGCCCGTGCTCGGGGTCCACGATGGCGAGCCGGCGGATGCCGAGGACCGCGCCGGGTCCGTCCCACACGCCCTCCTCGTCCGGCCCGCGGTGGACCAGCGCGGCGAGCATCCGGTCGACGCGGTGGCGGTGCTGCTCCGCCCCGGGGCCGACGATGCCGGCGATGCCGCACATCAGGGCGCGATCCGCGATGACCGCTGCGGCTCGGGCTCCCGAGGACTGGGGATCGGGACGTGGGACACGTCCATGCCGAGGCGGCTGCGCAGCGAGCGGGAGACCCGAGCAGGGGTGAGCCGGGCCGGGAGGCGCCGCGCCTTGATGGCCAACAGCTCCGCTCGCGACTGGATCGCCCACCGGAGGTCGCTCGAGCGCATCGACACGCCGCTCACGACCCGGTCCCGGTTCTTCACGGCGAGGTCGCGGCTGGCGTAGCCGACGTCCTTCGCCGACTCCACCGCGAGGTGCGTCGCCTTCGACTTCAGCTGGTTCCGCTCGTAGCGGAAGATCCGCAGCCGGCTGCGCCGCACGACCACGGCCTCGACGTCGGCGCCCAGCTCCCACCCCGGGTCCTCGAGCGGGCTCGTGTAGAGGTGCAGGAGCTTGGCATCGAACCACGGCCCCGATGGGTGATGGGCCCATCCCCGCTCGAGGTCGAGGCAGAGGTCGCCGTTGCCGAGGTCGGCGATGAAGTTGAACTCGGGCGAGAGCCGGGGGTTGTCCTGGAGGCCCAGGCTCCACACCGTGGAGATCAGCGCACCCTGATCCCGGGTCTTCCACTCCGGCCAGCCGAACGACGCCACCGCCCGCTCGTGCCACATCTCGAGGAACTCGGCGCTGTCGGGCCCCGGGCCGAACAGGAACACCCCGCCGTTCCAGTGCAGCCAGTCGCCGGGGACATCGAGGCCGAAGCGCGCCTCGAGCTGCTCACGCAGGTGCGAGCACGAGTGCTCGTCGTCGTAGCCCAGGCAGGGGCAGGTCATCGCCCAGGGGCTGAACCGGTCGATCGAGTTCTCGCGGATGGTCACGTCGGAGGCGAAGGCCACCGGGCCCCGCCGCTCGGCGAACACCGCCTCCATCCCGGGGAGCGCCGCGATGATGTCGCTGTCGAGGTAGCACCACTCGCCGGCCGGCACGTGGCGGTGCACCGAGGTCTTGAGCCAGATGCTGGCCTGGTGGTGGTCGAGCTCGGCCGGCGTGGCCACCTCCACCACCCGATCGAGGCCGTCGATGTCGATGACCTGCTCGTTGCGCGCCGGGTCCGTGACCACCCACAGCTCGGCGTCGGTCAACGGCCGGAGGTGGTGCACGGCGGTGCGGAGGGTCAGCAGGTGCGAGATCGGGCCGCAGACCACGAAGACGAAGCGCCCGCCGACCGGGTTGGCGTCGGGATCCGGGCCGAGCGCCGCCCGAGCGAGCCGGGCGTCCTCGACCTTCTGGATCTCCGCCTTGATGCCGCGGGAGAACGCCGCCCGCTCGAGGGCATCGGGGAGGACCCAGAGATCGTGCACCAGGAACTGCCGGACCACGTTGGCGAAGAGCACGAAGAACACGCCGGTGGCGAGCCACCACCACCACGAGCCGGCGGCGAGGGCGACCATCGACGCCAGGGGCAGCCACTGCTCGACGAACTCGTTGGCGTAGGTGAAGCCGATCAGGTCGACCCGGGCGACGCGGCCGCGCAGGTCGTCTGCGCTGGCCGGCGGCACCCACATCACCAGCACCTGGAAGGTGCGGTAGACGGCGAACACCAGGACCGCCCACGGCAGCCACCACACGCCCGCGACCATCACGAGGGCGGCACCCAGGGCGATCTCGAACGGCAGCAGCACCGAGGCCACCAGGGCCTCGATGCGCGACGGGCCCATGCGGCTCGCCACGGTCTCGACCCCGGCGGCCCGATCGGCCTCGAGGTCGCCCACCTGGTGCCACAGGATCCCCCGAAGCCCGAGGAGCAAGCCCCAGCAGCCGAGCAGACCGACGAGCAGGCCGGCGCGTTCCAGCCCCGGCGGGGCGAACACCAGCGCGACCATCACGAACGGCACGGCATAGGCGTACGACGCGTCCGCCAGCGCGCCGAGCCAGCCCCGGCCCTTCAACCGCACCGGCGGGACCGAGTACACCACGAGCAGCCCGACCTCGACGGCGAGCGCGACCAGGGCCGCACCGCGCCGCGGGAGCAGGAGCCACGGCAGCAGGCCCCCGACCAGCGTGCCGCCCACGAGCAGTGCCCGGCGGGCGGGGGCGAGCGGCGCCACGGCGTTGGCCTTGCCGCCTGCGGCGTCGACCTCGATGTCGGTCCAGTCGTTGAGCAGGTGGCCGAACGCGGCGATCCCGGCGATCGACAGCAGCAGGAGGCCCACGTCGACGAGGTCGGCCCCGGTGGGCCCATCGCCCAGGCCGATGCAGATCGCGGCGATCGCGATGAGCGGTGGCACCTTGTGGTCCCACCATTGGTCGGATCGGACGAGTGCCCGTCGATCCATCATGAGAAGACCACGTCGTGCGTACCTCTGCCGGCCCTACGAGCAACGGATCCCGCTGCACGGTGCGATGGTACCGGAGGCGGCGACGAGGGCCGACGGTAGGATGGGGCGCCCGGCCGAGCGATCTCATGGTGAGCGATGCCCCAGCCCGTCGACGCAAGCGAGCCCCGCCCCGAGGCGGTCTCCCGCCCGCGTCGGCCGCTGCCCGTGCGCCTGGCCCGGTACGCCCTGCGCGAGCTCCAGCCCGCCATCGATGCCACCGAGGCCGGCGCCCGCGCCGTGGCCCGACGGGCAGGCAGCCCGCACCCGCGCCACCCGGGGTGGGAGGAGGGCCGGGACCTCGAGCGGCACTGGCAGTGGTCCGCCTGCTACGCACCCCTCACCTCGATGTACCTCGACCAGTTCGGCAAGGTCCGGGCCTGCTGCCAGAACACCGAGCACCTCCTGGGCGACATCACCACCTCGACCCTCCGCGAGATCTGGGACGGCGAGGCCACGAGCGAGCTCCGACGGGCGCTCGCCCGCAGCGACCTGGGCAAGGGCTGCCAGTACTGCAAGTGGCAGCTCGACGAGGGCAACCGGACCGGCGCCCTGCTGCGCTCGTACGACGACCCGATCCCGATCGGGTGGAGCCGGAAGCCGGAGTGGCCCCGGTACCTCGAGTTCTCCATCACCAACACCTGCAACCTGCAGTGCGTCATGTGCAACGGCGACTGGTCGTCGTCCATCCGCTCCCAGCGCGAGCAGCGTCCGCCCCTGCCCGCCGTCTACGGCGAGGCGTTTTTCGAGCAGCTCGGCGCGTTCATCCCGCACCTGAAGGCGGCGCGGTTCACCGGGGGCGAGCCGTTCCTCGGGCGCGAGCCGCTGCGGATCATGGACCTGGTGGTCGACCACGGCGCGGAGGACGCGGAGATCAGCGTGGTCACCAACGGCACCACCTTCAACGCCAAGGTCGAGCGCATCCTCACCACGGTCCAGCCCCAGATCACGGTGTCGCTCGACGGTGGCACGGCGGAGGTCTACGAGCGGGTCCGGCTGGGCGCCTCGTTCGACAAGGTGATGGCGAACCTGGACCGGTTCCAGGCGATCGTCGACGGGTGGCGGCCCCTCCAGGCCACGCTCAACCTCACCCACTGCCTGATGGTCGACAACTGGAGCACCTTCCCCGAGCTGCTGTTCCTGGCCGAGGAGCGCGACCTCGACGTCGCCGTGAACAACGTGCGCTTCCCCGAGGCCCACAGCCTCTACCACCTTCCCCAGGCGGAGCTGGCCGAGATCGTCACCGCCCTCGAGGCCCGGACCGCCGAGGTCGAGCGCCTCGTCACCGGCAACCGCCTCGCCCTGTGGCACCAGCAGCTCGCGGCGCTCGCCAACCGTGCCCGGTCGGACTCGTGGCCCGCCGCGCTGGGCGTGGAGCACCAGCAGCTCGTCGACACGAGCGTGGTCGCCACCCCCGTGTCGCTGGGGCCGACGCGCCGCTCCTGAACCTGCGCCGGAGCTCCCGGCGGTGACGACGAGGTCGTCACCCACAGCGGTCACACGAACGAGCGGGGCGCTCGGATCGTGGCGGCGCGCATCGGGGACGACCTCGAGCCCGAGGTGCGCGCCTGATCCGGGGAGCACCGCTGACCGGTCCACCCGAGCGGGAGCCCGCCGCGGCCGCCGCCGTACGGCGCCGTCCTAGGATGCGCCCCCGTACGGGGGGAGCCGAGTGATACTGGAACTGAAGCGCAAGGCGGCTCCCCTGGCGGTCCTAGCGATCCTGCTCGGCGCCTTCACCCTGTGGGAGACCTCGAACAGCCACCTCATCCGGGCCGCGACGGTCGACCTGATGGTGGTCATCGCGGCCCTCCTCGTGGTGATCCCGAGGGTGCGGTGGACGATGCCGGTCGTCGTCCCGCTGCTGGTCGCCGGCACGCTGGGCCAGTTCGCGTCGCAGGCCGAGGTGCACCTGTCGGTGCTCATCCCCGCCGTGCTCGGTTTCGTCTCCGCCGTCCTCCTGGCCCGCGGTGTCGAGGTCGGCCGCTACCTGGACGTGGTGCTCCGGTTCATCGGCCGGGCCCTCGAAACGGCGGTCGGCGCCCTCGCGTTCACCCTGGTGATCACCCCGGCCTGGGCGTGGACCCGGCTCCGGCGGCGCGAGGTGCTGCGCACGTCGGGCGCGGCGGAGGGGCCGACCTGGGCGACCCGCTCCGACAAGGCGGCGCCGGGGTCACTCGCCGCATCGCCCGAGCATGTCGGGGGGAACCGGACCCTGCCGGGCCGCCTGGCCTGGGCCACCGGGTGCGTCGGCCTCCTCCTCATCGTCAACTTCGGCGCCGGGTGGCTCTGGGACCAGAAGTACCCGACCGACCCGCCCGCCCCGCCCCCCGAACAAGAGCAGTCGGTCACCGCGACGGACCTCCCGCCCGATCCCCGGGCCGACAGCCCGGCCATGGCCGACGCCCCCTGGAAGGAGCAGTACTTCGACGAGATCCGCCGGACGCCGGCTAACTACTGGCCCTTCACCGAGTACCGCCCCGCCGACTACACGTCGACCTACGTCAACCAGCGGGACTGGGCCCGGGTGTCCTACGAGCCGAAGGGCGACGCCGACGACATGCCCACGGTGTGGATGTTCGGCGGGTCCACCACGTGGGGCGAGGGCCAGCGCGACGAGTTCACCATCGCCTCCTACCTCGCCCGGATCGCCGAGGACGAGGGCATCCCGCTCCAGATCGTCAACTACGGGTCGCGCGGCTGGGTGCACTTCCAGGAGATGATCCTCTACGAGCAGCTGCTCGCCAACACGACGCCGCCCGACATCTCGCTCTTCAACGACGGCGCCAACGAGATCACGTCGCAGTCGCTGCTGGACGAGGCCGTCCCCACGCACGTGCTGACCTACTCGTACGCCAAGAAGCTGACCGGCGGCACCATCGCCACGCAGTTCGTCCCGCCGCCGACCCCCGAGACCAACACGATGGACGATGCCATCGCGGCCTACGAGCAGCACTCGGCGGTCCACAAGATCGTGAACTGGTTCCGGGGTAGGGCCGCCGGGGCTAGCCCTGCCCTGGACGACAGTGGGGACACCGGCGACGGTGGGGACGGCGGTTCCGACCCGGCGCTCACCGACCAGCCCACGGCCGACGAGGACGGGTACATCTCGAACTACAACGCCACCCCCGAGGACGGCCGCGACGCCGCCGACGTGTACAACCGGGGCAAGAAGCTCACGATGGAGCTCAGCAAAGAGTACGACGTCGACTCCCTGCTGTTCTGGCATCCGGTCCGGTACGCCGGGCCACCGGAGGAGCAGGCGAGGAAGGGACTCACCGACCCTACAATCGACCTGGGCGACGCCTTGGACGGCCACGATGAGGACATCTACATCGACGGCGTCCACACCAACGAGGAGGGGGCGCGGCTGATGGCCGTCGAGATCTGGAAGCACCTCGAGCCCAAGGTCCGCTCCTGGTACGAGGCGAACCGATGACCGACCCCGCGGCCCCCGAGCCGACCGGCCTCACCGGTCCCCGGCCGGTCGACCTCGGCTTCGGCCTCCGATGCCGGCTCCGGGCCAAGCACGCCCGCACCCTCGTCCACGAGATCCGGGCCCACGGGGCCGACCAGAAGCTCTGGTGGCTGTTCCCGGTCACCGCGCTGCTGATCCTGCTCGCCCTGGCCGTCACCACCACCACGACCGCGCTGCCCGTCGCGGTCTACGCGCTGTTCTGATGGCCGAGCGCACCGCGATCTTGGGCATCAGCGCCCTGTACCACGACGCCGCCGCTGCGCTCGTGGTCGACGGCGAGGTCGTCGCCGCCGCCCAGCAGGAGCGGTTCAGCCGGAAGAAGCACGACCCGGCCTTCCCGCTGGAGGCCATCGAGTACTGCCTCCGCGAGGGCGGCATCGAGGCCGACGGCCTGCGCGCCGTGGCCTACTACGACAAGCCGCTCACCACGTTCGTCCGCGTCCTGAAGAGCTTCGTCGCCGCCGGGCCGCGCAGCATCCGCACGTTCCCTCGGGCGATGACCGAGTGGTCCAACCGCAAGCTGTGGACGTCGCTGGAGATCGAGAAGGGCGTCCGGTCGCTCGGCTACGCCATGCCGGCCGACCTGTTCTACGCCGAGCACCACATCAGCCACGCGGCCGCCGCCTTCTACCCCTCCCCGTTCGAGCGGGCCGCCATCGTCACGATGGACGGCGTCGGCGAGTGGGCCACCAGCTCCATCGGCGTGGGCCGCGGGCGGACCGTGGAGCTGCTCCGCGAGCAGCGCTTCCCCGACTCGCTCGGGCTGCTCTACTCGGCGTTCACGTACCACTGCGGGTTCCGGGTGAACTCGGGCGAGTACAAGCTCATGGGCCTCGCCCCCTACGGCGAGCCGGTCTACGTCGACCGCATCCTGGGCGAGCTGGTCGAGCTGGCCGACGACGGCTCCATGCGCATGGACCTCCGGTACTTCGACTACCTCGCCGGCCGCCGCATGACCAACAAGCGGTTCGACGCCCTCTTCGACGGACCGGCCCGCACCCCCGAGTCGCCCATCACCCAGCGCGAGTGCGATCTCGCCCGCTCGATCCAGGAGGTCGTCGAGCAGGCGGTCATCGGCACCGCCCGCACCGCTCGCGCCCTCACCGGCGAGCGCGACCTGGTGCTCGCCGGCGGCGTCGCCCTCAACTGCGTGGCCAACGGCCGGCTCCGGCGCGAGGGCCTCTTCGACGGCATCTGGGTCCAGCCCGCGGCCGGCGACGCGGGCAGCGCCCTGGGCTGCGCCCTCTGGGCCCACCACCAGGTGCTCGAGCACGAGCGCACGCCCGTGACACCCGACTCCATGTCGGGCACCTACCTCGGCCCGGCGTTCTCAGGCGACGACATCGCCGCCGACCTCGAAGCCGAGGGCCGGCCCTTCGAGCGGATCACCGATCCGGCGGCGCGCGCCGGGCGGGTGGCGGACCTGCTGGCCGACGGCCAGGTGGTCGCGGTGTTCCAGGGCCGCATGGAGTTCGGGCCCCGGGCCCTCGGCCACCGGTCGATCCTCGCCGACGCCCGCGACCCCGAGGCCCAGCGCACCCTCAACCTTCGGGTGAAGCAGCGCGAGGGGTTCCGGCCCTTCGCCCCGGCGGTGCTCGCCGAGCACGCCGCCGAGTGGTTCGACATCGACGGGGACTCCCCGTACATGACCTTCGTGGCGCCCGTCGCCGCCGAGCGCCTCATCGCCCCCGACCCGTCGGCCCCGGGGAGCACCATCACCGAGGTCGTCGCCCAGGTCCGCTCGCAGATCCCCGCGGTCACCCACGTCGACCACTCGGCCCGGCTCCAGACCGTCGACGCCGAGCGGGCGCCAGCGTTCCACCAGATCCTCACCGCGTTCCACGAGCGCACGGGCTGCCCGGTCCTGGTCAACACCTCGTTCAACGTGCGGGGCGAGCCCATCGTCGGCACCCCCGACGACGCCTACCGCTGCTTCGCCACCACCGACATCGACTGGCTGCTGCTCGAGGACTGCCTGCTGCAGCGGTCCGAGCAGCCGGAGTGGACCGGTCCGGTCCCCGACCTCGAGCTGGACTGACCCTCGTTCGACGCGGGGTCGGCGCCGCAGATCCCGAACCGCGTCAGCGCCCGCCGCGGCGGTCGCTGACCCATGCGGCTTCGGCACCGAGCCCTTCCTCTGGCGCGACCTTCGGCTCCCAGCCCAGCAGGTCGCGCGCCTTGGCGGTGTCGGCGCTCGTCCGGCGCTGATCACCCCGCCGAGCCGGCTGGTGCTCGATGACCGGCGCCGTCCCGAGCTCGGCGGCGAGCACCTCGACCGCGTTGAGCAGCACGACCTCGGCACCGCCGCCGATGTTGAAGGTCGACGCGTCCGGCGCCCGGTGCAGCGCAGCCACCGTGGCGTCGACGCAGTCGGACACGTAGGTGTTGCTGCGGCTCTGGCGCCCATCGCCGTAGACCGTGATGGGGCGCCCGTCCAAGAGCTGCTCGCAGAAGATCCGGTAGGCCATGTCCGGCCGCTGCCGGGGGCCGTAGACCGAGAAGTAGCGCAGCACCGTGAAGGGCAGGCCGGCGGTCGAGCCGTAGGCGTGCAGGAGCTGCTCGGCCGCGAGCTTGGTGACGCCGTAGGGGGACACCGGGTGGGCGGGCGACGACTCCGGGCCCGTGGCCTCCGCCCCGTAGACCGACGACGTCGACGCCTGCACGAGGTGCGGCGTCCCCACCGCCATCGCCGCCGCCACCAGCCGCTGGAGCGCCCCGAGGTTGCACGACTGGTAGCGCTCGAAGTCGTCCCACGACAGCACCAGTCCCGGCGTGGCCGCCTGGTTCACGATGGCGTCGGCGCCGTCGAGGACCGGCTCCAGCTCGGCCGAGCGGAGATCGGCCTCCACCAGCTCGAAGCGGGGTTGAACGAGGGCCGAGACCAGGTTGGCCTCCTTGTCGGTGCGGCTGTAGTAGTCGGTGAAGCAGTCGATGCCGACCACGTCGTGCCCGTCCTCCAGCAGCCGGTCCACCAGGTGCGAGCCGATGAACCCGGCTGCCCCCGTCACCACGACCCTCACGCGATCCCCCTCGATGATCCCGGCGCAGGAAGCACCGGGCCTCGATGGTACGCGCCGGGGTCCAAGACCACAGGTCCGGGCCGGCACGTGCGACACTGGCCTGGTGGCAGCCGTGGAGCAGGAGGGCGCCCGGACCGGGCGCCGCCCCCGGGTCCTGTTCCTGGGCCACGGGGCCGAACGCACCGGTCCGCCCATCTTGCTCGGCCACCTGCTCGCCGGGCTGGCCGACCGCACGTCGTGGGACCTGTCGGTCCTGGTCGCCCGATCCGGGCCGCTCCTCGCCGACTACCGGCGCTCGGCCGGACGCACGCTCGCGGTGAGCGAGGACCGGGAGCCCTTGGAGCTGCTCAGCGCCGGCCTGCGGCGGGCCGGACAGGCCGGGCTGGCGGCGCGGGTGGGCGATGCCCAGCGCCAGCGGGTCGCACGGAAGCTTGACCGTCCGGACCTGGTCTACGTGAACGCCGCCACACCTCCGACGGCCGCCCTCCTCCGTGCCCTCGTGCTGGACGCGACGGTGCCGGTGATCGTCCACGTCCACGAGCTGGACGTGGGCCTGCGGGGCACGCTCGTCGACGAGGACCGGGCGCTGCTCCTCGGTCGGGCCGATCACCTCATCGCGGCGTCGGGGCCCGTGGCCGAGCTGCTGGTGGAGGGCCACGGCGTCGAGCCCGACCGGGTCACGACCTGCGAGGAGTTCATCGACGTGTCGGCCATCCGGCCGTTGCCTCGGCCTGAGGCCCGCGCCCAACTCGGCGTGCCCCACGACGTGCCGGTCGTCGGCTCGGTGGGACTGCCGGACTGGCGCAAGGACCCCGAGCACCTCCTCCGCGCCGTGGCCTCGCTCCCGGCGTCGGGCGACGCGGCGCCGTGGGTGGTGTGGATCGGCGGCGACCCGGCGTCGGTCGACGGTGGCCACCTCGAGGACGAGGCCCGCCGCCTGGGCCTGGCCCACCGCTTCCGCCACGTGCCCCATGCGGACCGGCCCGCCGCCCTGCTGCACGCGCTGGACGTGTTCGCCCTGCCCGCTCGGGAGGACGCCATGCCCCTCGCCGCGCTCGAGGCGGCAGCCGCGGGTCTGCCGATCGTCTGCTTCCGGACCGGCGGCATCGCGGGCCTCTGCGACCGCGGCGCCGGAACGGCGGTCCCGTACCCGGACACCGCAGCGTTCGCCGGAGCGATCGCCGCCCTGCTCGCCGACGACGAGCGCCGGGCCGAGACCGGCTTCGCAGCCCGAGCACTGGTCACCGAGTCCAACGACATCGGCCCCGGCGTGGCCCGCATCGCTGCGGTGATCGAGGACACCCTCCTCAGCTGATGCGCCCTCGGCGCCCGACGACCGGGCGTCTCGCCTCGGCCGCTGCGGCTGACGATGGCTCGTCCGCTGCATCTGGTTCGGATGTGGATGAAAGGTACCGGTAGGGCTTCACTGTCATACCCCCTTCGTATGGTTGGGGTATGGCTCTCGCTCTTTCGGATCTTCGTGCGCAGGCGGTGTTCGCCGGTCTTGATGCGGCGTTCGATGCGCTCGATGCGCTCGAGTTGGAGCCGACCGACACGGCGGCGGCGTTGGAGCTGGCTCGGCGGGTCGAGCGGGTGGGGCGACGGGCTCGGGCAGCGCAGATCGAGGTTGTTGAGGTCATCGAGGAGCGGGGGCTGCACCGCCCGGACGGGCATGCGGCTGGTCGGGTGATGGTCGGCCACGTCGCCCGCCTGTCCGAGCCGGAGGCGAAGCGGCGCGGCCGGGCCCGGCGGATGTTCGCCGACATGGCGGCGGTGAAGGCAGCGATGGTGGCGGGGCGGATCGGGTCGTGCCAGGTCGACCTCATCGCCCACGTGTACGTCAACCCTCGGGTGCAAGCGGAGTTCGTGAAGATCGACGAGCAGGTCGCCCGGCTCGCTGCGGTGCTGCCGTTCGAGGAGCTGAAGCGGCGGCTGACCAACTGGGTCCGCCAGGTCGACGAGGACGGCACCGCCGATCGGGCCCGTCGTGCCCATGAGAACCGGCGGGCCCGGCTGGTGCAGGACTTCGACGGCGGTTGGGAGCTGCTGTGTCTCATCGGCGGTGTGACCGGGGCGCAGATGCAGTCGATCTTCCGGGCGTTCGTCGAAGCCGAGTTCCAAGCCGACTGGGCCGAAGCCCGCGCCATCCACGGTGACGCCAC
>JAOBWH010000021.1 GCA_025463265.1 Ilumatobacteraceae bacterium
TCACGTAGAGCCTCCCGACACCCCGCCCCAACCGGGCGAATCGCAACGAAGGGAACCTGATTCCGATGAAGACCAACACCCGCCGCACGCTTGCCGCCGTGGTCCTCCCGTTCGCCCTGCTCGTCGCTGCCTGTGGCAGCGACAGCGACGGCGCCGCGAGCAACGACACCACCGAGACGACCGTCGCTGCCGACAACAGCAGCGACACCACCGCCGCCGACGACATGGGCGATGACACCGAAGAGGCCGCCGACGCCGGTGCCCCCGAGGGCGACGGCTGCGCCGCTGTCCCGACCGACGCTTCCGACAAGGGCTCCTTCGAGGGCATGGCGCAGGACCCGGTGGGCACCGCCGCCAGCAACAACCCCGCCCTGAAGACGCTGGTCGCCGCGGTCACCGAGGCCGGCCTCGTCGACACGCTCAACGGCCCCGGCCCCTTCACGGTCTTCGCTCCGATCGACAGCGCCTTCGCCAAGATCCCCGCTGCTGACCTCGACGGCGTCCTCGCCGACAAGGACCTGCTCACCAGCATCCTCACCTACCACGTGCTGCCCGAGCGCATCGAGCCGGCGGACCTCGCCGGGACCCACACCACCGTCCAGGGTGAGGACCTCGTGATCTCCGGCGACGCCCCGTCCTTCGACGTGGCCGACGGCTCGGCCACCGTGATCTGCTCCGGCGTGCAGACCGCCAACGCCACGGTGTACCTCATCGACTCGGTGCTGATGCCCCCGGCCAGCTGATCAGGTCATCGTCTCGCCCCTGCCTTGGGGAGAGGCAGGAACGGGCCGGGTCCTTCGGGACCCGGCCCGTCCCGCGCCCGAGGTCAGGTCGCGATGTCCGATTCCCACTCCGCCGCTCCCGATCTGAGACGATGCAGCCATGGCCTCCTACGACTACGACGTGCTGGTTGTCGGCTCCGGGTTCGGCGGCAGCGTCTCGGCGCTGCGGCTCACCGAGAAGGGGTACCGGGTCGGGGTGATCGAGGCCGGCCGGCGCTTCGACACCGACACCCTGCCCAAGACCAGCTGGGACCTCCGGCGGTTCCTCTGGGCGCCGGGGCTCGGGATGCGCGGCATCCAGCGCATCACCCCACTGAAGGACATCGCCATCTTGTCCGGAGCGGGCGTGGGCGGCGGCTCGCTCGTGTACGCCAACACGCTCTACGAGCCGCTCGACCCGTTCTACACGGACAAGCAGTGGGGCCACATCACCGACTGGAAGAGCGAGCTGGCCCCCTACTACGACCAGGCCAAGCGCATGCTCGGGGTGAACGAGGTGCCCGCCGACACCCCGCCGGACACGTACATGCACGAGCTGGCCGACCGCCTCGGTGTCAGCGACACGTACCACCGCACCCCGGTGGGTGTCTGGTTCGGGAAGCCGGGCCAGAGCGTCCCCGACCCGTACTTCGGAGGCGAAGGGCCCGACAAGGTCGGCTGCACCCACTGCGGCAGCTGCATGGTGGGCTGCCGGGTCGGGGCGAAGAACACGCTCGATCGCAACTACCTCTACCTCGCGGAGAAGAACGGTGCGGCGGTCCATCCCGACAGCCAGGTGACCGATCTCGAGGAGCTGTCGGGCGGCGGGTGGCGGGTGACCACGCAGCGGCCCGGCGCCTGGGTCCGCAAGCGGACGAGGACCTTCACCGCGCAGCAGGTCGTGTTCTCGGCGGGCGTGCTCGGCACCGTCAAGCTGCTGCTCAAGCTGCGAGACGAGGGCCGCCTGCCTGCGCTGTCGGACCGCCTGGGCGACGTCGTGCGCACCAACAGCGAGGCCATCGTGGGCGCCACGGCGAAGGTGCCCCAGCCCGGGCTCAGCAAGGGGGTGGCCATCACCTCGTCGATCCATCCGGATGCGACCACCCACATCGAGCCGTGCCGCTACCCGCCTGGCTCCAACGCCATGGGCCTGCTCGGGACGGTGCTCGTCGACGGCGGGGACGGCCCGCCCCGCCAGGTGAAGTTCCTGGCCAAGATCGCACGCCACCCGCTGGAGTTCCTGCGATCCCTGTCGGTGCACCGCTGGTCGGAGCGGTCGATCATCCTCCTGGTGATGCAGAGCCGCGACAACAGCATCGCCCTGCGGCGCAACAAGAAGCTGGGGATCCTGGTCAGCCGCCCGGGGGAGGGCGAGCCCAACCCCTCCTACCTGCCCGTGGCGAACGACGCCGCCCGCGAGGTCGCCGAGATGCTCGACGGCGACGCGTGGGGCGCCTGGAACGAGACCATCCTCGACGCACCCACCACGGCCCACATCCTCGGCGGTTGCGTCGTGGGCGACAGCGCCGCCACCGGCGTCATCGACGCGTACCACCGGGTGTACGGCTACGAGGGGCTCACCGTGAGCGATGGATCGGCGGTGTCGGCCAACCTCGGCGTCAACCCGTCGCTCAGCATCACCGCCCTCACGGAACGGGCGATGAGCTACTGGCCCAACAAGGGCGACGTCGATCCCCGCCCAGCGATGGGCGAGCCGTACCAGCGGCTCGCGCCGGTGCACCCGAAGGCCCCCGCCGTGCCCGTCGCCGCCCCGGCCGCCCTGCGGGTGGGGGCCTGACGTGATCGCCTCGGTCCTGCTGGCCTCGGCCGCCGCCATCGCAGTGTTGATGATCGTCACCTGGCTGGTGTCGCTGCTCGTTCGGGACGCATCGATCGTGGACATCATCTGGGGCGCGGGGTTCGTGGTCGTCGCCATCACCGCCGCCGCGGTGGGCGACGGCTTCGACGACCGCCGCTACCTGCTCCTCGCCCTCGTGGGCGCGTGGGGCGTGCGGTTGAGCAGCTACCTCGCCTGGCGGAACCTCGGCCACGGCGAGGACTACCGCTACGTCGCCATGCGCGAGAAGCACGGCGACCGGTTCTGGCTGGTCAGCCTGTACCAGGTGTTCCTGCTCCAAGGCGCGTTGATGTGGGTGGTCTCGCTGCCGGTCCAGCTGTCGGCCACGGCCGATGCGCCGGCGTCGTTCGGCCTGCTGGCGTATCTCGGGATCGCCGTCTGGACGGTCGGGCTCCTGTTCGAGTCGGTCGGCGACGCCCAGCTCACCGCGTTCAAGGCCAAGCCCGAGAACAAGGGCCGGGTCATGGCCGGCGGGCTCTGGCGGTACACCCGGCACCCCAACTACTTCGGTGACTTCTGCGTGTGGTGGGGTGTGTTCCTCATCGCCGCGGAGACGGTGCCGGGCCGCTTCGGGATCATCGGCCCGATCGTCATGTCGACCCTGTTGATCCGGGTGTCCGGCGTCGCCATGCTCGAGAAGACCATCGGCAAGCGCCGACCCGGCTACGCCGACTACATCGAGCGCACCTCCGCCTTCTTCCCCCGACCTCCGAAACACCTCCCCGGGGATCCCTGAGGGCCCCTCGCCGCTGGTGCGCGGTGCCGCCCCGCCATCCCCGACCCGGGCGCCGCGGTGGGCAATCATGACCCGGTGACCGACGACGCGCGCCTGGCGGCCCACGCGGTCCGGCCCCACCTGCGGACGAACGACCCGGTCCACGAACCAGACCCGCGCCTGGTCCGCTGGGAGAAGCGGATGAGCCCGGTCATCGTGCTCGCCGCCCTCGTGCCGATCGTGGTCGCCTTGGCGCCGCGGACGAAGGGCGATCCCTACATCGGCATCAACGTCGTGTCGTGGCTGATCTTCCTGGCCGATCTGATCGTCCACCTCCGCTGGCGGCCGCGCTACCTCAAGACCGGGCTGGGCCGGTTCGACCTCGTCATCGTGGTCTTGACCTTCCCGTGGTACCTGATCCCCGGGCTGCAGGGCACCGCCATCCTCGGTCTCGCCCGCCTCGGGCGGTTGCTGCGGCTGATCCTCGCGGGAGGCACCACCAAGATCCTCCGGCGCCTCGTGGAGCGCATCGGCAAGGCCTCGCTCTACAGCCTTGGGCTCATCATCGTGTGCTCGGAGGTCGTGTACCGGGTCGAGCCCGCCAGCTCGGGCTTCTCGACGCCGTCCGAGTCGATCTGGTGGGGGTTCGTCACCTTCACCACGGTGGGCTACGGCGACATCGTGCCCGAGACGTCCACCGGCCGGTTCGTGTCGGTGGTGCTGATGGTGGCCGGCGTGGCGCTCATCGGCCTGCTCGCCGGTTCGCTGGCCGAGTTCCTGGCGGACGACGACGCCGAGCGCCAGGCGGCGAGGGACGAGGAGTCCGGCAACCTCACGTCCGAGGACCGCCAGCTGCTGATGCTCGATGAGATGAAGGCCCTGCGGGTGGAGCTCGCCGACCTCCGCTCCACGCTGGCACGTCCTGCGGCCGACGCCGGCGCGCCGGACGACGCCCGCTGATCGGAGATCGGTGGCTCAGTCGTCGCCGTCGAGCTGCTGGGCCAGGTAGTTCTCGACGCCGATGGCGTCGATGACGTGGAGCTGGGACTCCAACCAGTCGGCGTGGGACTCCTCGTCGACGAGGCGGTGCTCCATGAGCTCGCGCGAACCGTTGTCGCCCTTGGCCACCGCGAGGGCGATGGCGCGGTTGTAGCGCTCGATCGCCGCCTTCTCGGTCTCGAGCTCGAGGGCGAGCTGCTCGGGGACGGTCTCGCCGACGAGGACCGGGTTGTAGCGCTGGAGGTTCGGGACACCGTCGAAGTAGAGGATGCGCTCGATGATCTTGTCGGCGTCCTCCATCTCCTCGATGGATTCCCGGCGGGCGACCGCAGCGAGCTTCTTGAAGCCCCAGTTCTCGCGCATCTTGGCGTGGATGAAGTACTGGTTGATGGCCGTGAGCTCGGCCGTCAGGATCTCGTTCAGCGCTTCGATGATCTCGGGATCGCCTTGCATGGGAGCCTCGCTGCGGGGGTCGTCGGAGTGCCGCAACCGTAACGGACCCCGACGCACGTGGCGGGCGGCCCATCCGGGTTGAGCGGGTGGCTCAGGCGGCGACGTCGGTGCGGCGGACGGTGACGCCGTGCTCGGCGAGCAGCGCCTCGACGATGGGCCGGCAGCTGCCGCAGCGGGTGCCCGCGTGGCAGCGCTCGGCCACCCCCTCGGCATCGAGCGCGCCAGCGAGGATCTCGGCCCGGATCTCACGATCGTTCACGGCGTTGCAATGACAGACGACCATCAGGGGGTAAGTCTGCCTAACACTG
This sequence comes from Ilumatobacteraceae bacterium, assembly GCA_025463265.1. Lineage (GTDB taxonomy): Bacteria > Actinomycetota > Acidimicrobiia > Acidimicrobiales > Iamiaceae > Aquihabitans. The sequence goes on from JAOBWH010000021.1 coordinate 5,095, forward strand.
CGGCCGAAGTCAACCAGGCCGCGGACGCGGGGAGGACCTGCACCGACGCCTCCCCAGCCCCGTTGTCAGACCCCCTCCGTAGGATGACGGCCATGGCCGATCCCACCCAGCGCTTCGAAGTCGTGTCCCCGTTCGGGCCAGCGGGCGACCAGCCCAAGGCCATCGCCGGGCTCGTCGAGGGGATCCAGGGCGGGGAGCGGTTCCAGACCCTCCAGGGCATCACCGGTTCCGGCAAGAGCGCCACCATCGCGTGGGCGATCGAGCAGTACCAGCGGCCCACGCTCGTGCTGGCGCCCAACAAGTCGCTGGCGGCCCAGCTGGCCAGCGAGTTCCGGGAGTTCTTCCCGAAGAACCGGGTCGAGTACTTCGTCAGCTACTACGACTACTACCAGCCCGAGGCGTACATGGCCTCGTCGGACACGTACATCGAGAAGGACTCGTCAGTGAACGACGAGATCGACCGGTTGCGGCACTCCACCACCCGCTCGCTGCTCACCCGGCGCGACGTCATCGTGGTGGCGTCGGTGTCGTGCATCTACGGCCTCGGGGACCCCACCGAGTACCGGGACCACTCGCTCATCATCAGCAAGGGCCAGGAGATCGACCAGCGCCAGGCCCTCAAGAAGCTGGTGGACCTCCAGTACGACCGCAACGACATGAACCTGGTGCGAGGCAAGTTCCGGGTGCGCGGCGACACCATCGAGGTCCACCCGGCCTACGACGAGACCGCCGTGCGCATCGAGCTTTTCGGTGACGAGATCGAGCGCATCCTCGTCGTCGATCCGCTCACCGGGGAGACGGTGCGGGAGGAGGAGAGCTTCGCGTTCTTCCCGGCCACCCACTACGTCGCCGGCGACGAGCGGATGCAGGCGGCCATCGGCCGCATCGAGAAGGAGCTCCAGGAGCGGCTCGCGCACTTCGAGAAGGAGGGGAAGCTGCTCGAGGCGCAGCGCCTCCGCATGCGGACCCAGTACGACCTGGAGATGATGCAGGAGCTCGGGTACTGCAACGGCATCGAGAACTACTCCGCGCCCATCGACGGGCGGGCCCCGGGGGAGCCGCCGGGCACGCTGCTCAACTTCTTCCCCCGGGACTTCGTGGTCGTCATGGACGAGAGCCACCAGTCCGTCCCGCAGCTCCACGGCCAGTACGAGGGCGACCGGTCCCGCAAGGAGCAGCTCGTCGAGCACGGCTTCCGGCTCCCGTCTGCGGCGGACAACCGGCCGCTGCGGTTCGAGGAGGTCATGGACACCGTGGGCCAGGTGATCTTCGTGTCCGCCACGCCCGGTCCCTACGAGCTGGAGATCTCCACCAACGTGGTGGAGCAGGTGGTCCGGCCCACGGGCCTGGTCGATCCCGAGATCATCGTGAAGCCGACCAAGGGCCAGATCGACGACCTCATCGAGAACATCAACGACCGCGTCACCCGGGGGGACCGGGTCCTGGTCACCACCCTCACCAAGAAGATGTCCGAGGACCTCACCGACTACCTCCTCGAGCTGGGCGTGAAGGTCCGCTACCTCCACTCCGAGGTCGACACCATCCAGCGCATCGAGATCCTCCGGGACCTGCGGACCGGCGAGTTCGACGTGCTGGTGGGCATCAACCTCCTGCGGGAGGGCCTGGACCTGCCGGAGGTGTCGCTGGTCGCCATCCTCGACGCGGACAAGGAGGGCTTCCTGCGGTCTGAGACGTCGCTCATCCAGACCATCGGCCGCGCCGCCCGCAACGTGGAGGGCCAGGTGATCATGTACGCCGACCAGGTCACGCCGTCGATGCAGCGGGCCATCAGCGAGACCAACCGGCGGCGCAAGCTCCAGCAGGAGTACAACGAGGAGCACGGGATCAACCCGCAGACCATCCGCAAGGCGGTCACGGACATCCTCGAGTACCTGCGGCCGTCCTCGGGGGCGCCGCTGCCGGCCAAGGAGCGCAAGCGCGAGACCGAAGCGGACCGCAGGCGGCGTCAGGACCTGGCCGAGCTCCCCGGCGACGAGCTGGAGCGTCTGATCCGGACCCTGGAGGCGGAGATGGCCGACGCGTCGCAGGAGCTGCGGTTCGAGTACGCCGCCCGTCTCCGAGACGAGATCAAGGACCTCAGGCGGGAGCTGTCGCAGGTGCAGTAGGGGCGAGGGCGTCCGCCCCGCGGGGCGTCACCAGGGCGATGAGCGACAGCGCCATGATCGGCATCGCCATGCGGGTGCCGCCGAAGTTGGTGCCCAACGGGTTGAAGCCCATGAACGACAAGAACCCGAGCTGCACGGCGATCGCCCAGCCGAGCGGGTGCCGGAGCCCGCGCTTGGCCAGGGCCACGATGCCGACGGCGAAGCCGGCGAGCGTGCAGGCCATCCCCACCAGCTCATCGCCGTGCGACCACATCTTCGTCCACGCCTTCACCACGCCCACCACGGGGGGACCGATGTCCTGCGAGCGGGGAGCGTCGGGCGGGAACTGGAGGTGGAGCCAGCCCATCCACCCGACGATCACGAGGGCCGGGGCGAGGGTGAGCATTGCGTCCTTGCGGTTGCGGCGGCTGAGGCTCCAGCCGAGCAGCACCAAGATGACCGGCTCCTTCGCCAGCACGGCGAGGCAGCCCACGAAGATGGCCCAGCCGTGGCGGGACCGGGCGGCCAGGAGGATGGCGAGGAGCGCGAGGCCGAGCGCCATGGCGTCGGAGACGGTGACGCGCAGCGACCAGTACGCGCCGGGAAGCAGGGGGATGATGGCGGCGACCCACGGCGGTCCCCGCAGCGTCATCGACAGGCCGCCGCCGGCGACGGCGAAGACGATCACCGAGATGAGCGACACCAGCACGATGGCGCCGACGAGGGGCATCCCGCCGCCGGTGGGGTGGATGAGCCATGCGGTGAACGGCAGCAGCGGCCGCTGGTACCGGTAGCGGGGGTGGTCCAGGTAGCGCGCCGTCTCCTCCAGGTGGAGGGGGTTGCGGGCGATGGCGTAGTAGATCTGCCCGTCCAGACCGTCGGCCTGAGGCTGCTCCAGCTCCGGGAAGTCCTGCTCGAACAGCTCGGTGGCCGAGCCCCGGGTCCCGGGCTGGATGAGGCTCACGGGGTTGCCGCCACCGTGGCGCTGCACGTCGACGAGGACCAGGACGGTCAGCAGCAGGGTCCCGACGAGAGCCCACCGGACCACGTCGCCCCAGGCGA
>JAOBWH010000047.1 GCA_025463265.1 Ilumatobacteraceae bacterium
GGAGTCGAGGCCGTCGACGAGCGTCTGGCTCGAGTCGAGGTCGTTGAGCTTGACGGCGGTCAAGGCGTTCCTCAGGTCAGGGGGAGGGAGGGTGCGGGACTGCGGATGATCGCACGTGGGGCCGGGCCAGCTCGGCCCGGCCCCATCGTCGCGTGATCAGATCAGCCGACGGTGATGTCGTCGATCTGGGCGATGGCCGAGGCGGCCAGCTCCTCGGGGAGCGGGGCATACAGGAGGCTCTTGGCGTCGTCCTGCCCGGTGGTGAGGATGTAGTTCAGGTAGGCCTTGAGGATGTCGGCGGTGGCCTGGTCCTGCTGGACCTTGTCGACCAGCATCCACGTCGGCGACGTGATCGGGTAGGCACCCTCGGCACTGATGTTGAGGGGGCTGTAGGTCAGGTCGTCGGCGACCTCGGCGGCGCCGAGGGCGGCGGAGGCGTTGTCCGGCGTCGGGGCGATGAAGTCGCCGTCGGCGTTGCCGATGGCGGCCACGTCGAGGCCTTCCTTGGCGGCATCGGCGAGATCGGAGTAGCCGATGGCGCCGTCGGTGTCCTTGACGACGGAGATCACGCCGGTGCTCTTCTCGGCACCCACGGTGTCGGAGGACCAAGTGACCTCTTCGCCGGGCTCGAGCTTCCACGCATCACCGGCGGCTTCCTGAAGGAAGGTGGTGAAGTTCTTGGTGGTGCCGGAGCCGTCCGAGCGGTGCACGACGGTGATCTCGGTGCTGGGCAGGTCGGCGTCGGGGTTGTCCGCGGCGATGGCCTCGTCGTCCCAGCTGGTGATCTCGGCCTGGAAGATGCCGGCGAGGACCTCGGGGCTGAGGTTCAGCTCATCGACGCCCTCGACGTTGAACGGCACGGCGATCGGGCCCCCCACGATCGGGAAGTACAGGATGTCGCGGTCACCGAAGGCCGGCTTCTCCTCGTCCTTGATGGCCGAGTCGGAGCCGGCGAAGTCGAGCGTGCCGTCTGCGAGGGCCTTCTTGCCGTCCGAGGAGCCGCTCTTGGTGTAGGTCACGGTGGTGTCGCCGCCCGCGGTCTCGACCTCCTTGTCGAAGCCGGTGGCCACCTTCTGCTGGAAGGTGTCCTGGAAGCTGGAGCCACCGCCGTCGATCTTGCCCTTGAGCTCGGCCAGACCGGACGTGTCCGGTGCCTCGGTGGTCCCCGAGCCCGACGCCTTCGTGGTGGTCGTGTCGCCGCCCGAGTCACTGCTGCCGCAGCCGGTGGCGATCAGGGCGAGGACGGAGGCCGTGGCGAGGAGCCCGGCGATGCCTTTGCGGTTTCTCAAGGGGTGCCCTCCTGTGGGCGGTGTGTTCGTCGACCCGGCGATGGCGGGCCGACGTGCGTGTCGGTGACGAGGCGAACGGTACGGAGGGCGGGTGTCCCGGCAGGGGGCGTCAGGTGAACCGGAGGTGAACGACCCCCCAACAGTTCGTGCGTGACGCGGAAACGACGTCCTGACCAGGGGATCTTCCGATCGCCAGCTGGCGCTCAGATGGCCCGGAGCAGCCCGCTGAGCAGGGCGGCATCGTGGGCGTAGCTGACCAGCGCCTCCGCCTCGTCGACCGACACCCAGCGGGCCTCATCGACCTCGTCGTTCGGGGTGAACCGGCCGCTCACCACGGTCATCGCCCAGTAGCGCACCTGCTTCGAACGGCCCTTGTGGTCGTGGTAGTGGACCTCATCGAGCGCCGGTCCGAACGCGACCGAGAACCCGGTCTCCTCGAGCACCTCGCGCTCGGCGGTCTCGGCGAAGGACTCCCCCGGCTCGCACTTCCCCTTGGCGAAGCTCCAGTCGTCGTAGCGGGGCCGGTGCACGACCAGCACCTCGACGCCGCCCGCCTCGGCGCGGCGCCACAGGATCCCACCGGCCGCCCGGACCTCGATCCCCGCGTCCGGGTCGGACCCGACAGGGGACCCGTCGACGGGTCCGTCGGCTGGGTCCGGCTGATCGGTCACGCGTCGGCGTCTCGCCGGCCGCGGGCGAGGGCCAGCTCCTGGAAGCGGAGGTGGGCATCGACCGTGCCGCCGGCGTCGATGGGCGCGCACCGCTCCCAGTCCCCGCTGGGACCGAGCGACCAGGCGAGTGTGTCGTCGGCCATGCACACCTGGAGGATCTCCATCACCCGGCGCAGCAGCAGCGGGTCGATGACCGGCACCAGCGCCTCGATTCTGCGGTCGAGGTTGCGGGGCATGAGGTCGGCGGAACCGATGTAGCTGAGGGGCGCGCCCGGGCCGGCGCCGTTGGCGAAGTGGTAGATGCGGGAGTGCTCCAGGTAGCGGCCGATGAGCGAGCGGACCCGGATGGTCTCCGACAGCCCGGGGACCCCGGGCCGCAGGCAGCAGATGCCCCGGATCAGCAGGTCGATCTCGACCCCCGCCTGGGAGGCTGTGTACAGCCGGTCGATCATCCCGGGATCCACCAGGCTGTTCATCTTCATGACGATCCGCCCGCCGCCGGGCGTCGCCGCCTCGCCGTCGATCAGCTCGTAGAGGCGCTCGCGCAGCGGGTGCGGGGCCACGAGCAAGCGGCGGTACTGGACGTTGCGCCCGTACCCCGTGAGGAAGTTGAACAGCTGGGCCAGGTCGGCGCCGACGAGCGGATCAGCCGTCAAGATGCCCAGGTCCTCGTAGAGCTTCGCCGTCTTGGCGTTGTAGTTGCCGGTGCCGATGTGGCAGTAGCTGCGCACCCCCGTGCCCTCGTCACGCACCACCAGCGCGGTCTTGGTGTGGGTCTTGAGCCCGACCAGCCCGTAGGTGACGTGTACGCCGGCCTGCTCCAGGGCGCGAGCCCACCCGATGTTGGCGGCCTCGTCGAAGCGCGCCTTCAGCTCGACGAGCGCCGCCACCTGCTTGCCGCGCTCGGCCGCCCGGATGAGCGACTTGATGATGGAGCTGTCGCCCGAGGTCCGGTACAGCGCCAACTTGATGGCCAGGACCTTGGGATCCCTCGACGCCTGGCGCACGAACTCCTCCACCGAGGTGGAGAACGAGTCGTACGGGTGGTGCACCAGGACATCGCCGTCGGCGATGACCGAGAAGATGTCGAGGCGCTCGTCGTCCGAAGCCGACAGGCGGGACTGGGTCACCGGTGTCCACGGCTCGTCCTTCAGGTCCGGGCGGTCGAGCCCGTGCAGCGACCACAGCCCGCCCAGGTCGAGCGGACCGACCGACTCGTGCACGGCGTCGGCGGTGAGGTCGAGCTCGCGGACCAGCAGCTCCCGCACCTCCGGGGTCACCAGGGCGTCGACCTCCAGCCGAACCGCGGATCCGAACCGGCGGCGGCGCAGCTCCATCTCGACCGCGGCGAGCAGGTCGTCGGCCTCCTCCTCCTCGAGGGTGAGGTCGGCGTTGCGGGTGACCCGAAAGGCGAACGTCTCGGTCACCTCCATGCCGGGGAAGAGCCGGTCCAGGTGGGCGGCGATGACCTGCTCGAGCGGCACGAACCGCTCGCCATCGGGCATGACCACGAACCGCGGCAGCAGGGGCGGCACCTTCACGCGGGCGAAGCGCCGCTCATCGGTCACCGGATCTCGCAGCACCACCGCCAGGTTCAGCGACAGGCTCGAGATGTACGGGAACGGGTGGCCGGGATCAACGGCGAGGGGCGTCAGCACCGGGAAGATGCGGGTGTCGAACTCCTCGACCAGGTAGTCGCGGTCGTCCTCGTCGAGCTGCTCCCAGCTGGAGAACACGATGCCGACCTCGGCCAGGCCCGGGACGATGTCCTCGATGAACAGGTGCTCCAGGCGGTCGACGAGGTCGCCGACGCGTGCTGCGATGGCCTTGAGCTGGTCGCCGGGGCTCCTGCCGTCGGGCGACGTGCGGCCGAGCTTGGCGACCAGCTGGTCCGACAGGCCGGCCACCCGGACCTGGAAGAACTCGTCGAGGTTCTGGCTGAAGATGGCGCAGAACTTCGCCCGCTCGAGCAGCGGGACGCGGGGGTCCGCCGCCGACTCCAGCACCCGGGCGTTGAAGTCGAGCCAGGAGAGCTCCCGGTTCAAGAACCGATCGGGATCCTCCGTCGCTGGTTCCACGGCGGAGGTGGTGGCACCCGATGCGTCCATGGGCGGAGCGTAGCGAGGGGCGCCAGGACCTCGGTCACGAAGGGGCGGACCCCGGGTGAACGGGGCGTGGCGAGCGGGTGGGTCTCAGCTCTCGGGGACGCCGAGGTCCCAGTCGAGCAACAGGTTCTCCCGCTCGGCGTCACGGATGACGCGCTCCCGGTTGCGGCGGAACTGCGGATCGTGCGGGGGGACCAGCTGGAGCCGGGCCTGCATGCGGACCCGGAAGCCCTCGACCAGCGCTCGGTCGCCGAAGTCGCTCTGCAGGTCCCAGTGCGGGGCCACGGGACCCAGGTAGACGACGCGCACGTGGCCTCGTGGCGGTTCCTGGGAGAGCTCGGGTTCGGTCGCAGACATGGCGGGAACCTTAGCGGTGACGGCGCAGAACGCTCCGGTCGGCCCCGGCGTCGGCACAGGTCGGCGCAGGCATCGGTCTCGTCAGGGGCCGAGGGTCACCGTGACGGTCTGGCGCCTGCCTCTGCGCTCGATGGTGAGCTCCACCTGGTCACCCGGCTTGCGGGAGCGCACGAGCCGGGTGAGCTGCGTGGAGGAGGTGACGGGCTCACCCTCGAACGCGGTGACCACATCGCCGATCTGGATCCCGGCGGAGGAGGCGCCCCCGTCGGGGTCCAGGGCGATGATGACCGCGCCGGACTCGGCGGTGATGCCGAAGTGGTCCTTGGCCTCCTGGGTCATCTCCGGCGAGGTCACGTCCATGGTGGGTGCGCCGAGGGTGGCCATGTCGGCGTCGATGTCGCCCCCGCCCGCCTTGAGCTCGTCGATGAGCTCCTTGACCGAGTCGATCGCGATGGAGAACCCGATGTTCTGGGCGCCGGCGATGATGGCGGTGTTGATGCCCACGACCTCGCCGTTCGCGTTGACCAGTGGGCCGCCCGAGTTGCCCGGGTTGATGGCCGCATCGGTCTGGATGAGGTTGTCGAGGCTCGTCGATCCGTCGCTGATCTCGCGGTCCTTGGCCGACACGATGCCGCTGGTCACGCTCGGATCGGCGCCGAGGTTCAAGGCATTGCCGATGGCGACCACCGGATCGCCCACCAGGAGGTTGTCGCTCGATCCGAGCGTGGCCGGGGTGAGGTCCGGGTGATCGACCTGGATCAGGGCGATGTCGTCACCGGTGGACGCACCGACGAGCTCGGCCGACGCGCTGGTCCCATCGTCGAAGCGCACGGCGATGTCGCCACCGGCACCCTCGATGACGTGGGCGTTCGTGAGGATGAGGCCGTCCTCGGAGATCACCACGCCCGTCCCGGCCCCGCCGAACATGCTGTTGGCGCCGCCGGTCTGGATGGTGACGACCGACGGCCGGGCGATGTCGAGGATCTTCTGGATGTCCAGGTCGCCATCGGCCCGCAGCGGACGGGTGGTGGTCGTGGTGGACGCGCTGGCGCGCTCGTCGCGACGGTCGCCGAGGGCGTAGGCCGCGAACGCGGAGCCGACGAGGATCGCGCCGACCAGGAACGCCGTGAAGGTGAACAGGGCCGTGCTGCGGTGCGCCTTGCCGGGCCCGCCGTCGGAGGCCGGCATCCGGGGATCCGGCCACGAGGTGGGCGGCACCGACGGCGCACCCTTCGGCCGAGCGTCGTCGGCCACCGGTGCGCGTCCGCCGAGCTGGGGCGAGGGCGCCTCGGACCCCGGTGCGGTGGGGGGCGTCCCGCCGAAGGCCCCGGGACGCGCGGTCGG
>JAOBWH010000070.1 GCA_025463265.1 Ilumatobacteraceae bacterium
GAGGCCGCTCACGGTGAGGCGCCCTCCGCACAGCGCGACGGCGGCCAACGGGTACGAGGCGGCGCTGGCGTCGGGCTCGATCTGGTAGCTGGTGCCCCGGTAGCCCCCGGGCTCGACCGCGAACGTGTGATCGTCGGGCTGGTCGACCCGAGCGCCGAAGGCTGCCATCACCGCGATCGTCAGCTCGACGTAGGGGCGCGACACCAGCTCGGTGGTGAGCTCGATGACCAGGCCATCCGGGAGGCAGGGCCCGATGAGCAGGAGGCCGGACAGGAACTGGCTCGACACGTCGCCCGGCACCCGCAGCACCCGGGTGGCCGCTCCACCGGCGGTCACCGTGGCCGGCAGCCGGCCACGCTCGCCCAGCGCCTCGACCCCGGCGCCCAGCTCGGCGAGCGCGGCGAAGGTGGTGTCCATGGGCCGCGCCTGCATCTGCGGGTGGGCCGTGACCCGGTAGGCCCCGGACCCCAGCGCCAGCAGCGGCAGGGCGAAGCGCGACGTGGTCCCCGACTGCCGGGTGTCGATGGTCTCCGGTGTCGACGGCACCGAGCCGTCGCACCCGGTCACCTCGATCCGCCCTGAGGCCTCGTCAGCCGCCACGGGGAGCCCGAGGGCGTCGAGCACACCGAGCATCGCCCGGGTGTCGTCGGCGAACAGCGAGCCCGACAGCTGGCTCGGACCGTCGGCCAGCGCCGCGCACACCAGGGCCCGGTTGGTGATGGACTTCGACCCCGGGATGCGGACCAGATCTGCCAGCGGCCCGGCCACCGGTTCGATCGGCAGCGGATCCGGCAGGTCGGCCAGGCCGAACGGGTCGCTCATCGGAGGTAGGAGACCGTGGGCCGGTAGCCGCGGCTGGCCAGACCGGCACGGAACGGTTCCGCGGTGTCCTTGTCGACGAGGAGGATCAGGACACCGCGGTCGCCCTCGCTCGAGTGGGCGATCTCGAAGTCGGCGATGTTGACGCCCAGCTCGGCGGCCAGGGTGGCGACCTCGGCGATGACGCCGCCGCGGTCGGGCACCGGGACCCGGACCTCGGCCATCGCCGACGGCTGGGCCACGCGGCTGGGCAGGTTGCGGCGCGCCTCCTGGGCCCGCTCGAGGGTGGACAGGAGCGCTGGGCGGTCGCCGGTGGCGACCAGGTCTCGCAGGCGCCCCAGCTCGGCGGTGAGCTGGTCGATCATGTCGACGATGGCGGTCTTGTTCTCGGCACAGATGTCAGGCCAGATGGTGGGCGCTCCGGCGGCGATGCGGGTCATGTCCCGGAAGCCCCCGGCGGCCAGGCGCAGGAGCGCGGCGTGCTCGTCGGCGCGCTCGTCGGCGATGCTCATGAGGGCGGCGGCGGTGAGGTGCGGCACGTGCGACACCACGGCCACCAGCGCATCGTGGCGGTCGGGTGGCAGGGCGACGACCTCGGCCCCGAACGACCGGACGACGGCGTCGACGGTGGCGTACTGGTCGGCGTCGGTGTGGGCGACGGGCGTGAGCACCCAGACCGCACCGCGAAACATGTCGGCGGAGCTGCCCTCGACGCCGAGCTGCTCCGAGCCGGCCATCGGGTGGCCGCCCACGAAGCGCGGATCGTCGATCTCGCCCACGAGCGAGCCCTTCACCGACCCGACATCGGTCACCACGCCGGAGGTCTCCGCGAGCGCGCGCCGGACCTCGCCGACGATGGCGCGCACGGGGGTGGCCACGAAGGTGATGGCCGCCGCGGGGTCGAGTCCGATGGCATCGATGGCGCCGAGGGCGAGCGCCCGTTCCGCCGATGCGGGGTCGGCGTCGGTCCCGGTGACCCACCAGCCCTGGCCGCGCAGCGCCCGGCCGATGGATCCGCCGATCAGCCCGGTGCCGATGATGCTGGCGCGCTGGGGCAGGGTGAGCTCGGCCACGGTCCGTCGACCCGGCTAGCTCGGGAGGTCGTCGCGGAGGCTGGCGGCCTCGCGGAGGTACACGTGGTGGAGCTCGCTGCGGGAGCGCTCGGTCTCCAGGTGGGCGAGCACCCGGACGCAGCGGGCCATGGAGCCGGGCACCGGGATCTCCTGGGCGCACAGCAGCGGCACATCGCCCAGCCCGACCGTGCGGGCGCCCGCTGCGGGGAACGCCGAGGTGAGGTCGGGCGTCGTGGTGAACAAGATGCTGATCAGGTCGTCGTGATCGACGCCGTTGCGGTCGAACATCGCCCGGAGGAGCTCGATGGTGCGCTCGGCGATCTCGGCCGGATCGTCGGCATCGCAGGTGGTGGCACCGCGGAGGGCACGGACGGCGGGAGGCATCGGGGCGATGCTACTGACCTGCGTCCGGGTCTCCGGCCTTGGTTGCACCGGATGCGGTCCGCCCGGCCGCCCCGACCGCCGCCTCGAGCGACCGCAGCTCGGGACCGGTGAGCTCCCGCCAGGATCCGGGGGCCAGGCGCCGGTCCGACAGCGGCCCGATGCGGGTGCGGATGAGGCGGGTGACCGGGTGGCCGACCGCCTCGAGCATCCGCCGCACCTGACGGTTCCGGCCCTCGTGGATGGTGAGCTTCACCAGCGACCCGTCCACGACCGAGGCGACCGCCGGTGCGGTCAGCCCGTCTTCGAGCTCCACGCCCTCGCGCAGCGCCCGCAGCTCAGCGCGGGTGGGCGTGCCCTCGACCTCCGCCAGGTACTCCTTCTCCACGCCGTGCGACGGGTGGGCGATCCGGTTGGCCAGCTCGCCGTCGTTGGTCAACAGGAGCAGTCCCTCGGTGTCCATGTCGAGGCGGCCGACGGGGAACACCCGGGGCTCGGCCGGGACCAGGTCGATCACCGTGGGCCGGCCCTGCGGATCCGACGCGGTGGTGACGACGCCCTTGGGCTTGTTCAGCAGGTAGTGGACGAGTCCGGGTCGGATGCCGATGGGCGCTCCGTCGACCTCGACGAGATCGTGGTCGGGATCCACCCGGCGGCCCAGCTCGGCGATCTCGCCGTTGACCTTCACCCGCTCCTCGGCGATGAGGTCCTCGCAGATGCGGCGGCTCCCGAGGCCCACGCGGGCCAGCACCTTCTGCAGCCGCTCGCCTTCGTGTTCGGTCACGGCCCGGGCGGGACGTCCGCCTGCCCGTCGCCGTCGATGTCGGCCGCGACCGGCGGGTCGACGGCCCACGACGGCAGCTCCGGCTCCGGGAAGTCGTCATCGTCCGGGATCACCAGAGGCGGCGCCGGCTCGGCGTCGGTCACCGGCTCGGGCTCGGCGACCGGCTCGGCGTCGGCCACCGGCTCGGGCTCGTCGACGTCGGCCGGGGCCTCGTCGAGGGGCAGCTGGTCGTCGGCCTCGGGAGCGGCGGCCCGGAGGGTCAGCTCCAGCGCCTCCATGATCTCCGCCGACGGGAACAGGTCCGCGATGGGCGGCAGGTCCTCGATGCGGTCGAGGCCCATGCGCTCGAGGAACTCCTTGCTCGTCCCGAACAGCGCCGCCTGGCCGGGACCGCTGTCGCGGCCGATCTCCTCGACGTAGCCCCGCTGCTGGAGGGTGCGCATCACCCCGTCGACGTTGACGCCGCGGATGGCCGCCACCTGGGCGCGCGACAGCGGCTGCTTGTAGGCGACGATGGCCAGCGTCTCCAGCGCAGCGGACGACAACCGGGCGCTCTGGCCCTCCAGGGCGAACCGCTCGACGTAGGCGGCGAGATCGCCGTGGCTCTGGAAGCGGTAGCCGCCAGCCACCTTCACCAGGACGAACCCGCGCTCCTGGGCCTCGTACTCGGCCTGGAGCCGCTGGCAGCTGGCTTCGATCACGGCCGGGGCCACCTCGAGCAGCTGCGCCAGGAGGTGGGGGTCGACCGGCTCCTGGGCCACCATCAAGATGGCCTCGATGGCGCGCGCCGATTCGCTGGCCTGCCGGGCTTCTTCGGGGCTGTCCACGCCTTCTATCCCTCGTACGAATCGACCCGGCCGGCGATGCCGGCCAGGACGGAGCGGTCCTCGTCGGACTCGCCGCCCACCCACGTGATCGTCAGATCGCCGAAGGTGGTGGGCTGATCCAGGTCGATCATGCCCTGCTTGTACAGCTCCAGGACAGCCAGGAACCGGATCACGACCTCGAGCCGCTCGACGAACGAGTCGGTGAGCGCACGGAAGGTGATGACCCCGACCCGGGGCAGCTCGTCGGCCAGCTCCTGCACGGCCTCGGTGACGCTGAGGCGTGACGGGGCGACGTGGTGGAGGTCCACCCTGGGGATGGGCTTGGGCTCGATGGCCCGGAAGAACGCCCCACGCAGGTCCTCGGGCCGCACGCCCGCCAGCAGGTCCGGCGCCAGGTCCACGTAGCGCTCGTCGAGCCCGGCGGTCCGGGGGAACGAGCGGCCGGCCACGTCGGCCAGCGCCAGGAGGAGCTTGGCGGCGTCCTTGAAGGTCTTGCACTCGACGAGGCGGGCGAGCAGCAGGTCCCGCTCCTCCCACAGGGCCAGCTCGTCGTCGAGGTCGATGTCGGCGTCCTCGGGCAGCAGGCGGCGGGTCTTCAGCTCCACCAGGGTGGCCGCGATCAGCAGGAACTCGGTGGCCACGTCGAGGTCGAGCGTGTCCAGGCGGTCCAGCTCGGCCAGGTAGGCGTCGATGATCTGCGTGAGCGAGATCTCGTACAGCTCCACCTGCTGGTTGAGGATCAGGTGCAGGAGCAGGTCGAAGGGCCCGTCGAACACGTCGGTCTGCACGTCGTAGGCCACGCCGACAGGATAGTTACACGGGTGTGGTTTCGTCCAGGGCCGATCCGCGATTCCCTCCTGCGGATCTGGTATTCGGGTGGGGACCGGCCTCCCCCGTCGCCCTAGGTTGGCAGCCATGACCCGCGTGTTCTCCGGCATCAAGCCCACCGGCAACGTCCACCTCGGCAACGTGCTGGGGGCGCTGGTGCAGTGGGTCGATGACCAGCACCGGGCCGACAGCATCTACTGCGTGGTGGACCTCCACGCCCTCACCATCCCCCAGGACCCCGCCGAGCTGCGGAACACGAGCCTGCGCCTGGCCCAGATCCTCCTCGCCATCGGCCTGGACCCCGACGTGTGCACGCTGTTCGTGCAGAGCCACGTCCACGAGCACGCCGAGCTGGCCTGGATCATGGAGTGCACGGCGTCCCACGGCGAGCTCAGCCGCATGACGCAGTTCAAGGACAAGTCCGACAAGGCCGGCTTCGTCTCCGGCGGGCTCTTCACCTATCCGGCGCTCATGGCGGCCGACATCCTCCTCTACGACACCGACGAGGTGCCGGTCGGCGACGACCAGCGCCAGCACGTGGAGCTCGCACGCGACGTGGCAGAGCGGTTCAACTCCCGCTACGGCCCCACGTTCACGGTGCCGAAGGCCACGTTCCCCCAGGCGGGCGCCCGGGTGATGGACCTCCAGGACCCGACCGCCAAGATGTCGAAGTCCGCCGACGGCTCCCCCGGCACGATCCTGCTGCTCGACGAGCCCAAGGTGATCGAGAAGAAGATCAAGCGGGCGGTCACCGACACCGACGCCGAGGTCCGCTTCGACGTGGCCGCCAAGCCCGGCGTGTCGAACCTGTTGTCGATCCTCGGCGCCGCCACCGGCCGGACCCCGGACGAGGCTGCGGTGGGCTACACGCAGTACGGACCGCTCAAGGCGGACACGGCCGCCGCGGTCATCGAGCGCCTCTCCCCCATCCAGGCCCGCTACGCCGAGCTCGCCGCGGATCCCGCCGAGACCCAGCGCCTCCTCGCCGTTGGTGCCGCCAAGGCCTCGGAGCTCGCGGCCGCCACCTTGACGAGAGCCCGCGACAACCTCGGCCTCCTCCCGCCCGGCTAGTCGTCGTCGGCGTCTTTCAAGATCTTGCCGATGTCCTGGGGGACGGTCCAGTCCTCAGGCGGGAGGTGGTGCTCGGCGGCCCAGGCGACGGTCAGGGGTGCGGAGCCGGCCATGCCGAGGAGGTCGGCGCCGAGCCGGTCGTGCTCGAGGTAGAGGCCGACGCGGCGGGTGAAGCCGGTGGTCTCGCTCCAGGCGGCGGCCATGTCGTGGCCGGCGACCTTGGCCGAGAGGGTGGCGATGACGCGGCCGGTCGTGCCGAGGTGGGCGACGCACTTGCCGCAGTCGTGGAGGAGGGCGGCGGCGAGGATCGGGCGGGTGGCCTCCGACCCGAGCGCCCGCTCGACGCGTCGGGCGACGCCGGCGGCGTGGCGACGGTCCTGGCGCGACATCCGGTTCCAGATGTCTCGCTCCTCGGCCAGGAGGTTCTCCTGGACCCAGGCCCGGTCATCCCTGGGCTCACCCAGCGGGACGAGCGACCCGAAGTACCGCTTGACCAGGTGGCCGGCTCCAGCCATCAGGCGTGATCGATGCAGGACCGCGCGCTCGGCATCGCTTCCAGGCGCGCCGCGCCGATCTCCTTCTCGCAGACCTCGCACGTGCCGTAGGTGCCGTCGTCGATGCGCGCCAGCGCAGATTCGATGTCCGCCAGCTGGTCCTGCAGGGTGGCCGCGAGCGTGCGGGACTCCACCTGCTCGGCCGCGACCTGGGCCGTGTCGGCGAAGTTCTCGTCGACGTCACCGGCGGCCCCGTCGGTGACGAGCTCGCCGAGCTGACGGGTCAGCTCCGCTCGATCGGAGTCGAGCTGGTCGCGGACGGCGGTGAGATCGGGCTGGGGCATGGGGTCAGGCTATCCAGCCGAGGCGCGCGGATGCGCGGCTCGGTACACGGACTGGAGGCGCTCCCCGGACACGAGCGTGTACACCTGGGTGGTGCTGATGGAGGCGTGGCCGAGCAGTTCCTGCACCGTGCGGATGTCCGCGCCGTGGTCGAGCATGTGCGTGGCGCAGGAGTGGCGGAGCACGTGCGGGGTGAGGCGGGCGCCCAGTCCCACGGCATCGCCGGCCTTGCGCACCACCAGCCAGGCGCCCTGGCGCTGGAGCCGTCCGCCGCGCTGGTTCAAGAACACGGCGTCGGCGTCGTCGCGGCGCTTCCAGCGGTCGGGCTCCATGGCCGGGCGGCCCTGCGGCCCGAGCCACTCCACCAGCGCCACCAGGGCGTAGCGGCCGAGCGGGACGATCCGCTCCTTGGCGCCCTTGCCGAACAGGCGCACCAGCCCGGCGTCGAGGTCGAGGTCGCTCAGCGACATGGCGCTCAGCTCACCGATGCGGGCTCCGGTCCCGTAGAGGACCTCCAGGATCGCCCGGTCCCGGCGGGCGATCGGGTCGGTCCCGGTGACCGATCCGAGCAGGCGCTCGACCTCGGCCTCGGTGAGGGCCTTGGGCAGGCCCTTCGGTGACCTCGGCACCTCGACGTTGACGGTGGGGTCCGGGGTGCCTTCGGTCTCCTCGGACAGGAACCCGTGCAGCCCCCGCACCGACACGAGGGCCCGCTTCACGCTGCTGGGCGCCCGGTCGCCGGCCTTGAGGGCGTTCACGTAGGCCGTGATGGTCACCTCGTCGACCTCGCCGATGGTGGCCCCGCGGTCGTCGAGCCAGGCGACGTAGGCCCGCAGATCGGTCGCGTAGGCCTTGAGCGTGTTGGCCGACCGCCCCCGCTCCACCCGCAGCGACAGCAGGAAGTCCTCGACCTCGGCCGGCAGATCCCGGCTCGACGACGGCGCCGGGGATGGCGGTGGTGATGGCGATGGCACGGCCATCACCGGGAGCGGAGGCGGTCCCGGACCAGGAGCAGGCCGACGATGGTCTTGCTGTCGGCGAGGGTGCCATCGGCGATGGCGGCGTCGAGGTCGGCCAGGGCGAACTCCTCGACGGTCATGTCCTGCTCCTCGGGCCCCTGACGGTCGGCAGGCACCTCGACCAGCTGGTCGGCGACGTAGAGCCGGACGTACTGGTCGCTGAAGCCGGCCGCCGGGTAGTACGCAGCCACCTGCTCGAGCGTGCCGGCCTGCCGACCGACCTCCTCGATGAGCTCCCGGCGGGCGGTGGCCTCGGGTGCCTCGCCGTCGACGTCGCAGAGGCCGGCGGGGATCTCCAGGAGGTGGCGGTCGATCGGGCCGCGGTACTGGCGGACGAGCAGGACGGTCGCGCCGTCGTCGAGGACGGGCACGATGGCCACGACCTCCTGGTTGCGGACGACGTCGCGCTCGAACGTGGTGCCGTCGGGCGCTTCGAACGTGCCGCGCACGACGCGGATGCGGTCGAGCTGCGCCACCTCGCGATCGCCGAGGTGACGGAAGCCGCTCACCTCAGGCGTCGACTTCGATGATGTCGGGCTTGTCGAGGTCGAACAGGTGCGGCGAGCGCCCCTGGGCCCGCTCGAGCGCAGCCCCCACGAAGTCCCGGAACAGCGGAGCCGGGTTGGTGGGGCGGCTCTTGAACTCCGGGTGGGCCTGGGTGCCGACCCAGAACGGGTGGTTGCGCAGCTCGATGAACTCGACGAGGCGGTGGTCCGGCGACGACCCCGACAGCCAGAGGTCCGAGGCCTCGTACTGGCTGCGGTAGCGCGGGTTGAACTCGTAGCGGTGCCGGTGGCGCTCGGACACGACGGTCTTGCCGTAGGCCGCCGCCACCTTGGATCCGGGTTCGAGCTCGGCCACGTAGGCCCCGAGCCGCATGGTGCCGCCGAGGTCGGTGACCTCGCGCTGGGAGTCCATGAGGTCGATGACCGGGTGCGGGGTCTGCGGGTCCAGCTCCGACGAGTTGGCGCCGGAGAGGCCCAGCACGTTGCGCCCGTACTCGATGACCATCATCTGCAGGCCGAGGCACAGGCCCAGGCACGGGATCTGGTTCTCACGGGCGTAGCCGGCGGCGGCGATCTTGCCCTCGGTGCCGCGCTCGCCGAAGCCGCCGGGGATCACGAGGCCGTCGAGGTCTCGGAGCTTGTCGGCGGCCAGGAGGCCCTCGACGTCCTCCGCCTGGATCCAGACGATCTCGACCTTGGCGCCGTGGTGGAAGCCGCCGTGCTTGGTGGCCTCGACCACCGACAGGTAGGCGTCGATGAGCGTGACGTACTTGCCGATGAGCCCGATGCGGACCGGCTTGGTGGACGCCTCGACCCGATCGACGAGGGCCTCCCACTCGGTGAGGTCCGGGCCGGGACCGTCGAGGCGGAGGATGCTGCACACCTCGGTGTCGAGGCCCTCCTCGTGGAGCACGAGCGGGATCTCGTAGATGTTGCCGGCGTCGGCGCAGTTGACGACGCACGCGGGCGGGACGTCGCAGAGGCTCGAGATCTTGCGCTTGAGGTCCGGGGAGAGAGCGGCCTCGCTGCGGCACACGATCAGGTCGGGCTGGATGCCCCGGCTGCGCAGCTCGGTCACCGAGTGCTGGGTGGGCTTGGTCTTCTGCTCGCCGCTGGGGCCGATGTACGGGACGAGCGTGACGTGGATGTACGCGACGTTGTCGCGGCCGACGTCGAGCCGGAACTGGCGGATGGCCTCGAGGAACGGGAGGATCTCGATGTCGCCGACGGTGCCGCCGACCTCGGTGATCACGACATCGACGTCCGGGCGGGCCAGGCGGGTGATCCGCCGCTTGATCTCGTCGGTGATGTGCGGGATGACCTGGACGGTCTTGCCCAGGTAGGCGCCCTTGCGCTCCGCGGCGAGCACCGCGGAGTAGATCGAGCCGGTGGTGGCGTTCGAGTCACGCGACAGGGGCTCGTCGATGAAGCGCTCGTAGTGCCCGAGGTCGAGGTCGGTCTCGCCACCGTCGTCGGTGACGAACACCTCGCCGTGCTCGAACGGGTTCATCGTGCCGGGATCGACGTTGATGTAGGGGTCGAGCTTCTGCATCGTGACCTTGAGGCCACGAGCCTTCAGCAACCGTCCCAGCGACGAGGCGGTGAGCCCCTTGCCGAGCGAGCTGGCAACGCCGCCCGTCACGAAAATGTGCTTCGTCATGGGCGGTTCTCCGTGTGCGTCGCTGTCATCACCACGGGGTCGCACCCTAACCCGAACCGACCCCCTCGGCGCGCACCGTGTCCGGCGACCCCGGATCTGAGGCGTCGCCGCCGTCCACGAGCAGCACCGCGAGCGAGGTGGCGACGACCATGGCCATCACGCCGCCGATGATGGCGCCCGAGTCGTTCAGGGCGCTTCCCAGGACCGCGGCGACGAGTGCCGCCCAGAGACCGGCCGGGAGGGTGGTGAACCCGGCGGCGATGCGCTCGTAGGGCCGGCCCTGCGAGCGGCGCAGGTACAGCCAGAACGCCAGGGCGAGCGGGATGGCGAGGACCCACAGCGACGACGTGGACACCTCGAGGTTGGCCGCCAGCTTGCGCTCCACCATGGCGATCACCGGGCTCGGACCCTCGTCGCCGATGCGCTCGAACAGGCGGCCGAGGTGACCCCGGTCCGCTGGAGCGCGTGCCAGGTCGAGCAGGCCGAACGCCAGGATCGCCAGACCGGTGGCCAGGGCACCGGCGAGCACGGTGCGCCAGCGGAACCGACGACCGGTGATGAGCACGACGAACGTGGCCAGCGCCGGGGTGAACGCGAGGACGCCGCCCACGTCGGACCCCCAGGTGGGGACGCCGAGCACGACGAGCACGGCCATCATCAGGGCGATGCTGGCGACCCGACCGGTGCGCCCGGGCCGCACCGCGGCGAGCCACGCGGCCACGAGGCAGGCGGCTGCGGCCAGCTGGCCGTAGGAGTAGTTGCTGATGCCGTAGAGGCGCGAGTTGCCTGTGGGCGAGTAGCCGAACGCGGCGCCGAGGCTCAGGTGCGACCCGGAGACCACGTCGGCGATGAGCACGAGGCCCACCACCGACAGCACGGTGACGAGCGGGGCGCGCCGGGCGCCGCGACCGCCCGCGAGCAGCACGGGAACCGCGGCGATCACGAGCGCCGACCCGACGAGGACCAGCCAGTAGACGCCGGCCGCCTGGTCCTCGAGCGCGAGGAACCGTGCGAGGTAGGAGGCCGGCAGCAGCGCCAGGTCGACGAGGCCGACGAAGGCGATGGCGCGCCGGACGCGCCGTCCCCAGCGGTTGGCGTGCGCAGCGATCGCGAGGGCCAGCACGAGGGCCATGAGCACCACGACGAGCGTGGTGGTCGGGGTGAGGAGCTGCTCCCGGTACCGGGACTCACGGTTGCGGGTGACGAGGTGGTCGATGCGCGCCCCGGCCGAGGCGTCTGACGCCACGTCCACCGCCGGCCGGCCCTCCATCGCCACCGGCCGGGGCAGGCCGAACACGTCGAGGATCGTGGGTCCGATGTCGACCAGCGTCAAGAAGCCGGAGCGCTGCGTCGACGCGGACCGCAGGTACCCGGGCTCGACGCCCGGACCGCGGAGGGCGACCATCGTCAGGTCCCGGTCGCGCACCCGGTTGTACGGGGCGAGGGCCATCACGGTGTCGTGCTCGGGGTCCACGGACGCGAGGAGCCGGCCGAGGAGCTCGTCGGACTGCTCGAGCGCCTGGGTCCACATCTCGTCGTAGCGATCGTCGTCGACGATGGGCCGGTAGCGGAGCGTGCGGGCGAGGTCCGAGGCCTCGACCAGCACGACCCCTCCCCCGTCGGTCTCACCCTTCTCGCCCGGATCGCCCGGGTCGGCGGCCTTCCAGGCCGCCTCGAAGCGGTCCGTGACCACCGACGGGTCGAGGCGCACGCCGAAGGGCTGCTCGGGCGCCGGCTCGAGCAGGTCCTTGCCGAGGGCGCCGTCGGGGATGACGCCGGTGGGGTCGGCCACGGCGAGCGCCACCTGCCGCTCGTAGGACGGGCCCACCGAATCGGTGCCGTCGGCGTTGCCGATGGCGGCGACCGAGACGCCCCCGGCCTCCAGCGACGCCGTGAGGGTGCCGATCTCGGTCTCGTAGGGCTCGGCGGCGTTGGCCCGCTCCAGGCTCGGCCAGGCCAGCGACACGTACGGGCCCGACGGGTCGTTGCCGGTGCGGCGCTGGTAGATGTCGCCGGCCGCCGTGCCCAGGCTCTCCTCGTCGACGGCGAGGACCTGACCGTCGATCTCGGGCACCGTGGCGGCCCGGCTCCCGCCGGAGATGGTGAGGTAGGCGTCGCCGGGACCGGACCGGACCAGGACGCTGCGCGGCGAGAGGTCGGCCATCGCCGAGTGCGTGAGGAGCGCCTCCAGGTTGGGGAGGTCGTGGTCCTGCACGTCGGCCCAGGTGACGCCGGGCAGCGACACCACGAGCAGCCGCCCCGGGCGCGTGGCCGTCGTGGTGCTGGCCCCTCCATCGGCGCCAGCGGGGTGCGGCGCAGACGTGGTGGCGAACGCGGACCCGAGCACGAGGGCGGCGAGGATCAGCCCGAGCAGGCGGGAGCGGGTCACGAGGCAGGTTCCTCCGGTAGGCGGCCGAGCCGGTCGAGGGCCCACAACGGCGGGACGCGCCGGATGACGGCGCTGAACGACACGAACTCGGAGGCGACGGTCAGGACCACCAGCACGGCGGCGACGATGGTCCGGCTGGTCGGCGACACGGTGAGCACCACGGCCACGCCGAGCGCAGCACCGACCGCGTTGGCGCCGGTGTCGCCGAGCATCGAGCGCTCGGCCAGGTCCGACGGCAGCAGCCCGATGGCCGCACCCATCACCACCGCCAGGGCGAGCCCGGTGGCGCTCGTGCCGGCCAGCAGCGCCACCGGGATCCAGGCCAGCAGGGCCACCTTGATGGTCCGGCCCGGCGCCCGGTCGAACAGGTTGCCGAGGTTGGCGGCGAGGGCGATCAGCGCGGCATCGATCAGGATCCGGCCCGCCGAGCCGCCGAGGGCCGCACCGGCCACCACGAGGGCCACCGATGCCCCGCCGCCGAGCTTGATGAACCCGGTGGTGACCCGGCCGTGGAGCGCGGCGGACACGTGGCCCTTGAGGCCCTTCTCGGCGTTGTCCCCGAGGACGTCGTCGATGAACCCGAGCGCCCCGAACGCCACCACCGTGGCCAGGACCACCAGCCGGTAGCTGGCCGTGGCCCCGTCGGACGCGCCGAGCAGCTCGACGATGGTGCGGGCGCCCTCGACCGCGATCACGGCCACCACGATGAGCACCCCCGAGGCGGTGGCGAGGCGGGCCCCGCGGTAGTTCTCGCGCTCGAGGACCGGCTGCTCGAAGATGGCGCGGGTGGTCCGCTCCAGCACGATCGCCGCGGCCAGACCGGCCCCCAGGGCCAAGACGACGGTCACGAGACGTGGTCCGTCTTCGCCCGCACGCGCATCGACTCGCTGGCGGGCGAGACGGTGGACGCAGCGGTCCGGCGGAGGATCAGCACAGGCACGATGACGATCAGCATGGTCGCCGGGACGGCGATGGAGGAGTCGTTGACGACCAGGCCGATCCCGGCGAGCGCCCCGAGCCCCAGCGCGAGCGCCACCGTCTCGGGTGCGCGCTCCCGCTCGGGAGCACCCGGCCCGATCCATCGGCGCGCCACGGCACCGGCCTGGAGGAGGGCGGCACCGACGAGCGCTGCGCACAGCAGCCACACCAGCACGGTGCTGTTGCCGAAGCTGGCGTGGACCCGGCGCCACAGGATCGTGCCCACCGCCGCCATGCGACCGTCGGCCACGTGCTGGCCGATGCGGGCCAGGTGCGTCTGCGACGACGATGCCTGGGACGTGTCCAGCAACCCGAGGAGCGCGACCACGGCGACACCGGCGAGGCCGCAGGCCAGCACCTCGCGCCAGCCGATGGCCCGGCCTCGGAGCACCAGGTAGGTCAGCGCGAACGCCGGGACCACCGACAGCACGCCGCCGACGTCGGCGCCGAGCATCGGCAGCCCTTCGAACACGACGAGCGCGACCAGCGTGGCGCCGATCCACGGCATCGCCCGGCGGCCGAACCGGTCGTGGGCCAGCACGGCGAAGCACACACCGGCCGAGGCGAAGAGGGCGAACGCCAGGTTGCCGAGGCCCGTGAAGCGGCCGGCCACCGCCATCGAGTAGCCGAACACGGTGTTCACCTGGAGCGGCGCCCCGACGAGCAGATCACCCACCACGAGGGCGAGCACCGCACCCACGGCGACCAGCGGACCCACCCCCGGCCACCGGCGGTCGACAGCGGCGCTGGCCGCGCCCACCACCGCGGCCGACGCCAGGACCACGAGCGCGTAGACCAGCCCGCTCGTGCGCGAGGCCGGCACCAGCGCCGCGAGGAACGTCCCCGGGACCAGGCCGAGCGCCGCGAACGAGAGGGGCCGGATCGCTCGCCCGACGCCCGCCGGGAGCCGGTCGCGGAACACGACCGCCAGCGTCAGGAGCAGCAGGGCGAGGATGACGAGCGTGACCACCAGCGGCAGGCGCGCGGCGCGGACCTGTGCCGCATCGGCCTGGCGCTCGAGCTGCGCCACGCGGTCGCCGCGGGCCACGACCACGTCCATCGGCGTGCCCTCGATCCCCTGGGGTGCCGGCTCGTCGAGCAGCTCGAGGACGGTGGGGGCCACGTCGGCGAGGTACACGTAGCCCTTGCGGCGGGTGCTGGCGGACCGCACCATGCCGCCGTCGACGTCGGGAGCGCGCAGCGTGGTGATGCCCAGGCCTCCGGGCGCGGTGGGCGCCACCACGAGGACCGCATCGGTGATGGGGTCGACCTCGTCGAGGAGCCGACCGAGCAGCGCGTCGGTGTCGGCCAGGGCCTGGGCCTCCAGTGCGGCCTGCTGGGCATCCTCGGCCCGCGAGGCGTAGGCGTCCGCCCGAGAGAGGTCGGACGCCTCCACGAGCACGACCGAGCGGCCCGGTTGCGTCCAGGCCCGGTGGAAGCTCGCCACGACCGCGTCGGGGTCCAACCGGCGGCCGAACGGCGCCTCGGGGTCCAGCCGGAGCAGGTCGCGGCCCACGTTCCCCTCGGGCACGACCCCCTCGCGGTCCATGAGGGCGGTGGCGGCGCTGCGCTTGTAGGCCCCGTCGGGCGGGGGCGCGTCGGTGGCGAAGCCCTCAGCGGCGTCGGCGTTGGCGATGACCGCCCGCCGCACGTCGGCGTCGGCGAGCGCCTGGCCCAGGGTCCCCGGCTCCGAGGAGAACGGCGACGACGCATTGGCCTCGATGGTGGCGCCCACCGGGATGTAGGCGATGCCGTCGACGGGTCGCCCCGTCCGCCGCCGCACCAGCTCGGCCGCCGGCACGCCGCCGTGGACCTCGCCCGGGTTGAGGGCGACGCCCGTGTCGACGTCCGGGACCACCGAGCGGGTGCCGGCACCCAGGGTCAGGTAGGCCGCGGTGGCCGACTGCCGGAAGGCGCCGATCCGGGTGGAGACGTCGCCGATGGCGGAGCCGTCGACCAGCGCCTGGAGGTGCGGGGTGGTCTCGGCGGACACGTCGCTCCAGGTCACCCCGGGGACGGTCACGACGAGCACCCGCCGCACCGGCCCGGGACTCGCCACCCGGTCGTCGGAACAGCCCGAGACCGCGGCGACCAGCACGAGCGCGGCCAGGGCGAGGACCGCAGCGCGCCTCACGTGAACCCGCCGGCCGGCACGGCATCCTCGTCGATGGGATCGGCGTCGACGAAGAGGCGCTCGGTGAGCCGGCGTCGGACACCGGTCACGGCGTAGAGCGCCACCACCACGAGGCCCCCCGCCGCGACCATCGAGAGCACCGCGATGACGTCGCCCCCGCGGCCGGACACGCCGTCGAGGATGGCGCGGCCCCCGAGCCACATCATCAGACCCGCCACCGCGCTGATCCCGGCCATGAGCCCCACCACGGGCGTAACGACCCGCCGGCCCGTCCGCCGTCCGAGCAGCACCACCAGGCACGCCGACCCCAGGACCTGGGCGACGGTGTGCGCCGACCCGATCACCGCGATGCGGGCCGTCCCGTGGGTGAACGCGGCGCCCACGGCCATCACCACGGCGCCGACGCCGGCCACCACCAGGGCGACCTTGCCCGGCGTCTTGGGGTCGTTGAGGGCGTAGAACGCCCGGGCGAGGAGCAAGAAGGCGGCGTACGGGAGCAGGCCGAGCGCCAGGGTGGCGATGGCGACGGCGTAGAGGTCGCCCAGCGAGACCAGCCGCATCGCGGGTGCGGCCAGGGCGACCATGGCGGCCGTCAGGGGCAGCACGGGCACGGCGATGCGCTCGACGGCCCAGCGGACCGAGGTGGCGAAGCGGTCGAGGGTGTCGTCGCGGGCCTCGACCACCCACTCGGGGAGGATCGCGGTCTGGATCGGCTGGGCGAAGATGGCGTACGGGGCGAGGAAGAAGACCCAGGCCACCTGGTAGGCGACCACGCCACCCTCGACCGCGGCCCCGGCGAGGATCGCCCCGCCCAGCAGCACGCCGGCCGAGGTGTGCAGCACGACGCCCCACCCGGCCTGATGCAGCACCCGCACCACGCGGGGATCCCGCCCGTTCAGACGGGGCCGGAGCCGGAACCCGCTGGCCCGGCAGGCACCCATCAGCACGCCCGTGAAGGCGACGACGCCACCCGTGCCCGCCACCGCGAGCAGGAGGCGTTCCCGCGTGGTCAGGCTGAGCGACGAGGACCCGCCCGTGGATGCTCGGAAGGCGAGGAGGCACGCCACCATGACGAAGGTGTTGGCCATGGGTGCCGCGGCGACGGCGAGAAACCGCCGCTTGGCGTGCAGCACGCCGGTCGCCACGGTCCCGCCGGCGTAGAGCACCACCTGGGGCAGGAAGAACACCAGGAGGAAGGCCACCAGATCGCGCTGCTCGGACGCCACGGACTCGGGCACGCCGAGGGTGAGGAGCCTGGCGAGCCAGGGGGCGGCGAGCACGCCGATCAGGGCCAGCGACCCGAGGATCGTGACCGCCACGCCCAGCACGCCGCCGGCGACCTCTTCGGCCTCCCGCTGGTGCCCGCCCTCGAGCAGGTCGACGAACGCGGGGACGAGGACCGCCGACAGGGCCCCCGCGGCGACGAGCTCGAACACCACGTTCGAGATCGAGTTGGCCGACTGGAAGGCGTTGCCGAGGTACGTGGTGCCCAGCACCGCCGCCACGACCAGCACGCGGGCGAACCCGACGATGCGGGAGACCGCCGTGACGATGGCGATCCCGACCGCCGCCCGGACGGTGCGGGGCGCCTCCTCGGTCATGAGGGGGGCAGCACCGAGGTGGCCCCCTCGGCCTGCCCGTACTGGCCGGGATCGACCTCACCCATGTCCCGCAGCGTGAAGACCGTCGCCACCAGCCCGGCGAACGTCTGGGCGTCGTCCACGGTGCTGTAGCGCGAGACGAGCTCGTCGCTGGCACGGACCCGGGCGACGACGGTGGGCACCCGGTCCTCGTCGGCCGGCGCTGGGGCCTGCGTGGCGCTCACGACCGTGGCCGGCATCGCCGGGCCGGTGGCGGGGAGGACGTTCATGAGCACCTGGTTCTCGGTCGCGTCGAGGTCCGGCCCGCCGAGGTACACGTACCGGTAGCCGGTGGTCTCGAGGATCGGGTCGTCCTCGGTGTGGTCCGGGCCCGGTGTGACCTTCAGGTAGCCGCGCTCGCGCAGCACCGTGATCGCCGCCGGCTCCTCGCCCTCGGGCGGGGCGAGGGTGCAGCAGCCGGCCGGGAGCCCGGGGACCGTGGTCGTGGTCGTGGTCGTCGGGGTCTCGGTGCGGGTGGTGCCGTCGTCGTTCAGGGGTGTTCCGGCGGCGAGCAGCGCGTTGGTGAGCTTGGCGTTGACGACGTTGCGCAGGACCACGGGGGCCGGGTCGGCGAGGTCCAGGTCGATGGCCAGATCCGAGTCGACGTCGCCGGTGAAGTCGAGCTTGTCCGCCAGTTGCACCGTCCCGCGGAAGTCGGCGCCGCTGCGCTGGAGGATCGTCTGCATGACGCTGATGGCGTCGTTGTCGACCCCCGGCGCCGCCACCACCAGGACCGGCACGTCGGTCAGCTGGTCGGCAAGGAGCGACTCGCTCCCCACCAGGATCAGGCTGGCGTCGCGCTCGCGGGCCTGCGAGACCTGCTGGTTGAGCCGGTCGTTCTCCTCGTTGGTGGACCTGATCCGGTTCTCGGCGCTCGAGATCTGGCGCTCGAGGACGTTCACGGTGGCCTTGTCGAGGAAGGTGCTCCCGAGCGCGACGCCGATCCCGAGGGCCAGGAACACGGCCGTGATCGAGACGATGTGGTAGCGGATGTTGATCATCAGGGGGTCTCTCTGCCCGAGCGGGCGGTCATCGCAGCGGCAGGGACAGGCCGCGGACGACGGTGCGGATCGGCTCGCTGACGGCGCCGATGATGAGCAGGGTGACGATGGCCGCCAGGACCATCCAGATGAGGTCGCGGCCGCGGACGCGGGTGTCGTACAGCCGGTTCACGCCCTTGGCGTCGACGAGGATCGGCCCCACCTTGATGCGGACGAGGAAGGTGGACGCCATGCCGGGGCGGCCCTTGTCGAGGAAGTCGACCATCGAGGAGTGGGTGCCCACGGCCACGATCAGCGCCGCCCCGCGCTCGAAGGCCAGGAGCATGGCGATGTCCTCCGAGGTCCCGGCGGAGGCGAAGACGGCGTACTCGACGCCGAGCTGGTCCAGCAGGTCGGCGCCCGGCGCCCGGCCGTCGGTGTAGCCGTGGACGACCAGGGCGGCCCCGCAGCGCAGCGCCCGCTCGCTGACGGAGTCCATGTCCCCGATGATCACGTCGGGCGTGAGGCCGAGCTCCATGATCGCATCCGCGCCCCCGTCGACCCCGATGAGCAGCGGCCGCTGCTCCTTCAGGTAGCCGCTGCGGCGGAGGAGCTGGAGGTCCTGCTTGTAGTCGACGCCGCGCACCACCACGAGCACGTGGCGGCCGCGGAAGTCGACGGGGATGTCCGGGATGTCCGGGTCGTCGATCAGCAGGTGGCCTTCGCGCTGGATGTAGCTGAGCGTGTTCTCCGCGAAGCGCTGGAGCTCGTCGCCCATGTTGCTGCGGGCCACCTCCAGGACGGCGCCGAACGTGCTGGTGTCCTGGCGGTGGCCCCTGGCGACGGGCCGGCCCTGGATCAGCACCGCGTCGCCGACGATCGAGATGAGGTCACCGTCCGCGACCTCGTCCATCACCGCCGGGCCGAGGCCGTCGAGCACACCGATGCCGGCCGCCGACAGGAGCAGCGGCCCCGGGTTCGGGTAGCGGCCCGAGATGCAGTCCGACGCGTTCACCACGGCTGCCACGCCGGCGCTCAGCAGGCTCTCGGTGGCCACGGTGTCGAGGTCCTCGTGGTCGATCACGGCGATCTCGCCCGGGAGCAGCCGCTTGGCCAGGTCCTTCGTGCGACGGTCGACGCGGGCGATGCCCGTGACCGAGGGCGGTGCGACGTCGCTCGGCGGGGCCGGACGCAGTTCCGGTGGCTCGATCCCGGGAAGGTGGGGCTCGCCGCCCACGGGGTCGGCGAGGAGCATGTCCACCACCCTCGGTTCGTTCTCGTCGTCAACCATCACCAGCTCCAGAGGCGCCGTGACGCCCGGACGAGCATAGGTGAGCACTCCCTGACCCGGCCGGGCGCCCTCACGATCGGGCGGGGCTCATCGGCCACGCTCCGACGCCGCCAGCTCGAGCAGCTCATGTGCCGCCTCCTGCACCCGCTCGCTCGCCGGCGTGCCCGACAGCATGCGAGACAGCTCGATGACCCGGTCCTCGGCGCTGAGCGGGGCGGCCGAGGTCAGCGTGACCCCGTCGACCACCGCCTTGGCCACATTGACCTGGGCGTCGGCGAACGCGGCGACCTGCGGCAGGTGGGTGACCACGAGGACCTGGTGGTCGGCCCCCAGTGCGGCGAGCGATCGGCCCACCGCCAGAGCGGCCGACCCCCCGATGCCGGCGTCGACCTCGTCGAACACGAGCACCGGCGGGGCCACGCTGAGCACCAGGCGCAGGGCGAGCATCGCTCGCGCCAGCTCGCCGCCCGACGCCACCTTGGCCAGCGGGCCCGCCGACGCGCCCGGGTTGGCGGCGAGGGTGAACGTCACGTGGTCGCCGGGGTCGGCGGGCCCGATCTCCACGGCGAAGCGGGCGGCCGGCATCGCCAGCTCGACGAGGTGGGCCTCCACCGCCGCCGCCAGGTCCGGCGCGGCCGAGCGGC
>JAOBWH010000121.1 GCA_025463265.1 Ilumatobacteraceae bacterium
GGCCCAGCCCGGCGCGACGTCCCGCCGGACGCTCCCGCCCGGTGCGTCGACCCCGCCCTTTCGCTCCAACTTGGAGGATGTCGGTCGCATAGCGCCTCGTGGCTCCAAGTTGGAATGCTGCGGCACAACTTGGAGGATGCATGCCGTCCACCGACACAGATGTTCCAAGTTTTCCTCGAAGCGCCGACACCAGATGCGCCAGATCGGTGGCACCAGTGGCGCTCGCCGACCGAGCGGGGGCATGGTGGGTTCGCCTTCCCAGGATGTGACGAACCTGGAGCAGGTCATGCACGAAGCCGAAGTCGTCGCTCTCGCTCGCCGACAGCACGGGCTGGTCACCCGGCAACAAGCACTGCAGCTGGGCATGACGGTTCGAACGATGCGCACCAAGGTCGAGCGTGGATCCTGGCAGCGGATCCGGCCGGGCGTCTACGCGGTCGGCGCCGTCCCGCCCACCTGGGAACAGACCGTGGCGGCGGCGTGCCTCGCTGCCGGGGACGGGGTGTACGCCAGCCACAGAACAGCCGCCCGCCTCTGGGGCCTCGTTCCCCGTTCGGGGCGGATCGAGCTCCTGACCGACAACCGCCGTCGGTTGGTGCTCCCCGGGGTGACCGCTCATCGCTCGCTCCTCATCGATCGACGCGACCACACCGTGGTGCGAGCGATCCCGACCACCACGATCGAACGAACGATCGTCGATCTGGCCGCTGCGAGCGACGCAGCGCTCATCGGCCGATGGATCGACACCGGGCTCCGAGACGGCGCGCTCAGCCTCGAACGGCTCATCGAGTTCTGCAACCGCCTCGCAAGGCCGGGACGTGGCGTCCCGCACTCGGTCCATGCGGCCGTTGCCTTGCGGCAACCCGGCTACGACCCCGGCCGGTCAGCGCTCGAGTCACGAGCGCTCACGGCCCTCGCTCTGGCTGGCCTCCCCGCTCCGGTGCGTCAGCACGCGGTCACCCGGCCCGATGGACGGAAGGCGTTCATCGACCTCGCCTACCCGGAGGCGCCACTGGCGATCGAGCTCGACGGCTACGAGACCCACGGCACCCGCCAAGCGTTCGAGGACGACAGGATCCGGGGCAACGAGCTCGTGCTGCTGGGTTGGCCGGTCCTCCACTTCACGTGGACGATGACCGACCGCTACCTGTGCGAGACCGTCGATCGGGCGCTCGCCGCCGCTGCGTGAGCCCCCGCATCGACGCCAAGAAGTTGGAAGGATCCGGACGCCATTCGACCCGAATCCTCCAACTTTCGCCGACGAGATCCAAGTTGGAGGGGGAGAGTCGCAAATCGACGCGGATCCTCCAAGTTGGAGGGTTGTGGCGGAGCAGCGGTCGGGGCTGGGAACCGGTTGCGAGGTGAGCCGGGCTCCAGCCAGCTCGCCAGCTCCAGCCAGCTTGCCAGCGCCAGCCCGCTCGCCGGAGCAGCGCCCCTGGGGCCAGCAGGTCCGCTCGCCGGAGCAGCGCCAGCCAGCCAGCCATCTCGTCAGCGCCGCTGGGGCCAGCAAGCCCGCTCGCCGGAGCAGCGGCCCGGGGGGGGCAGCGCCGGAGGGCGTGGTCAGTCGGTGTAGAAGGGGTTCTGGCCGGCGTCGTGGTCGGTGAGGTCGACGACCTCGGTGATCTCGGGGACGTGCTCGAGGATCGCCTTCTGGATGCCTTCGCGGAGGGTGACCGCGCTGACGGCGCAGCCCTGGCAGCCGCCACCCATGGTCACGACGGCGGTGGACTCGCGGACCTCGACCAGCGAGGCGAAGCCGCCGTGGGAGGCGAGGGCGGGGTTGATCTGCTGGGCGAGGAGCTGCTCGATGCGCTCGGTGACGCTGCCCGTCAGGTCGATGTCGAAGTCCGCCATCGGGTCCGGGCGGTTCGGGTTGCGGATGACCAGGCCGCCCTGGCCCTCTGCCGAGGGCAGGTCGAGCGTGGCGCCCCAGAGCGCATCGACGCTGTCAGCGGGGATCATCACGACCAGGTCGCCCTGGTTGTAGATCAGGTCGTCGTCGCTGGCCTCGGCCCGCTCCTCGAAGGAGAGGTCGTAGGCGTACTCGACGCCGCGGGTGCCGGTCACGGCGACCCGGAGGCCGAGCGAGTCCGGGTCGTCCTCGGCCTGGAGGATGCCCATGACCTCGGTGAGCGCGGCGTCGCTGACGCGCAGCGGCACCGGCTTGGTGGCGGTGGCGGTCTCGGCGGTGGTCTCGGCGTCTTCCATGGTGGGGCCAGGCTACCGGTGGTCACCCCGCGACCGGCCACCCGACCGCCCGTCGGGGCCACCCGTCACACCGAGCCCCCGCCCGGTCAGGAACGCCTCAGCAAGCCGGCGAGAACCGGAAACGCAGGGCCGGTACAGTCCCGACAACCCTCCGTCGCCCCTCCACCTCGGCACTGGTGCCATGCCCCGCTTCCACCTGACCTCGATCCGCGCCCGCATCGACCGCACCGCGGCCATCTGGTGCGATGCGTGCGGCGGCGACCGCACCGCGGAGGTGTGCGACGGTCGGCGACGGCTGGCGGTCGGCTCAGTGGCGGTCCTGCCGTGGAGCCGCGGCACCGGTCACGTGCGCTGCACGACCTGCGATGAGCGGCACCCGACGGCGGTCCTCGACGTGATGACCTCGGCCGAGCTGGCCGAGCGGCTCGACGCGCTGACCCGGATCCTCACCGTGATGGTGGTCCGGACCGGTGACCCCAGCGACCGGGTGCTGCGCCGCCGGGCGGTGCAGCACGTGCGCACGGCCGTCCCCGGCTACCACCAGAACCAGCTCGACATCGACATGGTGGCGCTCGACCCGGCAACGGTGGCACCGCACGTCGAACCGCTGGCGGACGCGCTCGACACCTCGGGCAAGGAGCGCGTCGTCGCCAACCTGGTGCACGTGGCGCTGGCCGCACACACCATCTCGTCGCACCAGCGGTGGCTGATCGACCGGGTCGGCCGCTCCCTCGGCCTGACGCCGGTCCACGTGTCGGGGATCATCGCTGCTGCGGCGGCGTCGGTCGAACCGATCGCCGAGGATCCCGCCGACCGTCCGTAGCCGCTGGGCGCGTCCCTGACCTGGGGTGGCTACGTTTCGTCCATGCCAACGATCGAGCTCACCGCCGCGGACGGCCACCTCCTGTCGGCCCACCGGAGCGACCCGGAGGGGACCCCGCTCGGTGGTGTGGTGGTGATCCAGGAGATCTTCGGGGTGAACGACCACATCCGCTCGGTGGCCGACCGCTTCGCCGCTGCCGGGTACCTCGCCGTGGCGCCGGCACTGTTCGACCGGGTGGAGCGCGGCGCCGAGCTGGCCTACGACGCTTCGGGCGCCGAGAAGGGCAAGGAGCTGGCCTGGAACCTGCCGATCGACCAGCCGCTCGCCGATCTGACGGCGACGGCCGAGCTCCTCGCCGACGCGGTCGGGGGCCCGGGCGCGGTGGCGACGGTGGGGTTCTGCTACGGCGGCATGCTCAGCGCGGCGATGGCCAGCCGCCGGGCGCGGCACCTGGGGGCGGCCGTCGCCTACTACCCGTCGATGGCGGCCCAGCTGCTCGTGAAGGACCAGCCCCACATCCCGCTGCTCGTGCACCTCGGTGAGCTGGACCCGCGGGTCACACCGGCCGATGGCGAGGCCCTCGCCGCCCGTTGGCCTGGGGCCGTCTTCCGCAGCTATCCGGCAGGCCACGGGTTCGACTGCGATCGACGCCCCGCCCACCATCCGGAGGCGTCGGCCCAGGCGTGGGAGCACACCGTGCGCTTCCTCCAGACCAACCTCGAAGGCGGTGCGTGATGCGGGTGCTGGTGACCGGAGCCGGGTCCGGGATCGGCCGGGCCACGGCCGAGGTGCTGGCGGGACGAGGCCACGAGGTGGTGGCCACCGCCCGGCGGCTCGAAGCGCTCGACGGGTTGGCGGTCGCCCAGCGCGCCGCCCTCGACGTCACCGACGACGCCTCCGTGGCCGCGTGCGTGGCCGGGGCGGGACGGATCGAAGCGCTGGTGAACAACGCCGGCATCACCGAGACCGGACCGATGGAGACCTACCCGCACGACGTGCTGGTGAAGATGTTCGAGACGAACACGTTCGGCCCGATGCGGATGATCCGGGCGCTGGCGCCGGCGATGCGCGAGCGAGGCGAGGGCGTGATCGTCAACGTGACCTCGGTGGAGGGGAAGGTGGCGGGCCCGCTGGCCGGTGCCTACTCCGCCACCAAGCACGCCCTGGAGGCGCTGTCGGAATCGCTCGCGCTGGAGATCGGCCACTTCGGCGTGCGCGTCGTGATCGTGGAGCCCGGCTACATCGCCCCCGGCATGCGCAACGCGGTGCGCCACGGGGAGGACGGCACCGTCTACGAGGAGCTGCGGCGCCAGTGGAGCGGCGCCGACGAGACCCTCGTCGGGCCCGGCGGCCGGCCGGGCCCCGAGCTGGTGGGCAACGCCATCGCCGACGCGATCGAGGACGAGGGGACGCCGCTGCGGGTCCCCGTGGGCGCAGACGCCGAGATGGTGCTGGGTGCCCGCAAGGAGCTGAGCGACGAGGACTTCCTCGCCACGATGCGCGGCGTCCTCGGCCTCGACTGGTAGCCGCTCCCAGCGGGCCGGCCCGTCCAGCCGGCCCGTCCAGCCCGGCCAGGCGGCACAGGTGAGCGTCAGTGCTGGTACTCGGGGTCCAGGTGGGTCACCGGATCGTCGCCCTTGAGCTGGCGCAGGGTGTTCTTCAGCTTCATGAGCTGGATGAAGATGTCGTGCTCGGGGTTGAGCCCGGGCGCCGCGGTCTGCGGGGACTTCCAGTAGAAGCTCAGCCAGTCCTGGACGCCTTCGAGACCGGACCGCTTGGCCAGGTCGAGGAACAGGGCCAGGTCGAGCACCAGCGGGGCGGCGAGGATCGAGTCCCGGCAGAGGAAGTCGACCTTGATCTGCATCTTGTAGCCGAGCCACCCGAAGATGTCGATGTTGTCCCACCCCTCCTTGTTGTCGCCTCGCGGGGGGTAGTAGTTGATGCGCACGACGTGGGTGATGTCGCCGTAGAGGTCGGGGTAGCGCTCGGGCTCGAAGATGGTGTCGAGCACCCCGAGCTTCGACATCTCCTTGGCCTTGAACGACTCGGGGTCGTCGAGGATCTCGCCGTCGCGGTTGCCGAGGATGTTGGTGGAGTACCAGCCTTCGACGCCCAGCATGCGGGCCTTGAACCCGGGGGCGAGGATGGTCTTCATCAGGGTCTGGCCGGTCTTGAAGTCCTTGCCGGTGACCGGGACGTGGTTCTGGGCGGCGAGCTCGAGGAGAGCCGGCGTGTCCAGGTTGAGGTTGGGGGCGCCGTTGGCCACCGGGATGCCGAGCTTCAACAGGGCGTAGGCGTAGATCTGGCTGGGTGCGATCTCCGGGGCGGAGTCCTTGAGGCCCTGCTCGAAGGCGGCGAGGGTCTGGTGGACCTC
The DNA here is from genome assembly GCA_025463265.1 of Ilumatobacteraceae bacterium. GTDB lineage: Bacteria > Actinomycetota > Acidimicrobiia > Acidimicrobiales > Iamiaceae > Aquihabitans. The sequence goes on from JAOBWH010000121.1 coordinate 5,406, forward strand.
GCTCGGCTCGCGGTACACCTCGGTGGAGCCGCACCACACGGCCACGAGGCGGTCGCACCCGTTGGTGTCGCTGAAGCTCTGGATGTCGACGGCGAGCTGCTCAGCGAGGTCCCACTTCGAGGTGCCCTCCTTGATGTGGTTGCCGTGGAGGTTCTTGACGTAGGACTGCTCGAACACCGCGGTCATCGGCTTGATGGCGCGGAGCTCCTCGCCCAGCTGCTCGAGCATGTGCCCGTCGAGCACGCCGGCGCGGCTGGCGGCGACGTAGGCGTCGTCCTCGAACACGTCCCAGCCGCCGAACACCAGGTCATCGAGCTGGGCGAGCGGCACGTAGTCGTTGATGAGCGGCACGTTGTCGTCGGTGCGGGCGCCGATGCGGATGGTGCCCATCTGGGTGAGCGAGCCGATCGGTGCGGCCAGGCCCTTGCGGATGGCGAGGCAGCCGGCGATGAACGTGGTGCCGACGGCGCCCATGCCGGGCAGCAGGACGCCCAGCTTGCCGGAGGCGGGGGCGATGTCGGTGGTGGGCTCGGACACAGAGGTCTCCGTTGGAGAGGGGATGGGAGGCGGGTCCGCAGGCAGCCGATCGGGTCGGGCGCGAGACCGCCGGAGCAGGCTAGGCGGTGCTCGGCGGTGCGACCTGGTTCCGCACTGCCCCGATCGGGTGGCTCACCAGCGGGAGCGGGACTCCTCGGCGAAGCCGCGGATGCCGTCGAGGTGGTGGACGATCCCGGCGTCTGCGGTGACGTGGCCGGACCACGTGCCGAACACCTGGTGGACCTCGGTGCCCAGGACGACGGCCCTCACCTGGGTGTGCTTGTCGTGGACCGGAGCGAGGACGAGGTCGAGCGACCCGTCGGGGTGCCGCACGTGCCAGGGCTGCATCGGCGCATCCCCGTCGTACTCCCAGATCAGCTCGTCGCCGATCTTGGTGAGGACGCCGTCGACGATGATGCCGTTCTCGGTGAAGCCGGTCCCCTCGGTCCACCGGCCGCCGATCTGGATGCCGATGACGGCGCCCTCGGCGGAACGTCCCGCTCCGCTCCCCCAGTTCCACTGCGTCTCGTAGGGCCAGCGGCCGCGACCGACGTCGAGCACGCCCCACGCCTCGTCGACCCGTTCGGTGACCGGCGGCCCGTCCGTCCTCGGCGGCACCCCGCCGCTGCCGTCCCCGGCGGCGGCCTCGATCTCGGACTCGACCTCGGCGTCGCCGGACGCCGAGCTGGCGGAGGCGCCGAAGTGGACGACGTGGTCGCCCACCTCGAGCGTGCCGTGGGCCGGGCGGGCCTGGTGCTTCGAGGTGTACTGGAACTGCCGGTCCGACCAGGGGATGACGACGTTCAGCGACTGGTGCCCGGGCGGGAGGTCGATGCGGGCGTTGAGCGAGCTGTGGCGGCCACCCCACTCCTTCCACCAGGCGACGATGGTGGTGCCGTCGGCGTCGTCGGTGATGGCCACCTCGATCTTGTTCGCCTCGTAGCGCAGCGGCTCGGTGCCCGGGAGGTCCGGCAGGGCGATGCCCCGGGCGCCGGGCACGTTGGCGGCCCGTCCGCCGGCGCGGCCGGTGGGCAGGTGGCACCACCACACCTCGGCGATGCCCAGGTAGTCGACGTCGGCGTAGACGACGGCGATCGCCCAGTCGCCGGCGAGGACCGCCCAGTAGTCCCAGCGCTTGGTGCGACCCCACCGACCGCGCAGGTTGGCGGTGTGGAGCACCTGGCGCGACCACCCCTTCGCCGCCGGGTTCAGCTGCTTGCCACCCGGGAGGCACAGGTCGACCGGCTCGGTGATCTCGGGTTCCTTCGTGGCCATCGCCAGGCAGTCAACCACGGGGGCGGGACCCGGGCTTCAGCCCTCGAGCTCCTCGCCCAGGGCGAGCCAGCGCTCCTCGGTCTCGGCCAGCTGGGCGTCGACCGCAGCGAGCTGCTGGCCGGCCGCGGCCAGCGCAACGTGGTCGGCGCCGTCGACGGCGGCCAGCTCCCGGGCCAGCGCTGACCTCTTCTTGTCGAGCTTGCGCATCTCCTTCTCGGTGTCGCGCATGAGGCGGTTGAGGGTGGAGGGCGTCCGGGCCTTCGCCGACGGCGCCGCGGTGGTGGCCGCCTCGGCCTTGGGCCCGGCCTTGGGGGCCGGTGACCGGGCGTCGTGGCGGCGGCTCTGCTCCCAGGTGGCGTAGCCGCCCGGGAGGCGCTCCACGTCGTGGGTGTCGTCGATGACCACCACGTCGGCGACGGTCCGCTCCAGGAAGGCACGGTCGTGGCTGACGACGACGAGGGCGCCGGGCCAGTCGTCGAGGAAGTCCTCCAGCGCCCGCAGCGACTCGAGGTCGAGGTCGTTGGTGGGCTCGTCGAGCAGCAGCACGTTCGGCCGCTTGGCCAGCGTGAGCAGGAGCTGGAGCCGCCGCCGCTCCCCGCCCGACAGCGTCCCGATGGGTGCCCACTGCGCATCCCCGTCGAACCAGAACCGCTCCAGCAGCGACGAATCCGACCAGTCCGCCTTGCGGGCGGGGCCGGCGACGGCGTCGCGCACCCGCACCGCCGGGTCCAGGTCCGCACCGCGCTGGTCCCAGACCGCCAGCTCGACGGTGGACCCCACGACGACGCGGCCCTCGGCGGGGGCGATGCGTCCACCCATCACCTGCAGCAGGGTGGACTTGCCGGCGCCGTTGGGGCCGACGACGCCGAGGCGCTCGCGGGGATCGAGCATGAGGTCGACGCCTCGGAACAGCCAGGGCGCGTCACCGCCGAAGCGGTGGCCGACGCCGTGCAGCTCGATGACCTGGTCGCCGAGGCGCGGGGTCTCGACGTGCAGCGGCATTTCGCCGCGCCGGGCAGGAGCGTCGGCGCGGCCTTCGACGATGGCCGTGGCCGAGCGGATGTGGGCCTTGGGCTTCGCCGTCCGGGCGGGCGCACCGCGGCGCAGCCAGGCCAGCTCCTTCTTCGCCAGGTTCTTGCGCACCTGTTCGGTGGTGGCCGCCTGGGCCTCCCGCTCGAACCGGGCTTCCAGGTACGACGAGTAGCCGCCATCGTGGCCGAACGCCTTCCCCCGGTCGAGCTCGAGGATGCGGGTCGTGAGCCGGTCGAGGACGTGGCGGTCGTGGGTCACGAGGATCAACCCGCCTCGGTGGCCGGCGAGGCGGTCCTCGAGCCAGGCGATGGCGTCGATGTCGAGGTGGTTGGTGGGTTCGTCGAGGATGAGCAGGTCGGTCTCGGTCACCAGCACGCGGGCCAGGGCCACCCGTTTCGCCTGCCCGCCCGAGAGGGTGGCCGTGTCCCGGTCGACCAGCGGCGTCATGCCCAGCCGGTCGAGCACCGCCGCTGCCTCCCAGCCCTCACCCAC
>JAOBWH010000130.1 GCA_025463265.1 Ilumatobacteraceae bacterium
CGCCGCGACCACGACGCCGGCCACCGTGGCGGAGGAGGCGCCGCCCCGGCGAACCCGTCGCCGCCGGCGAACCGACCGCTCGTCGAGCGCGATGGCGGTCTGGAGCGCGGTCTCGGCGGCGAGCAGCTCGGCGGCAGCGCGGCGCAGCGTGTCCGGATGGATGGCGACGCGGGTGTTGAGGCTCACGGACAAGCGGCTCGACACCGCGTCACGGGTCCGGTCGCGGATGAGCTCGGCTCGGCGCATCGCCACCGCCAGCCCGTCGAGATCGCGGTGCTCGAGCTCCCGCAGGTGGAGCCGCTCGACCGCCCGCTCCGTGGCCTCGCCGCCGATCGCCAGCTCCGCCCGGAGGTCCTCCGCGATCGCCCGCGCCGCATCCGCAGGGTCCGGCCGGACCATGACGATCAGGCCTCCGGTCTCGCCCGGAGTATCGGGGGTGCGCAGACCCGACTCCACGAATGCTCCTGCAGGGTGACGGACGAAAAGGACGACGAGGGTCCGAGGGACCTCCAACCGTTCTACTCAGGTCGCCTGGTCGGGACGCGGATGGGGGCCGTCTCCCTCACTCGTTAAGGTCGGCCGGTGCTTCCTGCTCCTTCTTCTGCTGCTGCCACGGTGCAGCTGATCGTCGATGGGGTGCAGGTGGTGGTGGACGACGACGGCGGCACGCTGCTCGGTGCCCTCCGGGATCAACTGGGGATCACATCGGTGAAGGACGGGTGCAGCCCCCAAGGCCAGTGCGGGTGCTGCACCGTGCTGGTGGACGGATCGCCCCGCGTGTCGTGCGTGACACCGGTCCGCCGGGTGGACGGCCGGTCGATCACCACGGTCGACGGGCTCGACGGCGAGGCCGCCGCCGACTGGTCCCAGGCGCTGTGCGCTTCGGGAGGCAGCCAGTGCGGCTTCTGCACCCCGGGCATCGTGGTGCGGCTGTCCGCCCTGCGGGCCAAGGGCACGCCGGTCGAGGACCACGCCGCCGTGGAGCGCTCGCTGCAGGCCCACCTGTGCCGGTGCACGGGCTGGCAGACCATCGTGGAGGCCTGGGACGCCCTGGGGGAGCCGGCTCCCGCCCGGGACCTCGACGCCGCTGCGGCACGGGCCGAGATCGAAGGCGGCGCCCGCCAGCTCGTGTCGCCTGCCGTCGCCCTCGGGCGTGGCGGCTTCGCCGACGACACCGCACCGGAGGGCGCGCTGGTCGCCGTGCTGGCCGCCGACGGCGAGTGGGTGGTCGGCGAATCGGTCCACGAGGCACGGGAGCGGGCCGGCAAGGTCCAGGGTCGCCGCACCACGGTCGACCCGACGCCGCCGCTCGACCTGCCAGCAGGGGACTGGGCCGCCACGCTGCGGACGAGCTGGGTGGAGCCCGGCTACCTCGAGACCGACGCCACCTGGTGCGAGCCGGGCGGCGAGCCGGTGTCGTCGCTGGCCAACGGCGGTGCGTTCGGGGCGAAGGACGCCAGCCACCTCGGTGCCGCCGCCCGCGAGCTGGCGGACCGCCACGGCCGCCCCGTGCGCGCGCTGTGGTCCCGAGAGGACGTGGTGCGCCTGGGTGCCAAGCGCCCGCCGGTCGCCGGTGGCGCCGACCCCGACGGCACCGGGCAGCTGGTGGTCGTGCGCACCGCTGGCATCGCCGAGGCCGTCGCCCGCTTCGCTCCCGCCCTGGTGGTCACCGAGGTCGACGCCCCAGGTCCCCCCACGTCGGCCCACCCCCGAGCCGCGGGCTGGGCCGAAGCCGCCGTGCTGCTCGCCGGCGCGCGAGGTTCGCTCGTCCCGGTCACCGGGCCGGACGGCGGCACCGCCGAGGCCGAGGTCGTCGACGGCCGCATCCGCGTCCGGGTGGCGGCGGGCGATCCGCTCGACGAGGTCGTCCTGCGGTCCTACGCGATCGGCGCCGCCCACATGGCGTACGGCTGGATCACCAGCGAGGGGCTCGCCGTCGACGCCGACGGCACGGTGCACGACCTGACCATCCGGTCCTTCGGGATCCCCCGGGCCATCGAGACCCCACCGATCGACGTCGAGATCGATCCCGCCGCCGGCCCGCCGGTCAACGGATCCGACGCCGTGTTCGCCGCGGTCGCCGCCGCCGTGTGGCTGCACCAGGGCTGCCCCACCGACCTGCCCACGCGAGGAGCGATCTGATGGCCGAACCGACGGGACTGCCCTATCGGCCTTCGGTCGCGGCGGGCGAGTGGGTCGTGGTGTCGGGACAGATCGGCTTGCGCGACGGCGCCCTGGTGGCGGACTTCGCGGGCGAGGTCGACCAGGTGATCGCCAACCTGAGCGCCCAGCTCGCGGCGCACGGCCTCGGCTTGGAGCACGTCGTGAAGACCACGTGCTTCCTCGTGGACTTCGCCCAGTTCGGCGAGTTCAACGAGCGCTACGCCGCAGCGTTCCCCGAGCCTCGCCCGGCTCGCTCGAGCATCCAGGTCTCCGCTCTGCCCCTCGAAGCCCGGGTGGAGATCGAGGCCTGGGCCTTCACCGGCTGATCGATCCGACCGACCCGGGTCGGGTCGGATCCGACCGGGTGCGGCGGCTTCAGACGTTGGTGGCGATGAGCTCGCTGCCCTCGTGGCTGGTCTCGGCCTCTTCCTTGAGGAAGTAGCCGAGGAGCCCCGATGCGACGGCCCCGGAGATCAGCACCGAGATCGGGATGGCGGCGATCAGGACGATGACGATGATGACGGGACCCCACATGGGGCCCATCTTGGTCCCCCGGTGGCTGGGAGCGCAACGGAGGGCGGCGGTACCGTGGTCGGGTCATGGGTCCCCAGCCGCCACCCCGTCCGAACCGGGGCGGCCCGCAGCCCACGCCTCGGCCAGCGGTGGCTCCCCGGACGGTCGCTCCTCGGCCGGTCGATCACGTCCCTGTCGAGATCGAGGCCACGGCCGCCGAGCCGGTTCCGTCGTCCGAGGCGGGGCTCGCCGCGGTCGACGAGGCCGTCGCCGGTCACCCGCGCCCTGGCCGGCCCGGCTACATCCCCGCCCTCGACGGCCTGCGGGCCGTTGCGGTGCTGGCGGTGGTGGCGTACCACCTCGATGAGCTGCCCGGCGGCTTCTTCGGGGTCGATGTCTTCTTCGTGATCAGCGGCTTCTTGATCACCCGGCTCCTCCTCGCCGAGCGCGAGCGCAACGGTGGCATCGCCCTCGGATCGTTCTGGATCCGCCGGTTCAAGCGGCTCGTGCCGGCGCTGTTCGTGGTGCTGGTCGCCGTGTCCATCGGGTCCCGGCTGTGGCTGCCCGCCTTCCGGCTCGGCGCGATCCGCTTCGACGCCCTGGCCGCCATCGGTTACGTCGCCAACTGGCGCTTCGTGCTGAGCGGGCAGTCGTACTTCGCCTCAGGCCTGGCTCCGAGCCCGCTTCGCCACACCTGGTCGCTGGCGATCGAGGAGCAGTTCTACGTCCTGTGGCCGCTGGTGGTCGTGCTCCTCGCCAAGGTCACCAGGGACCACCTCCGGCGCGGCGTCGGCATCGTCGCCGGGGTGGCGATGGTGGTGTCGGCCGGGTGGATGGCGTTCGCCGCGACCGACGGCATGGACCTGTCGCGGATCTACTACGGCACCGACACCCGGGTGTTCGCCCTCTTCGGCGGGGCCCTGCTCGGGTCGTGGTGGGATCCGGCGTCGCAGGCCGGCCGGACCCGGGCCGACCGCCGCACCTGGGCGGCGCGCTGGTCGGTGGCCGGCACCCTGGCGCTCATCCCGGTGCTCGGGTTCTTCCTCCGGGGCTCCAACGCCGAGGCCGTCATGTACCAGGGAGCGTTCCAGGCCCTCGCCGTGTGCGCGGTGGTGCTGGTGTCGGGCGTGGCCACCGGTCGCGGGCCGCTCGACGCCGTGCTCGCCCATCCGGTCCTCGTCTGGGTCGGCCGCCGGTCCTACGGCATCTACCTGTGGTCGTGGCCCGCGCAGGTGTTCCTCTCGGAGTACTGGGGCGTCGAGGGCTATGCGCTCGATGCGGCGGTGGTGGCCGTCGCCGTCGCCCTCGCCGCGCTGTCGTTCTGGCTGGTCGAGGAGCCGATCCGCACCGGCGAGCGCCCGGCCGGGTTCGGCGCCCGGTCTCCTTCGGACCGCCGGCGCATCCCGCGCGCCGCGTTCTCCGCCATGGCGCTCGTGCTGGTCGTCGGCGTCGTCGTCGGGGTCGCGGCGGGTGCGCCGGAGGAGCCCGAGTACACCAAGGTCAGCGACGAGGAGGCCATCGGCCTGAGCAAGGCCGAGGAGGCGAAGCTGCGGGCGGAGGCCGCCATCACCACCACGGCTCCGCCCATCGACGAAGGCCCGCCCGGGCCGTTCACCGGGGCCGTCGACGTGGTGGTCGACCCGGTGGCGTCGGTCAACCCGGCGAACCGCCTGGGCCGTCCGCTCAAAGTCATGGTCGCCGGCGACTCGGTGGGCTGGTCGCTCGCCTGGCAGCTGGGCGGCGGCGTCGATCCGAGCGTGACGATCGCCGACCGTGCCGTCATCGGGTGCGGGCTCATGCCGCCGGACTCGAAGTTCATCGTGAAGGGCCGCGACCCCGAGCAGTACGGGGAGGGGTGCCAGAAGGCGGACCTGGTGGAGCTCAAGGGCCTGGGCGAGCGCCCCGACACGGTGCTGCTGTGGGTGGGTGCGTGGGAGGTGTACGACCACGAGTACCAGGGCAGGAGCTACCGCGTCGGGACGAAGCGCTACGCCGAGTTCCTGGAGGAGCGGATCCAGGAGCGCGTCGACAAGTACCGCGGCATCGGCGCGGCGACGGTGATGCCGTTGGTGCCCTGCTTCGCCCCGAACGCGGCCCGCCTCGGCCACGAGCGCCAGGACGCCGAGCGCATCGACTGGGTCAACGAGCGGGTGCGCAACGTGGCGCTGCACAACGCCGGCTGGGTCCGCCTCGTGGATCCCGAGCAGAAGCTGTGCGATGCCGACGGCAAGGCCCTTCCGGCCACGCCGGAGGGCATCGCGCTGCGCGAGGACGGATCCCACTTCGACCCGCCCGCCGCCGTCTGGTTCTGGAACTCGTGGCTCGTCGGCCAGCTGGGCGCCGCCTTCGACGTCCATCCCCCGGAACCGGCGACCACCACCTCAGCCCCCGCGCCGGCCACCACCGGCGTCCCCGACACCCAGGGGGGCTAGCTACCCGCCCCAGCGGCTCTGGCCGAAGCGGTAGCCCACGGAGCGCACCGTGGCGATGAGGTTGGCGTGCTCCTCGCCGAGCTTGGCGCGGAGGCGTCGGATGTGGACGTCGACCGTGCGGGCGCCGCCGTAGTACTCGTAGCCCCAGACCCGGCTGAGGAGGGTCTCGCGGGTGAAGACCTTGCCCGGGTGCTGGGCCAGGAACTTCAGCAGCTCGTACTCCATGTAGGTGAGGTCGAGCGGTTCGCCGTCGATGACGGCCTGGTAGGTCTCGAGGTTGAGGACGAGGCCGCCGTACTCGACCAGCTCCGGCGCCGCACCGAAGCCGGTGCGCCAGAACAGGTGGCGGAGGCGGGCCTCGAGCTCACGGGGGTGGAACGGGTCGAGGCAGAAGTCGTCGTAGAGCTCGTCGCGCAGGTCGAGCTCATCGAGGCGGTTGCCGGCGATGAGCAGCATCAGGGGCTCGACCGGGAGGTCGCCCTTGCGGATGGCCCGGCACAGCGCCCAGGCGGCGTCGGACTGCTCGTTGATGACGACGATGGCCCCGCCCCAACCGTCGTCGGGGGTCTGGTTGACGGCGACGCGCTCATCGGCGCACGGCTTCCAGGCGTAGCCGCCCAGATCGAGCAGGCGGGCGAGCTCCGGCGGAGGGGGATCGGGGTGGACGAGCAGCGGTTCCACGGTGGTTACCAGGCCGGGAGGTACCGGTTGAGCTCGAACGGGGTGACCTGGGCCTTGTACTCGGCCCACTCCGCCCGCTTGTTGCGCAGGAACCACTCGAAGATGTGGTCGCCGAGCGCCTCGCGGACGAGCTCGGATCCCTCCATGGCATCGAGGGCCTCGGACAGCGACTGCGGCAGGTCGCCGATCCCGGCCTGGGATCGCTCCTGGGGCGAGAGGTCGAGGAACGAGGTGGCTTCGACGGGCAGCGTGTAGCCCTCGTCGATGCCCTTGAGGCCGGCGGCGAGCAGCACGGAGTAGGCCAGGTAGGGGTTGCAGGCGGGGTCGGGCGACCGGTACTCGATGCGCACCGAGGACTCCTTGCCCGGCTTCTGGGCCGGCACCCGCACGAGGGCGGCCCGGTGGTTCTGCGCCCAGGTGATGTGCGACGGGGCTTCGGTCCCGACGATCAGGCGCTTGTACGAGTTCACGAGCTGGTTGGTGACCGCGGTGATCTCGGCGGCGTGGTGCAGCACACCGGCGACGAAGGCCTGGCCGGTCTTCGACAGCGGGTGATCGTTGGTGGGGTCGTGGAACACGTTGCTGTCGCCCTCGAAGAGCGACAGGTGGGTGTGCATGCCCGATCCTTGGACCCCGGTGAGCGGCTTCGGCATGAAGGTGGCGTACACGCCCTGCTCGAGCGCCGTCTCCCGCACGACGAGGCGGAACGTCATCACGTTGTCCGCCATCGACAGGGCGTCGGTGTAGCGCAGGTCGATCTCGTGCTGGCTGGGGCTGTCCTCGTGGAACGAGTACTCCACCGGGATGCCCATGGCCTCGAGGTGGTGGATCGTCTTCTTCCGGAGGTCCGAGCTGACGTCTGCGGTGGTCAGGTCGAAGTAGCCGCCGGTGTCGAGCGGTTCGAGCGGCTTCGACGGATCGCCGGAGCCGAAGTAGAAGAACTCCATCTCCGGGGCGACGAAGAACGAGTAGCCCCGCTCGCGGGCGGCGTCGAGGTTGCGGCGCAGCACCTGGCGGGGGTCACCGGCGAACGGGGTCCCGTCGAGCGTGGTCAGGTCGCAGAACATGCGGGCCGAGGTCTCGTCGCGCTCGGCCCACGGCAGGAGCTCGAAGGTGCGGGCGTCGGGCCGGGCGAGCACGTCGCTCTCCTGGATCCGGCTGAAGCCGTCGATGGCCGAGCCATCGAACCGCATGCCCTCCTCGAAGGCGTTCTCGAGCTCCGCTGGGGAGATGGCGAACGACTTCAGCTGGCCGAGCACGTCGGTGAACCAGAGGCGCACCAGGCGCACCCCTCGCTCCTCGACCGTGCGCAGCACGTATTCCTTCTGGCGATCCACGGAGCCATCCTCACGCCCGGAGTGTTCGATGAGCAACCTGGAAGGGGTCCGGTTCACGTTCCGTTCACAAAGGCGCAAGGGCCTGGGAACGTGCCGGGAACATGGCCCCGCGACCTCCGGCCGCTCGCGATCGCCGTTCCGAGCCCGAGAGACGGACGTTCTGGTTCACAGTCCGTTCACAATCGGGAAACGACGGAGCGCGACAGCGCTTCTAGGGTGCGTCCCGCACAACGGATCCACCCGTCCCACCAGGGGCCGGGGCACCGACGATGGAGAAGAATTCCGTGGTTTACAAGGCCGAGTACATCTGGATCGACGGGACCGAGCCCACCGCTCGCCTGCGCTCCAAGACCCGCATCCTCGAGGACGGCCGGGAGGCGACGCCGGAAGGCCTGCCGATCTGGGGCTTCGACGGCTCGAGCACCAACCAGGCGCCCGGCGACAACTCGGACTGCGTGCTCAAGCCCGTGGCCGTCTTCCCGGACCCGATCCGGGGCGGCGACGACATCTTGGTGATGTGCGAGGTCTTCCTCGTCGACGACACCCCGCACCCCACCAACACCCGGGCCCCGCTGCGCGCCGTCGAGGACAAGTACGGCGACCAGGAGATGTGGTTCGGCATCGAGCAGGAGTACACCTTCTTCAAGGACGGACGCCCGCTGGGCTTCCCGGTCGGTGGCTACCCGGAGCCGCAGGGCTTCTACTACTGCGGCGTCGGCGCCGACGAGGTGTTCGGCCGTGACGTGGTGGAGGCCCACATGGAGGCCTGCATCGAGGCCGGCATCGGCCTCTCGGGCATCAACGCCGAGGTCATGCCCGGCCAGTGGGAGTTCCAGGTCGGGCCGCTCGCGCCGCTCGCCGTGGGCGACCACCTGTGGGTGGCCCGCTGGCTGCTCTACCGCATCGCCGAGGAGTTCGGCATCTCCGCCACCATCGAGCCGAAGCCGGCCAAGGGCGACTGGAACGGTGCGGGCTGCCACACCAACTTCTCGACCGCTGCGATGCGTGAGGACTACGACGCCATCATCGCGGCGTGCGAGGCCCTCGGCGCCAAGGCCGAGGAGCACGTGCGGGCCTACGGCGCCGGCATCGAGGACCGCCTGACGGGCGCCCACGAGACCGCCCCCTGGAGCGAGTTCTCCTACGGCGTGTCCAACCGCGGCGCCTCGATCCGCATCCCGTGGCAGGTCGCAGTCGAGAAGAAGGGCTACGCCGAAGATCGTCGCCCGAACGCCAACATGGACCCCTACGTCGTGGCTGCGCTGATCACCAACACGGTCTGCTCGGCCGCTGCCGGGGACTGACCACCGGTCCGACGGGCCCCGGCCCGATCGGTTGTGCCTGCTGCCGGCCTCCTTCGGGAGGCCGGCAGTGGCGCGTCCGGGCCCCCCGGACCGTTCCCGGTCCGGCACGTACGATCGGACGATGAACCCCGAGCTCGACGCCCTCCTCGACCACTCGTCGATCGACCGGCTCCAGCGGGCGTACGCCGACGGGGTCAGCCGGCGGGACTGGGAGCAGGTCCGCGGCCTCTTCCTGCCGGACGCCACCATCTCCCTGGACCTGGTCACCCGGCCGGCCGTGCAGATCGAGGGGCCGCAGGCGCTCACCGACTTCGTGTCCGGCGCGATCGAGCGGTTCTCGTTCTTCCAGTTCGTGATCCTCAACAGCCACATCGAGGCCTCCGCCGCGGACCCGGCGGCGGCCAAGGCCCGGATGTTCATGTGCGAGCTCCGGTTGGAGGACGGTGGCCGCAAGCGCGACGAGTCCTTCGGCCTGTACCGCGACACCTACCGCAAGACCGAGGAGGAGGGCTACGGCGGCTGGCGCTTCGCCTCCCGCTGGTACCGCTCCGTCGCCCGCTTCCCGCGCGCCGAGGTCTTCCCGCTGTCCTAGGAAGGCTGGTGCTCGTGGTGCCGCTCCTGTGCCGTCAGGATCCAGACGGAGGGTGAGCGCGGGGCGGCTCAGGGCGAGCCGGCGAGCCGGAGGCCCATCCAGCGGGCGTCCGGGACGAAGCCGGTCTCCTCGTAGAGGGGGCGGCCGTCGTCGGTGGCGTGGAGGTAGAGGCGGCGGAGGCCCCAGCCCGGCGCGGCGTCGATCGCCGCCTGGAGGAGCGCCCGGGCCAGACCCTGGCGGCGGGCCGCGGGCGCGACCCAGAGGTTGACGATGTAGCCCTCGTGGGCGAGGAGCTGCTCGGGCAGTGGGGGAGCGTCGTTGCGCAGGACCGAGAGGACGGCCACCGCCGACCCGTCGGTGTCCTCGGCCAGCCAGGAGCGGATGCGGCCGAGGGCGGCGACATCGTCGAGGTAGGCACGGGTCGCGTCGACGAAGGCCGGCTCGAACGTCGACGGGTCGACGCCGCGGAGGTCGGCGATGAACGCCAGACGCAGACCGAGCACGTCCTCCAGGTCGTCCGCGGTGGCGGAACGGATGGCGGCAGCGGATGCGGCGGTCACGGCCGAAGTCTGGTCGTCGCTACGGTGCCGCCGTGACCTATTTGTTGATCCACGGCGGCGGCTCCACCGGGCGGTTCTGGGACCGGGTGGTGGCCCTCCTCGACACTCCGTCGCTCGCCGTCGACCTGCCCGGCCGCAACGCCAAGCCGGGCGATGTCGGTCTCACGACCGTGGACGACGAGGTGGCGTCGGTGCTCGCCGACGTGGTCGCAGCGGGCATCGATGACCCGATCGTGGTCGTCGCCCACTCATCGGGCGCCCTTCCGGTCCCGGGCGTGGTCGCCGGACTGCGCGCCGCGGGCCACGACGTGCCACGGATCGTCCTGAACGGCGCCCTCGTGCCGGCCGAGGGCGGCCTCGGCATCGACTGCATGAAGCCGCACCACCGCGAGGGTCTGCTCTGGGCGGTGGAGGACGCGAAGGGGCGCGGTGAGATCATCCGCATGCTCGGCGTGCCCGACGACCCGGAGTCGCTGCGGAGCGCGTACGGCGGTGGTCCGCTCAGCGACGACGATCTCGCCTTCGCCGGCGACCCGGTCCGCTGCGTGCCCGATGGCGTCCACCACTACTTCCAGCCGATCCACTGGTCCCGGGTCGCTGGCGTGCCCGTGACCTACGTGCTCAACGAGCGCGACCGCCCGGTGTCGACCTCGATCCAGGAGGAGATGGCGGTCCGGGTGAGCTCACCCGACCAGATCGTCCGCTTCCCCGGCGGCCACTGCCCTGCCATCACCGACCCCCCGTTCCTTGCGGCGGCGATCAACGGCTGACCGGCCGGCTCACGCGGCCGGGGTGGGGTGGCGCTGCTCGATGGTGGTGAGGAGGGCGCGACGGTCGTCGGCGGTGATCTCGCCCCTGGTGTAGGCGGCCTCGACGCCGGCCACCAGCTCGCCGACCGTCGTGCGGCGGACCAGGAGGTCGGCTCCGGCGGTCTCGGCCAGCTCGATGGGGAGGAACGCCAGGCGCACGTAGGGCGGCGGCAGCTCGCCGCCGGTGCGGACCAGGACGCCACGAGTGGTGGACTCGCCGCCGTCGTGCTCGTGGGCGAGCTGGCGGCGGAAGGCATCGTGGTCGAACGGCTCGAGCGCGAGAGCGACCGGCTCGCCGCAGTCGGCGTGGCCGTGGGTCCGGACCTCGGCGACGACCGGCGCGTCGAGCAGGCTGCGGTCGAACAGCGGATGGTCGTCGTCGAGGAGCAGCTGGATGACGGTCCAGTGGCGGCCGTCGATCGTGCGGGCGGCCACGTCGACGCCGAGCACCCCGTGGGGTCCGGCCACCGCAGGCAGGTCGTGCACCATCACCTGCGCCGGGCCGCCGACGAGCGGGATCGCGATCAGTTCCATCGCCCGCGACCCTACGTCTGCGTCGCACCGTCGGCTCGTGGCCACCGAGGACGACGTGCGCGCCGCTCGAGGTCCCCAAGACCACCCCGAGGTCGGCCGCCCGGCGTGACCGGGCGGCGGCCGTGACATGCTTTCGGGCATGGGTCGCCTCCGGATCGCCAGTTGCCAGATCAACACGCAGGTCGGCGCGCTCGACCAGAACACCGCCGCCATCATCGAGGCGCTCCACACCGCCGAGGAGTCGGGGTGCGACCTGGCTGTGTTCCCGGAGCTCGCCATCACCGGCTATCCGCCCGAGGACCTGCTGCTGAAGCCGGGGTTCATCGCCGACAACCGGGCGGCGCTGGAGAAGGTGGCGGCGGAGACCCGCAACTGCGTGGCCGTCGTCGGCTTCGTCGATGACGGTCGCGATCTCTGGAACGCGGCGGCGATCTGCGCCCACGGCGAGGTGGTCGGGGTGTACCACAAGCGCGAGCTGCCCAACTACGCCGTGTTCGACGAGGCCCGCTACTTCGCGAGGGGCGGGGAGGCGGCGCAGCTGTGGTCGGTGGGCGGCATCAGCGTCGGCGTCAGCATCTGCGAGGACGCATGGAACCCGGCCGGGCCCATCCTCGACCAGGCCGACAGCGGCGCCGAGCTCATCGTGAACCTCAACGCCTCGCCCTTCGCCGAGGACAAGCTCGCCCGGCGCGAGCGGATGATGGCCACGCGCGCGGCCGATGCGTCCTGTGCGCTCATCTACGTGAACCAGGTCGGTGGCCAAGACGAGCTGGTGTTCGACGGCGGCTCGATGGTGTTCGACGCCGAGGGCACGCTCCTCGCCCGATCGCCCCAGTTCGTCGAGGACGTGATGATCGTGGACCTCGACATCGAGCCGGTCTACCGCAAGCGCCTCCTGGATCCACGGGGTCGTCCCACGGACCTGCTCCTGCCCATCGAGGCGACCAGGGGCGAGGAGGTCGAGGCCACCGAGACCCGCCGCAACTCGTCGGAGGCGCCGCTCCTGCCCGCCACCGTCGCGCCGCCGCTCCACCCCGACGAGGAGGTGTACCGGGCCATCGTGCTGGGCACCCGCGACTACCTCGGGAAGAACGGCTTCACCGATGTCGTGATCGGGCTGTCGGGCGGGATCGACTCCACGCTCGTCGCCGCCATCGCGGTCGACGCCATCGGCGCCGACCACGTCCACGGCGTGTCGATGCCCTCGCGGTACTCGAGCGACCACTCCAAGAGCGATGCTGCGCTGCTGGCCGACAGGCTCGGCATGACCGACTTCCGCACGATCCCGATCGAGCCCGGCCACGCCGCCCTGCTCGAGATGCTGGCCCCCTCGTTCGCGGACCGGCCCGCCGATCTCACCGAGGAGAACCTCCAGAGCCGGCTCCGGGGCATGACCCTCATGGCGCTGTCGAACAAGTTCGGCTGGATCGTCCTCTCCACCGGCAACAAGTCGGAGGTCGCCGTCGGCTACGCCACGCTCTACGGCGACACGGTGGGCGGCTACGCCGTGCTGAAGGACGTGTACAAGACCCGGGTGTACGACCTGTGCCGCTGGCGCAACACCCAGGGCCCGACGCCGGTGATCCCCGAGGGCGTCATCACCAAGCCCCCGTCTGCGGAGCTCCGCCCCGATCAGCGCGACGACCAGTCGCTGCCGCCCTACGAGGTGCTCGACCCGATCCTCGAGGGCTACATCGAACACGACCGCACCGTGCCCGAGCTCATCGCCCGGGGCCACGACGACGCCACCGTGCGCCGGGTGACCCGCCTCGTGGACAACGCCGAGTACAAGCGGCGCCAGAGCCCGATCGGTGCCCGGATCACGGCGAAGGCGTTCGGGAAGGACCGCCGGCTCCCCATCACGAACGGCTACCGCTGATGCGGGTGCGGCGGATCATCGAACGCTCGAAGCCCGCCTGAGGTGACCGACCCCGCCGTGCCCGCCCTGCCGTCGCGCGCCCGCGGCCGGTTGGTGCTGGCCCTGGCCGGCTTCTTGTTCGGCTCGACGTTCCTGGTGGTCCAGGCGGCGGTGGACCGGGCGGCGGTGCTGCCGTTCCTCGCTGTGCGGTTCCTGATCGGGACCGCTGTGCTGTGGCCGCTCGCCCGGCGGAAGCGTACGACCCCCCGTGAGGTGCGCCACGGGGTGCTCGCCGGCCTTGCCCTGCTCGCCGGGTTCCTGCTCCAGACCACCGGTCTGAAGACCACGACCTCCGCCACCTCGGCGTTCCTGACCTACCTGCTGGTGGTGATCGTGCCCCTGATCGGGGTGGCCCGGACCCGGATCGCCCCGCCGTTGAACGTGCTGATCGGCGTGCTGCTCGCCGTCGCCGGGCTCGTCCTCCTCTCGGGAGGCGTGGACGGCATCGGCACCGGCGAGCTGCTCACGGTCGGCGCTGCGTTCTTCTTCGCCGTCCACATCGTGGTGCTGGGCGAGGTGGCCGAGCACCACGACCCGATCCGGCTGACCATGTGGCAGGCGCTGACCGTGGGCGGGTGCTGCTTCGTCCCCGGCTTCTTCGCGCCGGGCGGTTACTCCTTCGACGCCGGCGTCTGGTTCGCCGCCGCCTTCTGCGGGGTGGGTGCCACCGCGGCGGCGTTCTGGTGCATGACGTGGGCGCAGCGCGTCGTACCCGAGTCCCAGGCGGCGATCATCCTCCTGTTGGAGCCGGTGTCGGCCGCCGTGCTCGGCGCGCTCGCCGGAGAGGCGCTCGGGATCGGCGGCGCGGCGGGTGCGGTGTTGATCCTGGCCTCGGTCCTGGTCGCCGAGCTCGGTGGGCGCAGCCACCCGGTGGCGGTAGGAGCCGAGTTCGTCCTGCTCCACGTCGACGACGGCGCCGAGCGCGCGGTTGACGACCGCACGGCCAGCGACCAACCTCGGCCGCGTGACTGACCCCGCTGTCCTCACCCCGCCGGGGCTGCCCATCCTCGATGCGGCGGCGTGGATCGGCCACGCGTGCTGGACCGAGCTGCGGCTGCACGCCGCCCTCACGGAGTGGCTCCGGGTGGAGGCCGATCCCGAGGCGGTCGCCGTGTTCTGGACCGAGCGTTCCGATGCGGCGGAACGGGCCGAGGCCTGGCACCGCCGGCTCCCCGAGCTGCGCGAGCACCCGAAGGCCTCGTTCGTCGAGGCGTCGTCGGAGGAGGTGGCCGGCGTGCTCAACGATCTCGTGGCGATCACCGGGCCCACCGCCACGGCCGCACGCCGGGGCGCGCTGGCTGCGGTGCTCCGGGGGCTGCGCCTCGGCTACCACACCCGCCTGGAGATCATGGTGGGCCCGGCCGACTTCCCGGCCGCCACCTCGCTCAACGAGGCCCTGCGCTCGACCTTCGGCGAAGGCGGCGGCGAGCCGGATCCGGCTTGGACCGCGGCGGTGACCGCCGCCGGCGGGCTCCCCTAGCTCGTTGACCCCGGCCGCGGGTCGGGGTCAGGTGTTCTTGACCCGGACGTACCGGCGGTGGTCCGGCCGGTAGACCCACTCGCCCTCGCCCGCCTGGAACACCTCGACCAGGGCGGGGAACCGCTGCACCAGCTCGCCGAGGGCCATGGCCTCGGTGCCGGAGTCCGTGCCGTCGCCGTCGCCGAAGTAGCCGGCGGGCTCATCGCCCGCGGTGATGCTCCAGCCGCTGTCCGAGGCATCGAGCGGTGCGTCGAAGCCGGCCCACCCGGGCGGGCCGGGGACCTCGCGGAGGCGGGTGCTCACGACGGCCCGCAGCTTGACGTCGAAGCTGACCTCGTCGGTGCGCAGCGCGATGCCGGCCACGTGGCGGGCGTCGAACGCCACCACCGATGACGGCTCGAGCGACGTGATGACCTTGGGGCGGTTGGTGAGCCAGCCCTCGTACGCGTCGTCGGGCAGCGCGGTGCGGACCTCGACCCACATCCGCTCGGCGTTGGGTCCCGACGCCGGTGGCGGGTCGAGCACGAACACCAGCTTGACCATGTCCCCCGCCCGCAGCGCCCGGCGCTCGTCGGCGGTGGGGATGGGGAAGGTGTCCGGGAAGGCCTCGTGCTGTGCTTCGGCGTCGAGCAGGCCCCATTCAGCAGGGACGATCGGTGTCGCGGAGGTGGCGGAGGCGTCGTTCATGGAATCCGGATGTTTGGTGGTCTTGACCCGGTCGGTATCGTAAGGGAAGCCCGGATTCATGCCCAGGCTAGGTCGCTGCCCCGTGCGGGTGGCGGACCATCAAGCTCAGCCGGGGCATCCGGGTATCAAGGTCTACAGGAAAAGGTGAAAGATGGCGAAAGAGCGTGTTGAGCGGGACGAAGAGGACCTCGTCCGGCTGTACCTCACCGACATCGGCCAGTATCCACTGCTCACCAAGGATGACGAGGTCCGCCTCGCCCAGGCCATCGAGAACGGGAACACCGCCCGTGGCGAGATGGAGGCCGGCGGCAAGGAGCTGACCGCCGCCCGCAAGCGGGAGCTGCGGCGGCTCTCACGCGAGGGCGAACGGGCCGAGCGCACCTTCGTGCAGTCCAACCTGCGCCTGGTCGTGTCCATCGCCAAGAAGTACCAGGCCTCGGGCCTGCCGCTGCTGGATCTCATCCAGGAGGGCAACCTCGGGCTGATGCACGCGGTCGAGAAGTTCGACTGGCGCAAGGGCTTCAAGTTCTCCACCTACGCCACGTGGTGGATCCGTCAGGCCATCACCCGCGGCATCGCCAACACGGGTCGCACCATCCGCCTCCCCGTGCACGCCGGAGACACCCTCGCCCGGCTGCAGAAGGCCCGGGCCCGCCTCGAGCTGAAGATGGGTCGCCCGGCCACCCTCGCCGAGCTGTCGGCCGAGGTCGAGATGCCCGAGGACAAGGTGACCGAGGCGCTCCGCTTCGCCGCCGAGCCCCTCTCGCTGTCGGAGCCGCTCCGTGAGGACGGCGACGCCGAGCTCGGCGATGTCGTCGAGGACCGCTCCGCGGAGTCGCCCTTCGAGGTGGCCGCCACCGCGCTGCTGCCCGAGGAGATCTCCCGGCTGCTCTCGCCGCTCGATGAGCGCGAGCGAGAGATCTTGAAGCTGCGCTTCGGCCTCGACCGCGGGGAGCCCC
>JAOBWH010000182.1 GCA_025463265.1 Ilumatobacteraceae bacterium
ACCAGCCCCGCCTGGACCCGTCCGTCATCCTCATCGACAACGACAAGGCCCTCAAGTGGCTCCGTGACGGTGCCCAGCCCACCGAGACCGTCGAGCGCCTGCTCAAGATCTCCGGTGCCTGGGCCGAGTTCAAGGGCGAGGCCCCGGTCGCCGCGGCTGCCGCCGCCGAGTCGTGAGCGACGCCGAGGTCACCGAGGACGCGGTCGACGACGTCGAGGCGGTTGAGGCCGCCGACGATGGCGGCGAGCCCGCCGCCAACGCCCGCTCCGTGCTCGAGTACCTGGTCAAGCAGGTCGTCGACAACCCCGATGCCGTCTCGGTGTCCACCTCTGAGGGCCGCCGTGGCGGCATCCAGTTCGACGTCCGCGTCGGCGAGGGCGACATGGGCCGGGTCATCGGCAAGCGTGGGCGCATCGCCCAGTCGATCCGCACCGTCGTCCGGGCCGCTGCGGTCAAGGACGGCGCCCAGGTCGACATCGAGTTCGTCGACTGATCTTCGGTCCTCCGGGCGGCTCCGCCGCTCCTGCACCGAACCCTCTGCGATGACGAACCTCGAGCTCGGCCGCATCGGCAAGGCCCACGGCCTCCGTGGCGAGGTCACCGCCGTCATCACCTCTGACCGCCCCGAGCGCACTGCGCCCGGGGCGGTGTGGATCCTCGACCCCGGTCCGTTCACCGTCCGGTCCATCCGCCCCTTCCAGACGAAGTGGATCGCGGCGCTCGACGGCGTCGACACCCGGGAGGCGGCCGAGGCGCTCACCGGCTCGGTCATCTGGGGCGAGCCCATCGACGACGACGACGCCCTCTGGGCCCACGAGCTGCTGGGCGCCACGGTCGTCACGCCCGACGGCACCGAGTGGGGCCGTGTCACCGGCGTCTACCCGAACCCGGCCAACGACCTCATCGAGCTGGCGGACGGCACGCTCATCCCCACGGTCTTCGTGACGGACCAGTCGGGCCTGCCCGATCGGATCGTCGTCGATCCTCCCGAGGGCCTGCTGCAGGGCGAGCCCGAAGAGGCGTGACCCGGCCGGTCCGAGCGCCAGCCCGGTCAAGCCAGATCGAACTCCCGCAGCAGCTTCTCGTCGGCGGAGGTCACGCCGCCTCGGGCCTCGATGAGGTCGGGACGGTCGCGGATCGTGCGCGCCAGCGCCTGAGCCGCGCGCCAGCGGGCGATGCGGCCGTGATCGCCCGAGCGCAGGACCTCGGGCACCTCCCAGCCTCGGAGCTCCGCCGGCCGGGTGTAGTGCGGGTACTCGAGCAGCCCGTGGCTGAACGACTCGTCGTCGCCTGACGCGTGGTTGCCCATCACGCCGGGCACCAGCCGCCCCACCGCCTCGATGACCACCAGCGCCGCCACCTCGCCCCCTGCGAGCACGTAGTCCCCGATGGAGATCTCACCGTCCACCAGGTGGTCCACCACCCGGGCATCGACGCCCTCGTACCGGCCGCACAGCAGGCTGAACCCGTCGCCGTCCGCCAGCTCCCGGGCGAAGGGCTGGTCGAGCGTCCGACCGCCGGGGCCCAGCAGGAAGAGCGGGCGGGGCGGGTCGACCGCCTCGACGGCCCGGAAGACGGGTTCGGCCATGAGCACCATGCCGGCGCCGCCGCCGAAGGGCGCGTCGTCCACGGTCCGGTGCGGATCGGTGGTCTCCGCGCGCAGGTCGTGGGCCCGGACGTCGAGCAGGCCCTTGTCCTGCGCCTTCCCGAGCAGGGCCTGCGACGCGAAGCCTTCGACCAGGTCCGGGAAGATGGTGAAGACGTCGATGCGCACCCGGTCAGCGTGGCACAGCCGCTCCTTCAGTCGGCGATGCCGGGGACGCCGTTCTCGGGAGCGAGTCCGATCAGGAGGGTGTCGACGAGGGCTGCGAAGTGGGCGTCGGTGTCGTCGACGAAGCAGATCTTCCGGAGCTCGAGGGAGACCGCGCCGTGCAGGCTGGCCCAGAGCCGCTGGGCCACCTCGGCCGAGCCGCCGCCGACGACGGCCTCCGCAGCCTGGGCGTCGGCGACGAGGTCGACGAGTGCGTTGAACGCCCGGCCTGCGGTCTGGAACGCCCCGACGGAGGGCTGCAGGTCGGCGGCCGAGCGGTCGAACATGAGCGCGTAGGTGCCGGGGGAGCGGGCGGCGAAGGCCCGGTAGGCGTGAGCGCTGCGCCGGAGCCGCTCGAGGGTCTCGGCCGCGGTCGCCTTCGCATCCGGCCGCGCCTCGGCGGTGATGCATCCGTGCAGCTCCTCGAACCCGCGGGTGAAGAGGGCGTCGAGCACCCCGGCCTTGTCGCCGAACCGGTTGTAGATCGACATGGGGGCGACGCCGGCGTCGGTGGCGAGCCGCCGGATGGTGAGCGCTGCGGGGCCGGCGTCGGCGACGAGGCGCTCGGCAGCATCGAGCACCGCGGACTCGACATCGGCCGCGGGCGTCCGGGTGACCGGCGCGCTCGCCTTCGGGGAGCGGATGCCAGATGTGCGAGGTGTCACGTTGACGACTCCATAACGCTGTTCTACAACTATGGAACATTGATCTACAAATGAGCAGGGATGACGGCATGAGCGCAGCACAGACAGATCCTCGACATGATCGCAGATGGGCGATCCTCGCCGTCTTGTGCCTGACGGTGTTCCTGGTGGTCGTCGACAACACCATCGTGAACGTGGCCCTCGTGACCTTCTCGCGGGAGCTGGGTGCGAGCACCAGCGAGCTCCAGTGGATCGTCGACGCCTACTCGCTCGTCTTCGCCGGACTCCTCTTGGCGGCCGGGAGCCTCGGCGACCGTCGGGGACGGAAGGGGACCATGCAGGTCGGCCTCGTCCTGTTCGCCGCCACCTCGGTGCTCGCTGCGTTCTCGGCCACCGCCGGCCAGCTCATCGCAGCCCGAGCCGCGATGGGCGTCGGCGCCGCGCTGGTCTTCCCCGCCACGCTCGCCATCTTGACCAGCGTCTTCACCGAGCCGACCGAGCGCGCCAAAGCCATCGGGGCCTGGTCCGGCGTCACCGGTCTCGCCGTGGCCCTCGGACCACTCGCCGGCGGGTTCCTGCTCGAGCACTTCTGGTGGGGGTCGATCTTCCTCGTCAACCTGCCCATCGTCGCCGTCGCCCTGATCGCCGGCTGGAAGCTCGTGCCCACCTCGCGAGACCAGCACGCCGGCCGTCCCGACCCCGTCGGGGTCGTCGCCTCCATCGCCATGATCTCGCTGCTGGTGTGGACCGTGATCGAAGCCCCCGACAACGGCTGGACCTCGGCGGCCACCCTTGGAGGGTTCGCCGGTGCGGCGGCGCTGCTCGGCGGCTTCGTCTGGTGGGAGGGGCGCCGCCCCGACCCGATGCTCGACGTGACCGTGTTCCGCAACGCACGGTTCTCGGCGGCGAGCCTGGCCGTCGCCACCGCGTTCTTCGGCCTGTTCGGGTTCATCTTCCTCGTCACGCAGTACTTCCAGGTGGTCCGGGGCTACGACACGCTGTCGGCCGGCGTGCACACCCTTCCCTTCGCCATCACCGCGGCGGTCATCTCGCCCATCAGCGCCCGCCTCGCCCTGCGGTTCGGCACCAAGCTCATCGTGGGGTCCGGCCTGCTCGCCATGAGCAGTGGCTTCCTCCTGGCGTCCTACCTCGACGGGACGAGCAGCTACTGGGCCGCCGTCGTGCCGTCCATGGTGATGATGGCCGCTGGGCTGGCGCTCACCACCGCTCCGGCGACCGAAGCGATCATGGGGTCCCTGCCGGTCGACAAGGCCGGCGTCGGCTCCGCCGTCAACGACACGACGCGCGAGATCGGCGGCACGCTGGGCGTGGCGGTCGTGGGCTCGGTGTTCTCGTCGCTCTACGGACCGCAGGTGGCAGATTCCCTGACCGGCATCGGGGTGCCAGCAGAGCCCGTGGCCATCGCCCGGGAATCGGTCGTGGCCGCCGTCGAGGTCGCCAACCGTGCGCCCGCTGTCGCCCGCCCCGCCATCTTGGACGCTGCGTCCGACGCCTTCCTGCACGGGATGGCCGCCGGGTGCCGGGTCGCAGGTCTGGCCACGCTGGTAGGAGCGGCCATCGCCTTCGCCGCCCTCCCGGCCAGGGCCCGGCCAGCGGACGCGGAGCGTGCCACCATCGATCTGACCGGCGGAGCCGAGGCCCGTCGACCGGCCGCGGCCGGTGTGGTCGTCTGACGGAGCCGCCGCTCGGTTGGCCCCGAACCGACCGCGACGCCTAACGTTGCCCTCTGCTGTGAACGCCCAGCCGGGCGTTCCCCCCGCTTCTCCTCGTCTCAGGATCAGAGTCCCATGAAGACCACCGATGTCATCGATCACGCCAGCCTCCGCACCGACGTGCCGGACTTCCAGCCGGGCGACACGCTGAAGGTCCACGTCCGCGTGGTCGAGGGCAACAAGCAGCGCGTGCAGGTCTTCCAGGGTGTGGTCATCCGCCGCCAGAACGGTGGCATCCACGAGACCTTCACCGTCCGGAAGCTGTCCTACGGCGTCGGCGTCGAGCGCACCTTCCCGGTCCACTCGCCCATCATCGAGAAGATCGAGGTCTTCACCCGTGGCGACGTGCGCCGGGCGAAGCTGTACTACCTGCGCGATCGCGTCGGCAAGGCCGCCAAGGTCAAGGAGAAGCGCGACTTCTGAGTCGTGCCGGGTGGCGCTGCGCCGCCCGCGTGTTCGCCCCGATGTCACCGGTGGGGCGTACGATGCCATCGTGATCCGCACGCCTGATCCCTCGTCCCGAGATCGCCGCCGGAGCGTCGCTCGGTGAGCGCCGACGACCTGGAGCAGTACGAGGCCGAGATCGAGCACCAGCTCTTCCAGGAGTACCGGGATGTGTCTCCCACGTTCCGGTACGTGGTCGAGACGGAGCGTCGCTTCTACCTGGCCAACGCGGTCGAGCACATCGTGCACACCGACGGTGGCCGGACCCGCGTCGAGCTGCTCATGACCGACGCGTGGGTGTGGGACATGTACCGCCAGACCAAGATGCGCTTCGTGCCGTCGGTCCGGGTCGTCACGTTCAAAGACGTGAACATCGAGGAGCTCGCCAAGCCCGACCTCGACCTGTGACCGCGGCCCGTCTCCGGCTGGGGGCGGCAGGGGAGGAGCGGGCCGCAGCCTGGTACCGCCAGCACGGGTACGCGGTGGTCGCCCGCAACTGGCGATGCCGCGAGGGCGAGATCGACCTGGTGTGTGCGCGGGCCGGCACCCTCGTCATCTGCGAGGTGAAGACCCGGTCGTCGCTCGCCTACGGCCACCCGGCGGAGGCGGTCACGCCCACCAAGCAGCGTCGCCTGCGAACCCTGGCCCGCCTGTGGCTCGCCGCCCAAGACCCGCCCGTGCGGGCCCGGACCATCCGCTTCGACGTCGCCGCCGTCCTCCCCGGCGAGGTCGACGTCATCGAGTCCGCCTTCTAGCGCCGCCCGCTCCCGCCCGGCCCGACCGGCTGGTCTGACGGGGGAGAGGGGCGGCGGCTGCCGATCCTCACCTGAGCACAGGTCCACAGGTAGTCGCCGAGAAGGATGAGTCCCGTCCCGGCCCAACTGACCCAAGCGGTCGATGCCCTCCAAGCGATGGCAACGGCAACGGCGACCTCGAGGCAGAACACGGCCCGCCGGCGAAGGGAGAACGGATAACGGCGCCACTGCTCAATGGTGATCAAAGCTGGCTCCTCGCGATCACTTGCAGTAGCGGCCGGAGTAGATGTCAGGCCACCAGACGGTGACCCCGAAGCGGGTGTACTTGATCTTCAAGCACATCTTGCGGTCCTTCGCTCGATCCGCCTGGTATGCGACGACCGCTCCTGCCGAAGCGCAACCGGCAGCGAAGATGGGAAACTTGTACAGGAAGGCGCAAACAGCGGTGGCAGTCGGAAGCTTGGCAAGGTCCCTTGTCTGCTGCTTGTTGAAGTAGTAGGTGCAGGTGGTGACTCCGCATGTGTTGGGATCGGCAACCACGGGGTAGCTCGCTCCGCGGTGCTGCACAGTCTGGATCAGCACGTTGCCATCCACCCGAAAACTCGTCGGCACGGGATGTCCATCAGCATCCGTTGCCCAGGCGGGTGCGATGGTGGCCACTGCCTCACCGTCCTCTCGGGAGATGACCGTGACTGCGCCAGCGGCGTCTTCGCGTAGCTGAGCTGCTGCGCCGTCGACGCTGATCGGGAACCGAAAGGTCGTTGGCGCATCGGAGCCGTCGAGAACGAGCAGTGTCTGCGCTCCCTCGGCAGTTGGTCGGCTCACGGCGGTCGCGTCCACGGCCACGCCCCGATAGACAACCTCCGAACCGGTGATGGTGCCCTCCTCGGACGCGCTGCCCGGTACGCCGATCTCCACCAGGCTGCCTTCCGCCGTGCGGATGTCGGTGCCAGCCGACGGTTCGGTGGAGATGGACACCTCGGTGCCCGACTGATCCGCCACCAGTTCGTCCATCGACTGAGTTGCGTCAATCGCGGGCGCTGGTGCGGCGGCATTCACGGCAGCGATGGATTCGGCTGCGGTGGGCGGTGCGCCGCTCGCGTCGGCTGACACGGGAAGTGCGATTCCCGGCCCAGAGAGGGCAAAGGCAATGACGACTGCCAGGGTGAGAGCTCTGAGCAACGCTCGCATCGGATACCTCGTTGAAGTTGGGGCCGCTCGGCCCGGAACGTCGATGGGGTGCGGCCGGATGGCCGATCGAGGCGGTCACGATATACTACTCATCACTAGATGACAAGGCGCTTCCGGCGCGTGAGGCCAGATGCCTTCGGGCGCGATGCAGCAAGGGCCGAGGCCCGGCTGGGGGTCAATGAGGTTTCTCCAGGTTCAGCCCCTGCCCGGCCAGGACGCCACGGCGTCTCGCAAGCCGCCGAGAGGGTTTCTGACGTTTAGCGACGGGCCGTCCGGCCGGGGCGGCGACGGTGGCGGTGCTCCCAGCATCCGTGGTGCCAGTGGCGGCGGTCTTCTGGCGCCTGCGTCGGGACGGCAACGACGTGACCCATGCCCTTCGGGATGTCCTGCTGGCACCCGGGACAGAGGTAGGGCTTGGCCGCCTGGTACGGCTGGATGCGCCGGACCTCGACCTCGTCGTCGGCGTAGGCCCACATCAGCCGAAGAGAGCCCAGGCCAACAGCAGCACGCAGGCCACGACGGCGCCGATGACCATGGCGTAGTCGGCCGGGGTCTTCGCCATCTTGCGGTGCGGGTTGAGGCCCATCACCGCGAGGTTACGGCGCTGCTCCTGAAGAGGCGCACCACGTGCTCGCTGTCACCCCCGCTCAGTAGGTTGACCCGAGTCGTCGGCAGACGGCCCCGCGACGCAGTGTCGCCCCGCTCGGCCCTCGGCGGACACGAGGCCCCTCCCTGAACCGTCGTCCGCCCGCTGGGCGGGGGAGGAGCCGTCATGGGCTTCGCATCCGTCCCATCTGCCATCGTCGTCGGCGTCGACGGCCACCGAGTCGCCGTCGAGGTCCACGCCTCGCGCGGTGTGCCGGGCCTCACCATCGTCGGCCTGCCCGACGCCTCGTGCCGAGAAGCGCGCGACCGCGTGCGAGCGGCGGTGATCGCCAGCAACCTGAAGTGGCCCGACCTGCGGATCACGGTGAACCTGGCGCCGTCCGCTCAGCGCAAGGCCGGCAGCGCGCTCGATCTCGCCATCGCCATCGCGGTGCTGGTGGCTGCGGGCGAGCTCGACCCGGCGTGCGTGGCGGGCCTGTCGTTCGTGGGGGAGCTCGGCCTCGACGGCACCGTCCGAGCCGTGCCGGGCATCGTGCCCATCGTCGACGCCATCCGCACGGACCGCGTGGTGGTCCCGGTGGCGTCGGCCACCGACGCCGCCCTCGTGCAGGGACCCGAGGTCCGAGCCGTGGCGACCCTGGAGGAGCTGCTGGCGGCGCTGTGCGGCAGCGAGCCGTGGCCGGACCACGACCTCCCGCCGCCCCGGGCCCCGGCACGGGTGACCCTGGACCTGAGCGACGTGCGGGGGCAGCCGGTCGTGAGAACCGCGCTCGAGATCTCGGCCGCCGGCGGGCACCACCTGCTCATGATCGGGCCGCCCGGTGCGGGCAAGACCATGCTCGCCAGCCGCCTTCCGGGCCTGTTGCCCCCGCTGGACCGCGCCTCGGCGATGGAGGTGTCCCGCATCCACTCCGCGGCGGGCGAGACGCTGCACGGCGGCCTGATCAGCCGTCCACCGCTGCGCGCACCACACCATTCGGCGACGATGGTCGCGCTGATCGGCGGCGGGACCGACGCCATGCGGCCCGGCGAGGTGTCGAGGGCCCACGGCGGTGTCCTCTTCCTCGATGAGCTGGCGGAGTTCCCGCCGTCGGTGCTCGACGCCCTGCGCCAGCCGTTGGAGGAGGGCGTCATCCGGGTCAACCGCGCCCGGTTCTCGGCGAAGCTGCCGGCGCGGTTCCTCCTCGTGGCGGCCATGAACCCGTGCCCGTGCGGAGAGGCCGGTCGGCCCGGTGCGTGCCGGTGTCCAGACGGCGCGCTCGTCCGGTACCACCGGAGGCTGTCGGGCCCGCTGCTCGACCGGTTCGATCTGCGCGTCGATGTCCTGCGGCCCGACGTCGAGCAGCTCCTCGGCGGTGAGCCGGGGGAGCGGTCCGCTGACGTTGCGGAGCGGGTGGCAGCTGCGAGGGAGATCGCCGGTCGACGGGGTGTCCTTGCGAACGCCCACCTGCGGGGCAGCGAGCTCGACCGGTGGGCGCCGCTCACCGACGATGCGCACGAGCTGCTGGCCGCCACGCTCCGGTCAGGGCGGCTCAGTGCACGCGGGCTCGACCGGGTGCGGCGGGTGGCCCGGACCATCGCCGATCTCGCCGGTCACGATGGTTCGCTGGGCACCAGCCACATCGGCACCGCCCTGCACCTCCGGGCCGATGTCCGG
Source organism: Ilumatobacteraceae bacterium (assembly GCA_025463265.1). GTDB lineage: Bacteria > Actinomycetota > Acidimicrobiia > Acidimicrobiales > Iamiaceae > Aquihabitans. The sequence continues at coordinate 8,841 of JAOBWH010000182.1, forward strand.
CTCGGCGCCGGGGTGCTGGCGTGAGCGCCGAGTCCGTCACCGAGCACGATGCGCGCCACGAGCGAGCCTGCCTGGTCGCACTCTCGTCGCTGGCCGGGATCGGGCCGGCCACCGTCCGAGCGTGTGCCCGCTCCTGCGGGGCGGCGGCGGCGTGGGACGCGCTGAGGTCGGGTCGAGGCCGTCAGATCTCGGCGTTCGACGGTGTCGCAAGCCGGACCAGAGATCCGGAGACGTGGGCCCGGCTCACACAGGATGCGGCCGTCCTCGATGCAGAGGCGGTGCTGGCCCGCCACGAGGCCGCCGGGCAGCGGGTCGTCGCGTTCGGCGAAGCGGGGTACCCCGAGCGGCTCGTGGAGGACCACGAGCCGCCTGCGGTGCTCTTCCTGGCCGGCTCGGATGCTGCCCTCGCCCGGCCCACCGTCGCCATCGTGGGCACTCGCAACGCGACGCGGCTCGGCCGGGAGACCGCCGGATCGTTGGCGGCCGAGCTCACGGCGCGAGGTGTGTCGGTGGTGTCTGGTCTCGCACTCGGCATCGACGGCGCGGCCCACCAAGCGCTGGTGGGTGGCGGAGGCGGCTCCGGGTTCGGTGCTCCGGTCGGGGTCGTCGCCACCGGGCTGGAACGGGCCTATCCCCGGCGCCACCAGCTGCTCCAGCAACAGATCGCGGCCTCAGGCCTGCTCGTGAGCGAGTCGCCGATCGGTTCCGAACCAGCACGGTGGCGGTTCCCGGCGCGCAACCGGATCATCGCCGGCCTAGCTGTTGGTACCCTAACGCTGTGCTATCTAAGGCTCTGATCTACGCCCGCATCTCGGACGATGCGAACGGTGAGGCTGAAGCGGTGACCCGGCGTCAGATTCCGGACTGCCTCGCCTACTGCGAAGCCAACGGGCTTGAGGTCCTCGGAGAACCACTGGTGGACAACGACCTCTCAGCGTCCCGTTACGCCCGGAAGCCCCGACCGGCCTACGAACGGCTTATGGACGCTCTCAGGGCCTCTGAGGCGGCCGTGGTCGTCGTCTGGCACCTTGACCGGCTGTACCGCCAGCCGAGGGAGCTAGAGGACCTGTTGGATCTTGCCGAGCGTGGGGCGATCACCGTTCGCACGCTGAGCGGTGACTACGACCTCACGAACCAAGAGCACGTGTTCATGGTGCGACTCATGGTGAACATTGCGGCCAAGGAGAGCGCAGACAAGTCACGGCGCATCACCCGGAAGCACCAGCAGCTTGCGGAGGATGGCAAGCCCAAGGGTGGACAGAGGGGCTTCGGCTATGACGCCGACTGGAACATCATCCCGGCTGAGGCCGAGGCGCTTCAGTACGCAGCACGGCAGGTGCTCGACGGGCGATCGCTCATGGGAATCTGTGAGCAATTCAACGAACAGGGCATCACGACCACCCAAGGTGCTCGCTGGATTAACCGGGTTCTTCGGCGCACACTTCTCCAAGCTCGAATCGCTGGCTTGCGTGAGCACAAGGGCAAGACCTATCCCGCCGTATGGGAGCCGATTTTAGATCGGGACACGTGGGAGCGAGTCGTAGCTGTATTGCAGAATCCCGCTCGGGTAACCAACGGGGGAGTTGTCGCAAGGCGCTGGCCCTACTCAGGGTTCGTGAAGTGTGGCAGGTGCGGTAGCCGCTTGGTTGTCGGAAAGATCAACGGTCAGCCTGGCATGAGTTGTAGGAAGGGAACCTCGTCTGCATCGTGTGGAGCGCTGACGATCAAGCTTGAGCCACTAGCAGAACTGATCCGTGAATCTGCTTTTCATCTCATCCTCAACGCTCCGTCGGTTCTTGCCGAGCTTGCCAGAGAGGATGACGTAGACCATTCTGCCGTCTTAAGTGAACTCCAAGCAGAGCGAGAAAGACTGGATCATCTGCAAACGGAATTTTGGGCGGGCGATTCTGGATTGTCAAAGGGCAAGTATCAGGAACTGGTGAACCTGATTGAGAGTCGAATCGCAAAGCTGACCGCAACTGTCAGCGTTGGAAACAGCAAGGCGTTGGTTTCAGACGGGCTACCAACGACGCTTGAGGGATTGCGTACTGCGTGGGAATCAAGTGGCTTGGATTGGCAGCGGGCTTTGCTCGGGTTGATCTACAACGATGTTGTTGTGCTGCCAGCAGATCACAAGGGCCAACGGTTCACTCCGAAGCGAGTTCGGTTGAATTTCGCTGACGCAGTAGGTTCCTGAGCCGAGCCAGCACAATCGGGTCGGAGATATCTGCGTCCTCCTTGTCTTGATTCCATAGGTTCTGCCACATAAATAGCTCGCTCTTCGAAACGACCTCAACGACCTTCCCACAGATGACGATGGGCTCGCGGGGCTCGGTGTCCTTCTGGCTCATGGAGCGCACGCTAGGGAGCCCGACACCTTCCTACAACCTCCTGTGGTGTGGCGTTGCATCCTCCTTGCAAGGGCGTTGTAAAGAGTTATCCTTTGAGCTTGACCACCGCTGCTTCGCTGTGCATATGGTAGATGACGTACCTCCGGTCCATGGAAGTACGTCCTACAATCTGAGCAGAGAGTTGGGAACGATGCGTGACGATTATCAAGACATTTATGACAGCGATCCTTGGATCAAGCTGTGTGAGTTAGCAAGACGTTGGAACGATTCGCCAGGTCTGCTTGAGAGCAGAGATCGCATCATTGACGCAGGATTCCCAGAGCGTGCAGCGAAGGCCTATGAAGCCTCGCTTGGGAACCTCTCGGGTTACACGGACGATGATGGCAACAAGCTCCGTCCCGAATACATGTTCAACCCCAACGAATAGGTAGGGATAAGAACCGCCCCACGATGTGGGGGAGTGCCTATCTATTTCTCTTTTTCAGCCGCACCACCGCTGCTAAGCGTACAGGCGATTTGGCCAGGTAGTCAAATTCATTAGCGTCATATGAATTATCTAGTTTGTCTTAGTAATTGGCGCTGTGAGCGAAGGTTTCTCGGTGTGCAGGAACAGACCATGGACGCATTCTGAGGCGCCTAGGAGGCCACCGGGGGCGGCTCAGGACGTTCCGAGTGACTGTCGCCTGAGCCTGGGCCCCGCCACAGCTTGACTGAGAGGCCCCCATCTGCGTAGACGTCGATCGCCAGCTGCATGTTGTCGGTGCTGGCCGGATCTAGATTCTCCAGGATGTTCTCCAGGATGGTCTGGGGAGGTGTCGGGGCGGTCTTGCGGACCACTGATAGGCGGAAGGGCATACGTTCCAGGAACCAGTGGAGTGTCAGAGCCGTCTGTACCGGATCGCTCATCAGCAGAGAGTGTGCGGTGAGCGCAAGAGCCAGATCGATGGACTGCCCCCGCTGAGCGCTTACGACGTCAACGCCAGAGTCGGCCTCTGGATGTGGGCTCCGAGACCTATAGCGTTGGACCAGATCCCAGGCCGCCTCAGGGATCTGCGGGGACGCATCAGGGAAATCGGAAGCAATTGATCGCTCAATTGCGATCTCTACTTCCAGTTGGCCAGCTAGCACCTCGTCCAGGAAGGCTGACGCTTGATCTACCGCCTTCGTGATATTGAGGAGGAGTTTCGCTGTGTACGCAGCATCCGACAGCGGTGCGTGAACGTGCAGATTTGCCCGTCTCGCTGCCGGGGTGCCAGGGGATGCGAGGCGGTTTACCGTGGCACTGCTTCCGTAGTGTCGGCTTACCAGGCCCTCTAAAAGGAGATAGTCATCGAGTTCCGTCATGTCTGCGCCTCGGTCATGTGCCCGACGATAACAGCACACTGATGTGAAGCTGTACAGCAAACGACCGATTGATGTACACTCCGGGCATGACAACAGCGATCGGGTACGTTCGGGTCAGCACCTCGGAGCAGTCGGAGAGCGGCTTGGGACTTGAAGCGCAGCGCCAAGCCATCCGAGCTGAGGCCGAGCGCCAAGGCTGGGAGTTGGTGGCGATCCATGAAGACGCCGGTATCTCGGGCAAGGGCATGGCGAACCGTGAAGGTCTGCGTATCGCCTTGGAGATGGTGAGGCAGCACAAGGACGCAGTGCTTGTCGTTGCGAAGCTGGATCGGCTCTCTCGCTCCATGCTCGACTTTGCCAACATCATGAAGGTGAGCCAGAAGCAGGGGTGGGGCCTGGTGGCTCTGGACCTCGGCGTGGACACCTCAACTCCCTCGGGGGAAATGATGGCGAACGTCACCGCAACCTTCGCTCAGTTTGAGCGGAGGCTCATCGGTCAGCGGACCAAGGATGCGCTGGCGATCAAGAAGGCCGAGGGTGTGAAGCTCGGACGCCCGCAGGTCACCTCCCAGGAGACCGTTCTACGGCTTCAAGAAATGCGGGCCGAGGGGTTGAGCCTCCGGGCAATTGCAACCGCTCTCAACGAGGCAGGCGTGCCAACGTCCCAGGGTGGAGCCAAGTGGCACGCCAGCACGGTCACTGCTGTGCTCAAGGCCGCTGAGGCTCGGGAGTAAGCCGGCTATCTGCGACTAGGGGAACGCATCGAGGTTCACGGTCCAGAGGTCGTCCCATCGGAGATCCTCCCAGCGTGACCAGTTCACCTTCTTCGCTTGGGTCGCATCAAGGACCGCCCGGTAGCGGGCTAGATTAGGAAGTCGAGTAGCGGTTGCTGCATCCCGACTGCCTGTTTGAGACTCATGTACGCAAGGGCAGTACCGACCGGCGTGAGGACGTAGGCTTCGCCCCTCACCCAAGCATCAACCGTGCTCCAGTTCTCCGAGATGTCGCTCATCGCTGCCTGAACCTCGTCAACCGACATCGCTCGCCGTTCAATGATGCGGTCGATGGCTCGGCGATCGTTGTGCTCGATCTTCAGGAAATCTAGAAGACGGCCGTATTCGTCCACAGAGAGTGGCTTGAAATGCATATCATCAGCGCTCTCGCCTAGGTGCGGTGGCATTCCTGACTCGCAGAGCATCGGAGCTACGCCGAGGTTCGTGAGGGTGGACATATCGTCACTCGTTAGCGGCCGAGTGAATGTAAGTTGCAGTATGCTTCTGAAGCGCTTGGCGAGCTCGATGAACACCTTTGACCCAT
>JAOBWH010000004.1 GCA_025463265.1 Ilumatobacteraceae bacterium
GTTGCCGCTCTCGTTGCCGAGCGACCAGATGATGATCGACGGGTGGTTCTTGTCCCGGAGGGCCATGCGGGTGACGCGCTCGAGCACGGCGCTCCCCCACCGCGGGTCCTTCAGGAGGCTGCGGAGGTAGGCGTGGGTCTCGAGGTCGGCTTCGTCGACGACGTAGAGCCCGAGCTGGTCGCACAGGTCGTAGAGCAGGGCGTCGTTCGGGTAGTGCGAGGTCCGCACGGCGTTGATCCCGAACTGCTTCATCAGCACGAGATCGGCTCGGATGCCCTCGGGGGTGACGGCCTTGCCCCGGCGCGGGTCGTGGTCGTGGCGGTTCACGCCCTTGATCAGCACCGCCCGGCCGTTGATCAGGAGCTCGTGGCCGATGACCTCGACCCGTCGGAACCCGACGTCGAGCGCCACGGCGTCGACCTCGCCGCCACCGTCATCGAGCAACGTGACCCGCAGCGGGTGCAGGGTCGGCGTCTCGGCGCTCCAGGGGGCCACGGCCGGCACGACGATCTCGGCCGTGGCCCGTCGCCCTTCGAAGACCAGCCAGTTGGTGAGCCCGTCGGTCGGGTGCTCGAAGCGCGCGGGCGCCTCCACCTGCTGGCCGGCGGCCTCGAAGCGGACGCTCCACCCCCTCGGCCCGTGGCCGTCGGCGCCCAGGTGGGCCATGACGCGCAGACGGCCCTCGCCGGTGGCGGGGTCGAGGTCGGCGGTGGCGTGGACGTCGGCGAGGTGCACCGGCGGGGTGGCGTAGACGAACACGCTGCGGTGCAGGCCGGCGTGGTGCCAGTGGTCCTGGTCCTCCAGGTAGGTGGCGTCGGACCAGCGCACGACGGTCAGGGCCAGCTCGAACGCGGTGCCCGGGGTGACGAGCCCGGTGAGGTCGACCTCGGTGGGCAGGCGCGAGTCCTTTCCCATCGCGACCGGTGCGCCGTCGACGTGGACGTACAGCACCGTCTCGGCGCCGGCCACGTGCAGGACCAGGCGCTGGCCGGTCCAATCGGCCGGCAGGGTCACGCTCCGGCGGTAGACGCCGGTCGGGTTGGCGTCGGGCACGTGAGGCGGCGGGCCAGGGAACGGCATCTGGATGTTCGTGTACTGCGGGCGGTCGTGGCCCTGCGTGGTCCAGCAACCGGGGACCTCGATCGCCGACCAGCCGTCGGTGGACCCGGCCACGTCGGCGGCGGTCACATCCTCGGGACGGTCCCGCAGAGCGAACGCCCACGGCCCGTCGAGCGGCAGTACCTGGTCGCGGGCCAGGTGGGTCGCCATGGGCACCCGACCGAACCCGGTGGCCTCCGGCCGAGCCCACGAACGGGGGCCGAACGCATCGAGCGGGGGACGGGGCGAGGCCGCGGGCATCGGGTCACCCTTGCAGATGCTCCCGCCCGTCGGGGTCGATCGTGCCGCCCGGGCGGCGGGCTCAGGTCACCCGGTCTGCGTAGGCCGGGAGGAGGTAGATGCGCTTGGCGATGTCCCAGTCGTCGAGCGAGCCTCGGTCCATGGCGTCGGCCAGCGAGTTGAACTCGAGGTTCGTCGGCATCTTGCCGAGCATCAGGGCGTAGAGGACGCAGATCGCGACCTCGGACCGGTTGCCGCGCTGGTACTCCGGCGACTCGGAGAAACCGATCATCACCTGGCCCCGGTTCTTCTTCCTCGTGTCGAGCTGCTTGGTCCAGTACGCCACGCCCGCCGGGTCGGCGGTGCGCTCCATGACGCTGGTGTAGATGCGTTCGACGAACGCCCGGTTCGTCATGTTGCCGTAGCGGCTCGTGAACTCCGACGACGCCGCGAACGAGTTCGAGATGTCGCCGAGCGACCGCCCGGACCGCTTCTTCCCGATCCAGTACTTGAGCCCGCCGGGATCAGGCAGGCGCAGGTAGTAGGCGAAGTAGAGGCGCGTCACGGGGCTCACGTGGGTGACGTGGTCGCTCGAGAGCCGGAGCGACGACGCCAGCCAACCGGCGGAGATGCTGTCGCTGCGGAGCTTCGCCGACCACGAGCTCAGCTCGGCGCCGGTGGGCGGGCGCGACAGCAGGTCGGCGTACTGCTGCTGCACGAACGCCTCCGGCGTGGCGAACGGCTTCCAGAGCGAGATCGGGGTCACGGACCCGGACAGGGGCGACGGGGCTCCGGCGCCGGCGGAGTTCCGGGCGGCCACCGTGAACCGGTAGGTCTTCTCGTTGACGAGGCCCGTGGCCGTACCGCTGGTGGCGGTGCCGGTGAGGTGCTGGACCGGCTGGGCGACGTCGCCGAGGTACGGGGTGATGTCGTAGCCCGTGAGCACCACGCCTCCCGTGTCGTTGGGAGCCGACCACGTGAGGTACGCCTTCGCGTCCCCCGCGGTGGCCGTGAAGATCTGCGGGGCACCGGGGAGCCCCGGCGTGGCGTCGGCCACGATCGGCGGCGACGGCGCCGTCTCGGGCCCGTACCCGCGCTTGTTCTGCGTGGCCACGGTGAACGTGTAGGTCTGCCCGGCCTGGAGGTCCGAGACCAGGTGCGTCGTGAAGTTGCCGTAGACCGCAGCCTCCCGCGCGACTCCCCCGACGTACGGCGTGATCCGGTAGCCGGTGATGGGCGCGCCGCCCGTGTCCACGGGCGGGGTGAACGTGACCCGCACCTGGGTGGAGGACCCGGTGTGGGAGATCGCGAGACCGGTCGGCGCCGCTGCGACCGTCGAGGTCCACCCGACCTTGTTGGACTGAGCTGACCAGCCGCTGGTTCCAGCGGCGCTGACCGCAGCGACCTCGAAGGTGAGGTCGCCGTCCGCTGGGAGATCGGCGATGGACTGGGTCGTGGCGGTCGACGAGTAGGTCCGCACGGTGAGCCCTTGGCCGTTCCAGCGGGGACGGACCTGGTAGCCGGTGAGGGGCGACCCGCCATCGGACGCCGGCGGGGCCCAGCTGAGCGTCACGGTCCGCCCCGTGATCGAGGCGGTTCCCGCCGCAGGTGCGCCGGGCGCCGTCGCTGCGCCCGCCGGTGCCGGTGCGACCACGGCGAGCAGCACCACGAGGGGCACCGCCGCCAGCAACGCTCGCACCACGCGCCTGCCCGTCGTCGCCACGTCGTTCCTCCCCCGGGCCGCTCCGTGCGGCCGCCCCGCCACCACGCTAGACCGCCCCGTGTCCGGACGCCGTCTCAACACGGTCGTTCGCGCTTCGTTCGCGAGCGCCTGCGTTCCGTACGCGCCCCGGCCGCGCCGCGCTGGCCTGGTGAGGTGCAGGGCGGGAACAAACGTCGGCCAGCTCGGCGACGGCACCGACACCGCCCGGCCCGCCCTTGCGGTGGTGATCGGCTGGCCCGTCGACGGTGGGCAGCGGGGCACGACGAAGCGTGGGCGCCCCCGTGAGGGGGCACCCACGCCCAGATGGTTCGTCGGTTGCTTCCTCGCCTGCTCGCCCGAGGGGGCGAGACGCAGCGAAGCCTCAGCCGCCGCCTGTCAGCTGCAGCCGCTGGTGCTGCCGCAGCTCGGGCAGGCGTGGCAGGAGCCGGCCCGCTGCATCTGGACGCCGCACTGGTAGCAGTACGGGGCGTCGGAGGTGACGGCCTTCGGCGCGGTCTGCGGCAGGTCCTTGGCGGGAGCGGGGTCGGTGACCCCGGCCCGCTCGAGGAGGCTGGGCTGGCTGGCGCCGTCGGTCATCTCGATGGCGAGCTCCGAGGCCGACGGGATCGACTTCGGGTCCGAGGCCAGGTCCGAGCCCTGCACGTTCTGCACGACGGTCTCCTCGACGCCCGGCAGCGTGGGCTGCGTGCGCTCCGAGACCGACAAGATGCCGAGCTCCTCGCGCTCCTCCTTGGTGAGGTAGTCGAGGGCGAGGCGCCGGAAGATGTAGTCCAGCAGCGACGAGGCGATGCGCAGATCGGGATCGTCGGTCATGCCGGCGGGCTCGAAGCGGGTGTTGGTGAACGCCTCGACGTAGGTCCGCAGCGGCACGCCGTACTGGAGGCCGTAGCTCAGGCTGATGGACAGGGCGTCCATGATGCCGGCGAGCGTGGAGCCCTGCTTGGCGACCTTGAGGAACACCTCGCCGGGACGACCGTCGGCGTACTCGCCGACCGTGACGAAGCCCTTGCAGTCGGCGACGCGGAACTCGAAGGTCTTCGAGGTGCGGTTGCGCTGGAGCTTGGTGCGCACCGGCTGCTTGACCGTGACGACCTTCTCGACGATGCGCTCGACGATCTTCTCGACCTCGACCACCTGGAGGGCGGCGCCGTCGTTCGGGTTCTCGAGCGTGCCCGTGTTGCCCTCGGACGCATCGCCCTTCTTGGCCATGGCGAGGGGCTGGGCCACCTTGCAGTTGTCGCGGTAGATGGCCACGGCCTTCACCCCGAGCTTCCAGGCGTCGATGTGGAGCTGTTCCACGTCTTCGACCGTGACGTCCTCGGGCATGTTCACGGTCTTGGAGATGGCGCCGGAGATGAACGGCTGGACCGCACCCATCATGCGGACGTGGCCCGAGTGGTGGATCGGGTTGTCACCCATGGAGCAGGCGAACACCGAGACGTGCTCGGGAGCGAGGTGCGGTGCACCGAGGATGCTCTTCTCCTCGTCGATGTAGGCGACGATGTCGGTCACCTCGACCGGCGAGTAGCCCAGGCGGCGCAGTGCCCGCGGGATGGTCTGGTTGACGATGGTCATGTTGCCGCCGCCGACCAGCTTCTTCATCTTGACCAGGCCGAGGTCGGGCTCGATGCCCGTGGTGTCGCAGTCCATCATCAGGCCGATGGTGCCGGTGGGCGCCAGGACCGACGCCTGCGAGTTGCGCACGCCGGAGGCGGCACCGAGCTCGCACGCTTCGTCCCACGCCTGCTGGGCGGCCGAGAGCAGCTCCGAGGGGACCAGCTCCTCGTTGATGTTGGCGGCCTCCTCTCGGTGCATGTTGAGGACGCGGAGCATGTGCTCCTCGTTCTCGGCGTAGCCGGCGAACGGGCCCATGCGGGCCGCGGTGCGGGCGGAGGTGGCGTAGGCGTGACCGGTCATGAGGGCGGTGAGCGCACCGGCCCAGGCCCGGCCGTCGTCGGAGTCGTAGGCCATGCCCAGCGCCATCAGCAGGGCGCCGATGTTGGCGTAGCCGATGCCGAGCTGGCGGAACTTGCGGGACGTGTCGCCGATCGGGTCGGTCGGGTAGTCGGCTCGGCCCACGAGGATCTCCTGGCCCGTGAACATGATCTCGACGGCCGACTTGTAGCCCTCGACGTCGAACGTGTCGTCGTCGTTGAGGAACTTCAGCAGGTTGAGGCTGGCCAGGTTGCACGCCGAGTTGTCGAGGTGCATGTACTCCGAGCAGGGGTTGGAGCCGTTGATGCGCCCGGTGTTGTGGGCGGTGTGCCAGCGGTTGATCGTGGTGTCGAACTGCATGCCCGGATCGGCGCACTCCCAGGTGGCCTGGCTGATCTGGCGCATGAGGTCGCGGGCCCGCATGGTCTTCTTGATCTCGCCGTCGGTGACGCCGCGGAGGTGCCAGTCGCCGTCATCGACCACGGCCTGCATGAACTCGTCGGTCACCCGGACCGAGTTGTTGGCGTTCTGGTACTGGATCGAGTGGCTGTCGGCGCCGTCGAGGTCCATGTCGAAGCCGGCGTCGCGCAGGGCCCGGGCCTTGTGCTCCTCCCGGGACTTGCACCAGATGAACTCCTCGATGTCGGGGTGGTCGACGTCGAGGATGACCATCTTCGCGGCGCGGCGGGTCTTGCCGCCCGACTTGATGGTGCCGGCGGAGGCGTCGGCGCCCCGCATGAAGCTGACCGGGCCCGAGGCGGTGCCGCCGCCCTTGAGGTACTCGACCGAGGAGCGGATGCGGGACAGGTTGACGCCGGCGCCCGAGCCGCCCTTGAAGATCACGCCCTCTTCCCGGTACCAGTTGAGGATGGAGTCCATCTCGTCGTCGACCGAGAGGATGAAGCAGGCCGACGCCTGCTGCGGCACGCCCTTGACCCCGA
>JAOBWH010000019.1 GCA_025463265.1 Ilumatobacteraceae bacterium
TCGCCGCCTGCTGGGCGGCGCGGGCGTCCTTGCCGAACGCACTGGGCGGGAACAGTGCGTCGAGCCACGGGGCGGCCGTCTCGAGCAGGTCGCCGAGCTCGCCGAAGGTGACGAAGAGGTCGGCGGCCATGCCGGGCCGCTGCGATCCCTGCCCGGGGTAGAGGAACGCCACGGTGGGCGCCTCGTCGGGGCGGTCTCCGGCCACGAACACGCCGGCGCGGGCGTCGGCCGTACCGGAGGCGACGGCCTCCAGCTTGGTGACGAGGTCGGTGAACGAATCGGCCACGAGGCCGATCTGCACCGGCCCCTTCCCGGCCCGGCACACGGCCGCGGCCACGTCCCGCAGGCGGTGGCGCTGCGCGTGCGGGTCGGTGGCGACGATGTCGGCAGCGACCGCCCCCAGCGCGGCCGCAGCCGACACGGCGTCGTCGACGGAGGCGCCCCGGAACAGGAACAGCTCGGCGGGCCACTGCTCGAGGCCGTGGCGCGGCGCATCGTCGGCGTCGTGGGACGACAGGACCGCGTGGAAGTTGGTCCCGCCGAACCCGAACGCGCTCACCCCGGCGAGGCGGGAGGCGCCAGGCCAGGGGCGGGCGGCGTCGATGAACCGGAACGGGCTGGTCTCGGCGTCGTAGTACGGGTTGGGGTCGACGAGGTTGGCCGTCGGCGGCAGCACCCGGTGGTGGATCGCCTTGGCCGCCTTGATGAGCCCGGCCAGGCCTGCCGCGCACTTCGTGTGGCCGATCTGGCTCTTGACCGACCCGAGCACGACGTTGCCGACGGGGACGCCTGCCTCGGCGAACACCTCGGTGAGGGTGGCCATCTCCGTGCGATCGCCGACGACGGTGCCGGTGCCGTGGGCCTCGACCAGGCCAACGTTGGTGAGCTCCCGACCGGACTGCTGGAGGGCACGGTGCACGGCGCGCTGCTGGCCCTCCTTGCGGGGGGCGGTGAGGCCGAGGTGGCGGCCGTCGGAGCTGCCGGCGACGGCGTCGACCAGGGCGTAGATGCGGTCGCCGTCGCGCTCGGCGTCGATGCGGCGCTTCAGCACGACGCAGGCGATGCCCTCGCCGAGGGCGATGCCGTCCGCGTTGGCGTCGAACGTGCGGCAGCGGCCGGTGGGCGAAAGCGCGTGGACGGACGCGAACAGGAGGTAGTCGTTGAGGCCGTTGTGCAGGTCCGCACCCCCGCACAGGACGAGGTCGCTGGTCCCGGAGCGCAGCTCCTTGCAGGCGGCGTCGAGCGCAGCGAGCGACGAGGCGCAGGCGGCATCGACGGTGTAGTTCACCCCGCCCAGGTCCAACCGGTTGGCGACGCGGCCGGCGATCACGTTGGCCAGCACGCCGGGGAACGAGTCTTCGGTCAGCGACGGCAGCCAGTCCTCGAGCCCGGCCGGCACCGACCCGAAGATCTGGGGCAGGAAGGCACGGATGCCGTAGGCGCCGGCGAGCTCGTTGCCGCTCTCCGCACCGAACACGACCGATGCCCGGCTGCGGTCGAACTCGCGGTCGGCGTAGCCGGCGTCGGCCAGCGCCCGGGAGGCGACCTCGAGCGAGAGCAGCTGGACGGGCTCGATGGCGGCGAGCGAGGCCGGCGGGATGCCGTAGGCGAGCGGGTCGAAGCCCACCGAGCTGAGGAAGCCGCCCCAGCGCGACGGCGTCTTGCGACCGGCGCCCTTCGTGAACGCGTCGGCGTCGTAGTACTTGGCGACGTCCCACCGCTCGTCGGGAACCTCGGTCACCGCGTCGGTCCCGGCGACGATCGACGCCCAGAACTGGTCGACGCCGATGGAGCCCGGGAAGAACCCGTCCATGCCGACGATCGCGATGTCGAGCGGTTCGGGCTCGCGCTCGGGCTCTCGGACCGACAGGCGCAGATCGTCCACCGGGCGGAGCCGTTCGGAGCTGCCCCGGCTGACGTCCTCGTGGAGGGCGGCGATCGTCGTGACCTCGTGGCGGAGGGTCGCGACCTCGCCGATCATGTACATGCCCTCGCGGCGCTGCTCGTCCTCGGGCACCTCGCGGATGCCGGACTCGTCGCGCACCAGCGCCTTCGACGCGATGCGCAGGCGGCCGAGGTTCAGGCTCTCGAGCTCAGCCCAGCGGGCCTTCGGGTCGACGCCCTGGGCGACGAGCTCGTCGCGCCGGTCGGTGAACGCCCGGACGAAATCGGTCTGCACGCAGCGGGTGGCGTGCCCGGGCGCGGTCTCCAGCAGCACGGTGGTGTCGCACGTGACGGCCACGTCCTGGAACGCGGGCTGGATCGCACCGGCCGCCACCGACTCCTCGGTGAACAGGTAGGCGGTGCCCATGAGCACGCCGATCCTGGCGCCCCGGGCGGCCAGGGTGGCCGCCGCGGCACCGGCCATGGCGGCGGAGCGGGCGTCGTGGATGCCACCGGCGAAGAGGATCTGGAGCTGCTCGGGGTCGTCCACCTGGAGGAGGCGCTCGATCTGGGCGTCCCACAGGGCGAACGACGAGCGGGGGCCGACGTGGCCGCCGCACTCCCGGCCCTCGAACACGAACTTGCGGGCGCCGTCCTTCAAGAAGCGGTCGAGCAACCCGGGCGACGGGACGTGGAGGTAGGTGTCGATGCCCGCAGCCTCGAGCGGCGCGGCCTGGCTCGGGCGGCCGCCGGCGATGAGCGCGTGTGGCGGCGCCACCTCGTGCACGACCGCGAGCTGCTCGGCCCGCAGCTCGGCGGGGACGAAGCCCAGCACGCCGACGCCCCACGGCCGGTCGCCGAGGAGGTCCTTGGTGCGGAGCAGCAGCTCGCGGACCTCGGGGCCGCGGAGCAGCGCCAGGGCGAGGAACGGGAGACCGCCTCCATCGGCGACGGCGGCGGCGAACTCGGCCCGGTCGCTGACCCGGGTCATCGGCCCCTGGGCGATCGGGTAGCGGGTGCCGTGCGGACCGGCGACGCCCTGGCCCTCGGCCAGCGGCGGGGCGGCGGCCGCGGCGGCCAGGTGGCGGTCGATGGCGGCCTGGACCGCCTGCACCACGCCGCCCACGGTGGCGAAGCGGGCGGCGAGGCTCGACGCGAAGCCGCCGTCCTGCCCGATGGGCACCAGCGCCGATCGCGGATCGGAGCCCAGGAACGAGGCGATCTCCTCCGCTCCGGTCTCCTCGGGGAGCGCGGCGGCGGGGAGGTCGGGCCGGGTGAAGAAGCGGTGACCGCCGACCACGCGGGTCTCGCTGCCGTCCATGGCCTCGAGCGCACGGCGCAGGTCGACGCCGAGGCCGGCCTCCCGGAGCAGGCCCAGCTGGGCGTCGAGCAGCACGCCCGCACCGCCACCCGCGATGACCGCAGCCGCCGTGTGCAGGCCGATGCCACCGCGGACCCAGACGGGCAGGCCGAGGCCGATCACGTGCTGGAAGAGGATGAACGCCTCGGTGTCGCCGATGCGGCCGCCGGCCTCGCAGCCCGACGCGATCAGCCCGGCGACGCCGGCCGCCTTGGCCACCTCGCCCTCGGCGCGCGACACGACCTGGGCAGCGACGTCGCCACCCACCTCGGCCCAGGCGTCGACCACCGCGGCGAACGACGGGGCGTCGAGGCCGGCCGGCGCCAGGACGACCATCGCCGGGTGCAGTCCGGCGGCCCGGATGTCGGCCGGCTGAACCCGGGGCCCGGGCCGCAGCCACCAGGTCACGACGCCTCGGCGGGTCAGGTCCGCTGCGAGTGCGGTGAGCTCCGCAGGCGTGGCGACGTCGACGATGCCGACGCCCCCGGCACGGCCGGCGGCGGCCACCAGCCGCACGTTCGCCGTCCCGCACGGGTCGGCCACCAGGACTCGGCGCGCCTCAGCCGACATGACGGCCCCACCACGGGCTTCGACTGATCAGTGGACGCACCCGATTCCCCCCGGAACGTGGCGTGGATGGAGCCCGGCGCGTGGCGGCCGAACGGCGCGCAACGGTACACCTCGCCTGGCCGATTCCGTAATGGGACCGTCAACGCAGCGTGACATTTCGCTCTCGCCTCGTGAACACCGAGCAAAAGCTCCGTTCTTGCAGCTGACGTGCGAGAACATCGCGCGCCCCTCCCATCTCCGCCGCCCGCTCCACGGATCCGACCGGCCTGGCATGCTCTCCCCGTGCAGCGACTGGCCGGCAGCGACGCCGGATTCCTCTTCATCGAGACCCCCAACCAGACCTCGGTCTGCGTGGACCTCGTCGAGGTGGCGCCCGAGCCCGGCGGAACGCCCCTCACGCTGGCCGCTCTGCGCTCCCACCTCGATGCCCGGATGCCCCTGCTGCCATCGTGGCGCTGGCGGATCGAGCCGGTCCCGCTCGGGATCCACAACGCCCTGTTCATCGAGGACCCCGACTTCGACCTCGACTACCACCTGCGGGAGCGGACCGTGGCCGAGCCCGGTGGGCCCACCGAGGTCGACGCCCTGTTCGCCGAGCTCCTCCCGCAGCGCCTCGACACCCGCCACCCGCTCTGGCGGGTCACGCTCGTGCACGGGCTCAGCGGCGGGCGCCAGGCGCTGATCTTCCAGATCCACCACACCCTCGCCGACGGCGCCGCCATCCTCTTCAGCCTCGACCAGATCTTCCACCCGCTGCCCGACGCCCCGCTGCCGGCCGTCCCGCCCGGAGAGCACGTGAAGCGGCGCGCCGTGCTGCGGCAGGCGCTGCGAGACCAGGCCCGCAGCTGGAAGGCGATCCCGTCCATGTACCGGACCACCAAGGAGCGCTTCGCCGCGGTGGAGGCCCGGCGGGCCGAGGACCACCCGCCGGTCCCGGTGTCGATGGGCGGCGCGCCCGGCTCGGTCCTGAACCGCCCCGGTCCCCCGCAGCGCTGCACCGCCCGGACCAAGGTGCCGCTCGCCGACCTCCACCGCGTCCGCAAGGCCACCGGCGCCACCATGAACGACGTCGCCCTCACCATCGTCGGCGGGGCCCTGCGCGCCTACCTGCTCCGCCGGGACGAGCTGCCCGAGACCAGCCTGGTGGCCAACTGCCCCGTGTCGGGCGATCCGCCCGGCACGCCCCCGCGCCAGTGGGGCAACCGCTTCGCCAACTTCTTCGCCTACATCGGCACCGACGTGGCCGATCCCGGCGAGCGGCTGCAGGCCGTGTCCGCGAGCACGGCCGAGGCCAAGGTCCTGCTCGAGACCCTGGGCCACTTCACCCTCACCGAGTGGCTCGAGCGGATCCCGCCGCTGGTCGGCCGTCGAGCCGCCCGTTGGATGGTCGACAAGAACGCCGCCGACACCACCAAGGCCGACTACAACGTCTTGGTCTCGAACGTCCGGTTCACCAGCGACGACTTCTCGATCGACGGCCACGACGTCGACCAGATCCACCTCTCCGGCCCCATCGGTGACGATGCCGGGCTCAACATCACGGTCGTCGGCTACCGGGACCAGCTCCACGTCACCGTCGTCGCCAGCCCCCTCGCCGTCGACCAGCCGACCGAGCTGCTCGACGACCTCCGCCACGCGCTCGAGGAGCTGGTCACGTGCACCGCCTGAGCGGTGAGGACGCCGGCTTCTTGTCCATGGAGTCGCCCGCCCAGGCGATGAACACCATGGCGGTCGGCGTGCTCGAGACGGGAGGTGACCCGGTCACCCTCGACGACGTGCGCCGGCACGTCAGCGAGCGGCTCGACCAGCTGCCGTCGTTCCGGTGGCGCATCGTGCCGGTGCCCTTCGGGCTCCACCAGCCCGTGGCGGTGCGAGACCCCGACTTCGACCTGGACTTCCACCTGCGCCAGGTCACGCTGGAGGAGGGGGAGACGCTCGACGAGCGCTTCGCCCGCCTCGCCGAGCGCCACCTCGACCGGCGCCACCCGCTCTGGCAGCTCACGCTGGTCCACGGCCTCCCCGGTGGCGGCCAGGCCCTGATCTTGAAGTACCACCACGCCCTCGCCGACGGCGTGGCCGCCTTCACCACGTTCTCCCGCATCTTCTCCGACGCCCCCGCCGACCCGATCCCCGGCGAACCGCTGCCCTGGCGTCCCGAGCCGATCCCTGGACGGGTCGCACTGGTCGCCCTCGCCGTGCTGGACCACCTCCGGTCCCTGCTCGGCGTGCTCGCCCTCGCCGTGCAGGCCAAGCGCGGGTTCGACGCGGTCAAGGCCCGGCGGGCCAGCGCCACGGTGGCCGTCCCGGACTTCCAGGGCCAGGCCCCCAACACCGTGCTCAACGACGCGTTCACCGCGCCTCGCTCGTACGCCAGGGCGGTGCTCTCGCTCGCCGAGGTCCGCGCCGCCAAGGACGCCGCCGGGACCACGCTGAACGACGTCGTGCTGGCCACCGTCGCCGGCGGCCTCCGGGGGTACCTCGCCGAGCGCGGCGAGCTGCCCGAACGGCCGCTGCTGGCCAGCGTCCCCGTGTCCTACGAGCCGCCGGATGCGCCGGTCCGCCAGGCCGGCAACCGCTTCTGGAGCTTCACCACCTCGCTCGCCACCGACATCGACGACCCCGCCGACCGCCTCGCCGCCATCGGCGAGATCGCCGCCGAAGCCAAAGCGCAGCTGGCGGTCCTCGGCGAGGACGTGATGCCGTCGATCCTCGACCACGTCCCGCCCCTCGTCGCCGCCCCTGGCGCCCGGGCGCTCGTGGCCCGCCTCCGAGGCGCCGGCCCCGACGACCTCGTCGACACCAACGTCGTGATCTCGAACATCCGCGGGCCCGCCCAGCCGTGGCGCCTCTTCGACCGCGAGGTCGTCGACCTCTTCATCGACGGCCCGCCCAGCAACGGCGTCGGCCTCAACGTCATGCTCTGGAGCTACGGGGACCGCCTCCTGCTCGGCATCCTCGCCTTCGCCGACGCCCTGGCCGACCCCGCCGCGCTGACCCGCCACATCGAGGAGGCCTTCACCGACCTGCAAGCGGCCGTCGCCGACCCGGTGCGCTGACGTCCGCTCCGTTCCAGGCGGTGGCCAGGCGGGCGACGGCTTCGCGGAGGTCGGGTTCGGGGAGGGCGAAGGTGAGGCGGAGGCGGTCGCGGTGGCGGCCCGTCACCGACAGGCCGTCGGCGGTGGCGACGGCGACGCCGTGGCGGAGGGCGGCGTCGGCGAAGCGGGCGGCGACGGGGCCGGGGAGCTGCACCCACAGCGACAGGCCGCCGTCGGGCGCCGAGCACCGCCAGTCCGGCAGGGCCTCGGCGAGCAGGGCGACGAGCAGGTCGGCGCGGCGGGCGAGGACTCTGTTGCGCCGGGCGAGCGCCCGGCTGTGGCCGGGGTGCTCGAGCAGGGCGAGGGCCATGGCCTGGCTGACCGTCGACGACCCGAGGTCGTGGGTGGCCTTCACCCGCACCAGCCGGGCGGCGACGGGCCCCGGTGCGCGCACGAAGCCGACGCGCAGGCCGGCCCAGAACTGCTTGCTGAACGACCCGACGACGGCGGCCGGGTGGTCGGGGATGTGGGCGGCGAGGGGCCGCAGCGGTGGCGTCGCCGACCAGTCCACCGACTCGAGCGCGACGTCCTCGATCAGCGGCACGCGCCGCTCGACCAGCCACCTGGCGATGACGGCCCGGCGGTGCCGCGAGAGGTGGGTCCCGGTGGGGCTGTGCGGGCCCGTCTGCAGGTACACGAGCGCCGGCCGGTCGGCGAGGGCGGCTTCCATCTCGGCGAGCACGATGCCGTCGCGGTCCACCGGCACCGGCCGCACCACCGCTCCCGCCGCAGCCAGGGCGGACAGGACACCGGGATAGGTCGGGTCGTCGACGACCACTGCGTCGCCGGGCCGCACCCAGCATCCGGCGGCGATGCTGATCCCCTGCTGGGCGCCGGTGGTGATCACGACCTGCTCGGCGCCGGTCGGCAGCCCGACCGCGCTCAGGCCGCGGGCCACCCGCTCCCGCAGGGCCGGGATCCCCCACGGGCTGTCGGCGGCCGGATCGGCGACGTCGGCGGCGCGCACCGTCACATCGGGGAGCCAGCGGGCCTCGTGGAGCACGGAGATCGACAGGTCGATCACCGCGTCGGTGCGGCCCTCGACCAGGCGGCCGAACAGGGCCGATCCCTCGCGTCCGGGTGGCAGACCGACCTCGGGCGACCCGGCCACGAAGGTCCCGCTCCCCTGCCGGCGTTCGATGGTGCCGTCGGCGACGAGCTCGTCGTAGGCGGCGACGACCACGCCCCGGCTCACGTCGACCGCGGCGGCGAGCGAGCGTTCCGACGGCAGCCGAGCGCCTCGGTCGAGGTCGCCCCGCTCGACCGCCGCGGTGACCGCTCGGGCGAGCAGGCGGTACAGCGGCCCCGACCCCGTGGTCCACCCGCCGAGGGCGTCGACCACCCGGTCTCGTTCCCCAGAACGAGCCACCTGTGCAGAAGTGGCCCTGTTGGTCATGGTCCACTTCTGCCAGAGTTCACCGCCATGGTCAAGTCCCTCGCCGTGGAGCGCGCCGGCTCCTCCGCCATCCGCGATCTGCTCGAGATCACCGAGCAGCCCGGCATCGTGTCGCTCGCAGGCGGCCTCCCGAACCCGGCCGCCTTCCCGGCCGAGGCGCTCGCCCGGGCCGCCGCCGCCGCCCTGGCCGAGGACCCGGTCAGCGCGCTGCAGTACGGGCCCACCGAAGGCCTTCGCCCGCTGCGCCGCTGGGTGGCCGAGCGCCACGGGCTCGGCGCCGACGGCGACGGTGGCGGTGACGCCCACGTGATCGTCACCAGCGGCTCCCAGCAGGCGCTCGAGCTGGCGACGCGCGCCCTCGTGGATCCGGGAGGCCTCATCGCCCTCGCCGACCCGGCGTACGTGGGCGCGCTGCAGGCCTTCCGGGCCGCCGGCGTCGCCCTGGAGGCGATCCCGAGCGACGCCGACGGCCTTCGCACCGACGCCCTCGCCGAGCGCCTCGCCGCCGGCGCCCGTCCGGCGCTGGTCTACGTCGTCGCCAACTTCGACAACCCCTCCGGGTCCACCCTGAGCGCCGAGCGCCGGGTGGAGCTGGCGGGCCTGGCCGACCGCTACGGGTTCTGGATCATCGACGACGACCCGTACGGCGAGCTGCGCTGGAACGGCCGGGCGCCCGTCGCGCTGCGGGACCTGACCGACCGGACCATCACCCTCGGGTCCACGTCCAAGGTCCTGGCACCGGGCCTGCGGACCGGGTGGGCGGTGGCCCCGGCCGAGGTGATCCGGGCGATGACGATCCTCAAGCAGTCCGCCGACCTCCACACCAGCTCGTTCAACCAGCAGGTCGTCCACCGCACGCTCAGCGAGCCCGGGTTCCTCGACGCCCACCTCGCCGGGCTGCGCACCACCTACCGGGCGCAGGCCGACCACCTGGTCGGTGCCCTGCACCACCAGCTGGGCGACCGGTTGAGCGTGGTCGCACCGGACGGCGGCATGTTCCTCTGGGCCGAGCTCCACGATGCGTCGGCCGACACCGCGTCCCTGCTCCCGGCCGCGCTGGAACGAGGCGTGGCGTTCGTCCCGGGCGCAGCGTTCGGCGTCGAGTCCCTCCACCCCACCCGGATGCGCCTCTCGTACGCCACCGCAGATCCGGCCGACCTGGACCTGGCGGTCGAGCGGCTCGCTGAGGTGGTTCCGGTCCCGTAGGGGCAGAATGGTCCGCACGCTCTGCGAGGGGAAACGCACGTGGATCTCACCGTCATCGCCATCCCGGCGTACTTCAGCACCATGGGTGCGGAGTACGCCTACCTGAAGCGCCAGGCCAAGGACCGGGCCCCCGTCGCCGGCGACTACACCCGCGACGACACGCTCGCAAGCCTGGCCATGGGGGTCGGCAGCCTCCTGGCGCCGCTCACGCTCAAGAAGCTGGTCGAGCCGGTCACGCCCGGGAAGGGGCGGTACGGCAAGGTCCTCGTGGCCGGTGCCGTCGGGGCCGCCGTGGCCACCACCGTGGCCGACGCCGTGGCCCGTCGCCAGGAGACCGGCCAGCTGCCCGAGGCCGGCACCATCCCGGCGGACTCCCCCGCCGCCCAGCGTCCGACGAGCCGCCGGTCCCGGCGCAGCCTCGCCCGCCGCATCGCCTCGTCTACCGGCGTGGCTGCGGTCGCCGGCGGCGTGCTCGCCGCCAGCACCATGTGGGCCTCGAAGTCCGCGGCCCAGAAGGTCTTCGCCAGCCACGACCGGGACCTGGGCGACGGCGTGCTCGCCAACCTCGGCGCCATCGTCGGCTGGGACTTCATCTACTACTGGAACCACCGGTTCATGCACGAGACCCGGTGGCTGTGGGCGATCCACGTCGTCCACCACAGCTCCGAGCACTACAACCTGTCCACCGCGCTGCGGCAGCCGGTGCTCGACGTCTTCGGCATGTTCCTCCCCTACGGCGCCCTGTCCCTCGCCGGCTTCCGGCCCGACACCATCGAGACCGCCCGCGGCGTGAACCTGCTCTACCAGTACTGGATCCACACCGAGACCATCGGGAAGCTCGGCCCGGTCGAAGAGGTGTTCAACACCGCATCGCACCACCGGGTCCACCACGGCTCGAACCGGCAGTACCTCGACCGGAACCACGGCAGCATCCTCATCATCTGGGACCGGCTGTTCGGCACGTTCGAGCGCGAGGACGAGCCGGTGCGCTACGGCCTCACCAAGAACATCGCCACCTACAACCCGCTGAAGATCGCCACCCACGAGCACGCCGACATCCTCCGTGACATCGCCGCGTCCACCACGTGGAGGGATCGCCTCGAGTTCACGTTCCGAGGTCCGGGCTGGGCCTACGACCGCCATCGCGAGACGGCCGAGGCCATCGAGCACGGTGACGTGCTCGACACCTCGGCCACCTCCACGGTCGCCGCCGCCGGCGTGGCCTGACCGGGACTCAGTTCGACGGGATCGCGAGGGCGACCGACAACAGGAGCGGGACCAGGGGCACCAGCACCAAGAGGGTGGCGAGGCGCTTGCGGGCGTCGGCGGTGAGGTTCATGCCGCCACCTCCTCGACGGCCGGAGCAGCCGGAGCAGCCGGAGCAGCCGGGTCGGCGGCGGCGACGAGCATGGCCACGACGGCGTCGAGGTCCATCTGCCCGGGAAGCCGGGCGGGCGGCAGGTACGGCAGCTCGCGGAGCAGGCGGCACGCCGACTCGATCTGGGAGCCTCGCAGCGCCGGCCCGTGGGCCGACGTGACCACCTCGGCTCCGAGCGAGCGGATGCGGTCGACCACGCCGTCGTAGCGCTCGGGCGACGTCCAGTTCAGCCAGGGGCTCAACAGGAGCTGCTGGCCGAGGAAGCCCTCCCGCCAGAACCCCGGGTCGAGCTCGGCGATGTCGGTGATCTCGTGGGGGACGGGCGAGCCCATGGCGTCGGACGCCCAGTAGACCCGGGAGCGGGTGTCGAACAGGCCTCGGGTCGTCGGGCTGTCGAAGGTGGGCGGCGTCACCGCGACGAGCTCGCGATCACCGGCGTCGATGCGGTCGCCGTCGTTGACCCAGCGCATGCGGTGCAGCGGGAGGGCCATGCCGAACTCGGCGCTCATCCGCTCCATCATGAAGGCGGTGGTGACGAGCGTGGCGTCCGGGCAGGCGTCGAGCACCTGGAGCAGGTTGCCGGTGTGGTCGACGTCGTCGTGCGAGAGGTAGACCCACCGCACGTCGGCGGGGTCCACGATGGAGAAGGTGGTCTCGAGCCACTCGTCGCGGGTGACGGCGGGGCCGCAGTCGACCACCACCGGCTCGGCGCCGAGGATCACCGACGAGTTCACGTAGGTGGCGACGGGGCCCAGGCCCTCGCCGGCGAGCTGGCGGACGACCCACGTGTCGGGGGCGACCTGCTCGGGTTCGCAGAATCGGATGGGCAGTTCCTGGTTCATGGCTGGTTCCTTGTCGGGTCCGTTGGTTGGTGTTCCCGTTCTCGCAGCACCCACTTGCGGCCGGCTTGGAACGCACATGGAGGGCCGCTTGGAGCGAGCCGATGGGGCCCGGACGCGCCACCGCCGCCGCCTCCGGAGGGGGATCCGGGGGCGACGGCGGTGGCGGTCAGGGGGCGTGCTGCGGTCAGGCCGCCCGGGTCACTCGACGGTGACCTCGGCGTACATGCCCTTGTGGAAGTGGGGGACGCCACCGGCGGGCGGCGGGCCCTCGGACTCGAGGATCTCATCGGGGTCGGCACCCACCGGGATCGAGCAGGCCACCAGGTAGCGACCGGGCTTGGTGAGGGTGCCGTCGCCGACGGCCTCGATCTGCGGGCCGCCCGGCTTGGCCAGGAGCACCGTCGCCGGTGGGCCGCCGAACACCGCCTCGAGCTCGGCCTGCGGGAGCTCGATGAGCTCGTCGGCGGATCGGGCCTCGTCGTCGGGCAGGCGGAACGCCACCAGCTCGTGGAGCTCCTCCTCGGAGTCGTTGACCAGCTTGAGCTTGGTGCCGGCCGGCACCGACTCGGGCAGGCCCTCGTAGTCGAAGTCGACGGCGGTCACCGTGATCGAACCGTCATCGGCCACGGTCGTGGTGGACTCCTCGGCCTTGGCGGTGGTGGTCGTCTTCGCCACGGCCTTGGTGGCCGCGGGCTCGCTGTCGGATCCACAGGCCGGCAGCACGACGGCCACGCTGAGCAGGAACGGGACGGCCACGAAGGCGGCGCGGCGGGTGAGCTTGCGGGTCGACGTCGCCCGGGGTGGTCCCGAGTCGGGGGTGTACTGCGGCATCAGGGCGACGGCACGGAGAGTGGACATGGCAGGGCTCCTCGGTTCGTGCGGACCGGGGATCGGGCCGCTTCGATGAGGACACCTTGCGCATCACCGCTTGGAGCCCACTTGGAACCAGCGTGAACGCCGTGCCCCTGCTAGGCCGTGGCCATGCGCGCACCTCGCTCCCGACGGGCCGCGGCCCTCACCGCCGCCCTCCTGCTGGCCACGGCCCTCCTCGCCGGCTGCTCGTCCGACAGCTCCTCGGGCGGCTCCGGCGGAGACGGGGCGTCGACGGCATCGACCACCACCACCGAGGCCGCCACCGAGGCGAAGGGGTCCGATGCCCTGGCCGAACGGTTCGAGACCGTGCCGGCGGCCGAGGTCGAGGGCCCGATCACCGGCGGGAAGTACGACGTGCCGTACCTCGGCATGCCAGAGGGCTGGGACGAGGACTTCGGCTACACCGAAGAGGAGTACTTCCTCTCCGGCGATGCGACGGCCTACTCGGCCGAAGGGACCCTGACCACCGACGGGAAGTGGAAGGTCGGGGCCACCGACGAGACCGCGCCGTACACCACCCGCGTCGTGGTCCGCCGGCCGGCCGACGCCGCCGATTTCAACGGCACGCTCGTGGTCGAGTGGCTCAACGTGAGCGCCGGGCGCGACTCCGACCCCGACTTCGGGTTCCTCGCCGACGTGCTCCTCTCGGAGGGCGACGCGTACGCGTCCGTGTCCGCCCAGAAGATGGGCGTCGAGCCCGGCGGCCTCGGCATCGAGATCCCCAACGTGGATCCGGTGGCGCTCGCGCCGCTCAAGACCTGGGACCCGGAGCGCTACGGCGACCTGTCCCACCCCGGCGACCAGTTCTCCTACGACATCTTCAGCCAGGCGGCCCGGACGGTCGCCGAGTCGGGCGAGGGGACGCCGCTCGGCGATCTGGACGTGCAGCGGGTGATCGCCGTCGGCGAGTCCCAGTCCGCCTTCCGCCTCACCTCCTACGTCGACGGCATCCAGCCGCTCACCGGGATGTTCGACGGCTTCTTGATCCACAGCCGCGGCGTGGCGGCCGCCGACATCGCGGAGGGGCAGTCCCCGCCCGACGGCACGCAGATCCGCAGCGACAACGACGTCCCCGTCCTCCAGTTCGAGACCGAGACCGACCTCGACTACCTCGGGTTCGTCGACGCCCGCCAGGAGGACGACGAGCACCTCATCACCTGGGAGAGCGCCGGCACCGCCCACGCCGACCGCAGCACGCTCGACTACGCCGTGCAGGCCGGACGCCGCTGGACCGACGCCAACGTCGATCTCAGCACCACGTGCGGACAGATCAACGAGGGCCCGCAGGAGGCCATCGTCCAGAAGGCGTTCGCCTCCCTCCAGACCTGGGTCGCCGACGGCACCAAGCCCGCCGCCAGCCCCCGCATCGAGACCGATGATGCGGGGGCCATCGTCCGCGACGGCGACGGCATCGCCCAGGGCGGGATCCGCACCCCCGCCGTCGACGCGCCCACCGCGATCCACACCGGGACCAACCCCACCGACAGCGTGATCTGCTCCCTGTTCGGGTCCACCACGCCGCTCACGCCGGACCAGCTGGCCGCCCGCTACGAGGACCACGACGCCTACGTCGCCGCCGTCACCGAATCAGCCGAAGCCGCCGTGGCCGACGGCTTCCTCCTCCAGCCCACCGCCGACGCCCTCATCGCCGACGCCGAGCAGTCCGACATCCCGACCTGACCGACCCTTGGGGCCCGAATCGGACATTTCAGACATTTCCGGGTTCTTCACGTTGTTGTCTTGTAATCGAACGTGTGTTCGATATCATAGGGCGCATGACGATGGCGGCAGATCTGCGGGACCAGGCGCTGCGGGTGGCGGGGCGGTTGGACCCTGAGGTGATGTCGGGGCTCGAGGCGGCGCAGGCGGTCGAGGATCTGGCGGTGGCGGACAAGGCGTTGGCGGGGACGTTGCTGTTCGTGGCGCTGCGGGTGGCCAAGACGAACGCGTGGCGGGGGCAGGGGTTCGCGTCGGCGGCGGACTGGTTGGCGTCGAAGGTGGGGATCTCGGTGCGCGAGGCGCAGCGGCAGCTGGGAACGGCGCGCAAGGCCGAGGACCTGGGCAAGACGAAAGACGCGATGAAGAACGGGACGATCTCGCCCGACCAGGCCGATGCCGTCGCCGATGCTGCCAGCGCGGATCCGACGGCCGAAGACGACCTGTTGGATCTGGCGAAGCGTGACACCACCCGGAACCTGCGTGAGGAAGCCGCCCGGCGCAAAGCAGCGGTGACCGACACCGAGACCCGGGACCGGCGCATCCACCGGGAACGGTCGAAGCGGTCGTGGATCGACGGCGAGGGCGCCTGGAACCTGCGCCTGCGCGGCACCGCAGCCGACGGGGCCCGCTTCGAAGAAGCCGTGCGCCCCTTCGAAGAGCAGGCGTTCCGCACCGGACGCAGCGACGCGGTGCGCGACACGTTCGACAACCGGGGCTACGACGCCGCCATGGCCCTGTGCGGCATCCGACCATTGCCGGGCACAGCAGTCCAGCCCGCACCTGCGGGCGGTGCGGTAACGGTGAAGCCGACCGGTGGGGCCAACACCAAGGTGATCGTCCGCATCGACCACAGCGCCCTCACCCGAGGCAACACCGTCGCCGGTGAGACCTGCGAGGTCGCCGGGCTCGGACCCATCTCGGTCACCACCGCCAAGGACCTCATGGCCGACGCGTTCCTCGCCGCGGTCATCACCCGAGGCCGCGACGTGATCAACGTCGCCCACCTCGGACGAGGACCGAACGTGTTCCAGCGCACCGCCCTCGAAGCAACCGGGACCGCCTGCACCAACATCGGGTGCAACCGCACCATCGCCATCGAGATCGACCACCGCACCCCCTACGCCGACGACCCGATCACCAAGCTCGACAACCTCGACCCGCTCTGCACCACCTGCCACCAGCTCAAGACCCACCACGGCCACCATCTCGAACCCGGCACCGGCCGCCGACGCCTCCTCCCACCCGACCACCCCGACCACGTCACCAACAATCCGCCCGGGGGCGACGCCACGTGCGGGCAGCCGGCCCTCGGGAACGACCCCAGCCCACCACTGACGATCGAGCAACCCACCCTCTGCTGACCGGCTCAGCAGCAACGAGAACCCAGTGGGCACGACCCAGGTCGTGCTCACCGGCGCGCCCCGGTCCAGGTGGCGCACGGCGGTGCGTCCGATGGGCCTCTGCCCACACCGCTCCCGGGGCCGGACGAGGTGGGATCAGATCAGGTCGGCGGCTTGCGCCACACGGAGACGTGGGACGTGCTCTCGGCCGTGAACGCCGACCGGTCCCACCCGGCCCAGCGGTGGGCGAGGTCGAGGTGGGCGAGGCGCGCCATGAGGTCGTACTCGGCCGGCCAGGCGTAGCGGTGGTGCGAGCGGAACACCGACGTGCCGCCGTCGCGGAGGTAGGTGTGGTGGCAGGTCATCGACTGGTCGAGGACGTCGATCTCGTCGACGCCGATGTGGGTGGGTGAGGCCTCGTGGGCGATCAGGTTCGAACCGGGCGGGAGGCGGCGGAGCGGTGGCACGCCGACCTCGATGACGAAGTGCCCTCCGGGCAGGAGGTGCGCCGCAGCGTTGGCGAAGCACGCCACCTGCTCGTCCTGCGTCAGCAGGTTCGTGATGGTGCTGTACACCAGGTACACGAGCGAGAACCCGCCCGCGACCCGGGTGGCGGCCATGTCACCGATGATGACGGGGACGCGCCCGGCGTCGGGCTTGGTGGCCATCTGCTCCGCCATCGCTCGAGATCGCTCGATCCCGGTGACGTCGACCCCCCGATCGGCGAGCGCCAAGGCGACCCGTCCGGTCCCCACGGCGAGCTCGAGCGCCCGCCCATCACCGGCGAGCTCCGCCAGCAGGTCGACCGTCGGACCCAGGACTTCGGGTGCGAAGCGCGCCGCATGATCGTCGTCGTAGGTCCGCGCCACCACCGCGTCGAACAGCCCGTCGTCTCCCACCACGCCAGGCTCGCAGCCGCCCGGTGCCGGCCACCCACGAGTTCCCGCTGACGCGCCCGGCCGGCGCCCCAGGTCGAACTGTGGTGCCAACGGCGAGGTGGCTGGCGGCCGGCGGGCGCGGTCAGACCACGCGGAGGGCGACGTCGATGTTGCCGCGGGTGGCGTTGGAGTACGGGCAGACCTCGTGGGCGGCCTCCACCAGCTTCTGGGCGGTGGCCTCGTCGAGGGCTGGGGCGTGCACGTCGAGCTCCACGGCCAGGCCGAAGCCGCCGCTGTCGTTGGCGCCGATCGACACGCTGGCCGACACCTCGGTGCCGGTGACGTCGAGCTTGTCGCGGCCGGCGACCACCTTGATGGCCGAGTGGAAGCAGGCGGCGTACCCGACGGCGAACAGCTGCTCGGGGTTGGTGGCGCCGCCGGCCCCGCCCATCTCCTTGGGGATGCGCAGGTCGAGGTCGAGCTGGCCGTCCTCGGTGGTGGCGTGGCCGTTGCGCCCGTCTCCGGTGGCGGTGGCGACGGCGGTGTACAGGGCTTCCATGGTGGACCTCGTTCGAAGGGGGAAGCCCGCAGTCTCGCTGCCGGTCAGCCGGATCCCACCCGCCCGCCGGATCCGGGCTCAGAGCCCGAGGCGCCGCCGACCCTCCTCGAAGAACGCGCGCACGTCGTCGGGTCGGGTGAGCTGGCTGGCCGTGCGCTGCGCGCCGAAGGGTGCGTTCCAGTATCCGCCGTCCGGTTCGAGCGGCGCCCACGGCCCCACGTACAGGTAGGGCTCCTCGCTGGAACCGTCGCCGGGGGACACGCCCCAGTTGGCCTCGCCGGCGGAGAACGCGAGGTCGAGGTGCTCGGGCCACAGCTGGATCTCCGAGGGGTCGTGGTCCGCCAGTTCCGCCCGGAGCGCCCCCAGCTCGGCCTGGCCCATGGCGAACCAAGCGCCGATCACCTCCGATGCTGCGGCATCCAGCGCGAGCGGCTCGTCCGGCCGGAGCGGTGTGACCAGCTGGTACACCTCCGCTGGGCCGCCCGGCTCGATCCCGGCTAGCGCCGCGGCATCACCGACCGTCCTGATCAGCTCGCGCTGCTCTCCCCGGTCGTCCGAGACCACGATGCTGAGGATGTCGACCGCGACGGTCCGCTCGCCGTGCTCCGAGGGGAACCGCGGCGTGGAGAACCCGCCCCGCGAGGGCCGCAGCCCGATGTGACCGGTGGCCTGGTGGTACGCCGCGCTCAGCACGTGCTCGGCCAGGCTGTGCAGCGCGAACCGGGTTGGGGCCAAGTTTGCATCGAGGTCGTTCACGGGGCCTCCCCCTCACGGGCGACCGCGGACCGGCCGAGCTCCGATGGAGTCTGGCGGCCCTGTCCGCCCGGCGCCTCCCGGTGGAGCCGTCGAGGAGCGGGCCCTCAGGCGCGGGCCGTCAGGCGCGGGCCGTCAGGAAGCGACGAAGATGTCGACGCTCGGACGCATCTGGCCCACGGTGTCGAGGACGCCGTGGATGTGGTGGCCGACGAACGACGCCGAGGCGCCTTCGCCGCTCTGCTGGGCGTCGAGGGCGGGGAAGCTCTCCTGAACCATGGCGTAGTCGAAGCGCGGCGCCCACTTGCGGGAGCCGAGGCGGGCCGTGATCGAGCAGTTGTCGACCATGTAGGCGATGCCCCGGGCGTGCATGTAGGGGTTGAGCGAGTCGGTGGCCTCGATGACGGACTCGTTGACGATCTCCGACAGCGGATGACCGGCCTCGTCGAGGACGTCGATCTGGGCCATCATCGTGGCGCAGTAGGCGCCGGCGGTAAACGGGTCCAGCGGGATGTCCTCTTCGACCCGGGCGGCCCGGACGGTCTCGCCGACGCGCCAGGTCTCGGTCTGGTCGATGGTCGGCATCGGGTACTTCTCGAGGCGCCCGCCGGCCACGACGACCGAGCGGATCTCGTTGCCCGAGCGGACCTCGTCGTAGATCTCCTGGAGCACGGCCTTCATCGGGAGGTAGGTGGCGTCGTAGGCCCGGTTGAACACCGACTTGCCGGCCTCGTCGAGCTGTTCGTAGACGCCGATGATCCCGTGGTGCGAGATGGTCTTGGAGATGGGGCCGGTGATGGACTCGGCGCTGCGGAGGAAGGCCTCCTCCTGGGTGGCGCCCTCGGTGACGAAGTGCCGGTAGAGGCTCTCGACCAGGCCGTGGACGGCGCCGAGGAGGATGCCGCGCTCACCGAAGATGTCCGAGCGGTACTCGGACTCCATGGTGGTCTGGAAGGTGTACGGCGATCCGAGCCCGACGGACCAGGCGAGGGCGTGGTCGGTGGCCTTGCCGTTGACGTCCTGCTGGATGGCGAAGCTGGCGTTGATGCCGGCCCCGTTGACCTCGGCGCCCTGCACGTAGAGCGCCCGGACCGACGGGCCCATGCCCTTCGGGCAGACGGCGACGACGTTGACGTTCTCCGGGAAGGTGTCGCCCTCGTTCTGGAGGTGACCGAGCAGGAAGCCGTGCGACAGGCCGAGCGTGGCACCGGGCTTGAGCGCCTCGAAGATGGCCTTGTAGTGCTCGGCCATGGCGGCGTCGGAGATGAGCACGATGGCGAAGTCCGACGACCGGACGATGGCGAACATCTCGCCGAGGGTGCCGTCGTCCTCGTTGAAGCCGGCCTCACGGGCCGAGGCGAACGAGGAGGAGCCCTCGCGGAGGCCGACGGCGACCTTGATGCCGGTGCCGGCGAGCGAGTCCCGCAGGTTCTGGGCCTGGGCCGGGCCCTGCGAGCCCCAGCCGATGACGCCGATCTGCTGGACGCCCTCGAGCGCCTGCGGAAGGAGGGGAAGCAGGTGGCGACCGCCACGCACGATGGCTTCCTTGGTCCCCGCCACCTCGATGATCTCCTTCTCGAAGATCTGCGTCTCGAAGTCGAGTTCCTGCGCCATCACTGCGGTCCTTCCCAAGCGAAAACGAGCACGTTGCCCGTCTGTCGAACGACCCGCGAGGCTAGCGGTGAGGCCGATTCCCGACCCCATCCGATCCCCGTGGAGGCCAGCCGGGCGCTCGTTCCGCCGGGCCGGTGCCGTCGGCCCGGCGTGCACCTGACCTGGCTCGGCACCTGCGGGTCGGCCACCATGGGGCCATGACCCGCCGGCGCGCCCTCTCCGTCGGCGGGGCCGCCCTGGTGCTCGCCGCCACCCTCGCCGGTTGCGGCCTCTTCGGGAGCGACGACGCCTCCCCGACCACCACCACCCGGCCGGCGCCCACCACCACCACGACCACCGAGGCGCCCACCGCCACCAGCGAACCGCCCGAGCTGCTCGATCCGGGCTCCGAGCCCCGTCAGGCCCTGCGCGTCGCCTACACCGAGGGCGCCGAGGCCACCGTCACGTTCACCTCGGACCTCGAGGTCCGCCAGACCAGCGCCGGCCGGGTGCAGCGCCTCGACAGCCCGCCCATCGGCCAGACGCTGACCTACACCGTCGGCACCGTGACCGACGATGGCGCCGAGCTGACCGTCCGCATCGACGCCATCGGCGCCAAGGGCAAGGGCACCGGCCTCAGCGACGAGGAGCTGGCGGCCATCGACGACGAGCTCACCCCGCTCGTCGGGCTCACGGCCACGGCCACCGCCACGCCGCTCGGCGAGCTCGAGGGCCTGGCGTTCGACGCGCCGGAGGACCTGCCCGAGGACCTCGCCGCCCAGCTCGACACCCTGGCCGAGCAGCTCCCGGCGCTCGGCCCGGCCCTGCCGAGCGAAGCCGTGGGGGTCGGCGCGTCGTGGCGCTCCACCAGCACCACGTCGGTGGGCGGCGCCGAGGTCGCCACCACGAGCACCATCACCGTGACCGCCATCGATGACGGCGCGATCCGGTACACCGCCACCACCACCACCACCTCGGCCGCCCCCCAGGATCTGGCCCTCGACGGCCTCGCCGACGGCACCACCGCCCGGCTCGAGTCCTCGGACCTCACCGGTGCCACCACCGGCGCCATGGGCCTCGACCGCATCCTGCTCGAGCTGCGCACCTCGCTCAGCGGCTCCCAAGCGATCTCGCTCGACGACGGGTCCACCACCACCGATCTCACCCAGGCCATCGACCTGGC
>JAOBWH010000044.1 GCA_025463265.1 Ilumatobacteraceae bacterium
TCCGCTACGGCGCCTTCGGCGCCGGGCTCCTGGTTCTGGTCATCCTCGCCCTGATCACCATCACCACCACCCAGGCGGCGTGGCCGGCGTTCAGCGTCGAGTACTTCACCACCGCTGAGTGGGTCCCCAGCGCCGGCCAGTTCGGCATGCTCGGCTTCCTCTGGGCCACCCTGCTGATCTCCTTCATCGGGATCCTCCTGGCCGTGCCGATCGCGCTCGGCATCGCCCTGTTCGCCACGGAGGTGGCGCCCCGACGGCTGCGCCGGACCATCACCACGGTGATGGACCTGCTCGCCTCCATCCCCTCGGTCGTGTTCGGGCTGGTCGGCTTCTACGTCCTGCGGGTCCCCGCCCAGAAGGTGTTCCAGTGGCTCGGCGACGTGTGCTCGGACATCCCGGTCCTGAACCGCATCTTCGGCGAGGGATCGTCCGGCCTCAGCATCTTGATGGCCGGCATCGTCTTGTCGATCATGGTCCTGCCGATCATCACCTCGATCTCCCGGGAGGTGTTCGACACCGTCCCCCGCAACGACAAGGAGGGGGCGCTCGCCCTGGGCGCCACCCGCTCCGAGATGATCAACGGTGTCGTCATCCCGCACTCGCTCGGCGGGCTCACGGGCGCCGTGATGCTGGGACTGGGCCGGGCCATGGGCGAGACCATCGCCGTGACGCTGCTGATCGGCGGCGTGTCCAACCCGCAGATCACCGTCGACGTGCTCGGTGCCAGCGACGCCATGCCGTCGGCCATCGCCCGCTACCTGTCCGAGAGCGCCGGCAACTACCGCGCCGCCCTCATCGGCCTCGGGGTCACCCTCTTCGTGATCACGATGGTGATCAACGTCCTGTCCCGCAAGGTGGTCAGCGTGTTCGACCGGCGCATCAAGGGGGCCGCGTGACCGCCACCCAGGACCCTCGTCCCACGGTGGACGAGCGCCTCGTCGTCCCCACCGACGTCCGGATCAGCACCATCAAGGGCGCCCGGTTCCGCCGCAACCGCATCGCCACCATCGGCATGATCGCCGCGTTCGTGCTCGCCGCCATCCCGCTGCTGTTCGTCATCGGCAACGTGGTCGTGAAGGGCCTGCCGGTGGTCACCACCAAGTTCCTGGTGAGCGACATCCCCAATGATGCGGCCGCCAACGAGCTGAGCGGCGACTGCGAGACGCTCCGCAAGTACGACCCCACGGCCGAGTGCGACGACGACGCGGTGGTGGAGGAGGCCCAGCCCGGCATGGGCCCGGCGGTCGTCGGCACCCTCGTCACCACGGGGCTGGCGGCGCTGCTCGCCATCCCCCTCGGGATCCTGGCCGCCATCTACCTGAACGAGTACGGCAAGCAGACGAGGCTCGCCCGCTTCATCCGGTTCATGACCGACGTGATGACCGGAGTGCCCTCGATCGTGATGGGCATCTTCATCTACCAGCTGTGGATCGTGAAGTTCGGCAACAGCCGCTCCGCCCTCGCGGCCGCGCTGGCGCTGGCGTGCCTGATGCTGCCGATCGTGGTGCGCTCCAGCGAGGAGATGCTGAAGCTGGTGCCGAACACGCTGCGCGAGGCCAGTGCCGGGCTCGGTTCGCGGACCTGGAAGACCACCCTCAAGGTCGTGCTGCCCGCTGCGCTCCCCGGTCTGGTGTCGGGCTCGATGCTCGCCGTGGCCCGAGCCGCCGGAGAGACCGCCCCCGTGCTGTTCACCATCGGCGCCGTCTACGCCGTCCGCGACGCCGCCACCCTCAGCGGGCAGAGCACCACGCTCTCGGTGCAGATCTACAACATGATCACCAACGGCGGGAAGCTCTCGCCCCAGATGGCGTGGGGCGCGGCGTTCACGCTCATCGCCATCGTGCTCATCTTGACGACCATCGCCCGAACCGTGAGCGCACGGTTCGTGGCTCGGTGAAGATGCTTCCCATGACCGACGAGGAGACCCCCGTGCCCCAACCGGCCCCCACCCCGCTCTCGGACCTCGCCACCGAGACGGCCGAGGTGCACCCGGCACCCGCGACCAGCACCACGGTGTTCGACGTCAAGGAGCTGTCCGTGCTCTACAGCGGCTTCCGGGCCGTGAAGGACGTCGACATCAAGATCGCCAAGCACGAGATCACGGCGTTCATCGGCCCGTCCGGCTGCGGCAAGACCACGGTCCTGCGGTGCTTCAACCGCATGAACGACCTGATCGAGGGGGCCGTCGTCGAGGGCACGTTGGACTACCACGGCGTCAACCTGTACGGGAAGGACGTCAACCCGGTGGAGGTCCGCCGCCGCATCGGCATGGTGTTCCAAAAGCCGAACCCGTTCCCGAAGTCGATCTTCGAGAACGTGGCCTACGGACCCCGCCTCGCCGGGATCAAGAAGAAGGGCGAGCTCGACGGCATCGTGGAGAAGGCGCTGCGCGGCGCGGCCATCTGGGATGAGGTCAAGGACCGCCTCCATAAGTCCGGCCTCGGCCTCTCCGGCGGCCAGCAGCAGCGCCTCTGCATCGCGCGGGCGCTGGCCGTGAACCCCGAGGTCATCTTGATGGACGAGCCCTGCTCGGCCCTGGACCCGATCGCGACGGGGCGCATCGAGGACCTCATGGAGGAGATCAAGCAGGACTACACGATCATCATCGTGACCCACAACATGCAGCAGGCCGCCCGCGTCAGCGACCGCTGCGCCTTCTTCACGACCGAGGTCAACTCGGAGAGCGACCTGCGGACCGGCACCCTCGTGGAGTTCGACGCCACCGAGAAGATGTTCTCGAACCCGTCGGACAAGCGGACCGAGAACTACGTCACCGGCCGGTTCGGCTGAGCTCGCCCATGGTCCGCACCGGGTTCAACGCCGAGCTCGAGCAGCTCCGCCTCCAGGTCGAGGTCATGGCGGTGCGCGTCGACCACAACCTCGAGCGGATGAAGGACTTCCTCGCCACCGGCGACCTCGACGTCGCGGCCACGGCCGTCGCGGCCGACGACGACATCGACGCCATGAACCTGTCGCTCACCGAGCGCTGCTACGACCTGCTCGCCCGAGAGTCCCCGGTCGCCTCCGACCTCCGGTTCGTGATGTCGGTGCTTCGCGTGCTCGGCGAGCTCGAGCGGGTCGGGGACCTCGCGCTGCGCGTCGTGAAGATCGGCGCCGACTGGTCGCTCGTGCGGGCATCGGCGTCCACCTACGACATCCTGGTGTCGATGGCGGAGACCTCCGTCGAGCAGTTCCGCGAGGCGCTCCGGGCCTGGTCCAGCCAGGATCTGCACCTCGCCGACCAGCTGGCCAACTCCGGGCCGGTGCTCGACGTCGCCAACGCCCAGCTCGTGAAGGAGCTGCTGGTCCTGGAGGGTCCCGCAGCGGTCGCCACCGCGCTCCATAGCCTGGTGATCGGGAAGTCGCTCGATCGCATCGCCGATCACTCCGCCATCATCGGCAGCCGCCTGCGCTACTTGTTGACCGGCGACCCCGACCACCTCGCCGCCGAGATCCGCTGACCCGGGACAGGACCAATGGACAACGTTCGCAAGAGCTTCCAGCAGACGCTGGAGGAGATCCGCCAAGAGATGGTGCAGATGGCTGCGCTCGTGACCGAGGGCATCCCCCGCGCCACCGAGGCGCTGCTCGCCGGCGACCTGACCGACGCCCAGCAGATCATCGAGGGCGACGATCCGCTCGACGCTGCGGCCGTGGAGCTCGAGGAGGTCTGCTACCAGCAGCTCGCCCTCCAGCAGCCGATGGCCGGCGACCTGCGCGGCATCGTCACCGCCATCCGCATGATCTCGGAGATCGAGCGCTCCGGCGACCTCGTGGTCAACATCGCCAAGGGCTCCCGCCGCATCTTCGGCACCGAGCTGTCGGCCCGCCTGCGCGGCCTCATCAGCCAGATGGGCGAAGAGGCCACGCGGCTGTTCCGCCTCGCCATCGACGCCTACATCGACGAGGACGCAGCCATGGCCGCCGCCCTCGACGACCTCGACGACCGCCTCGACGCCATCCACCGCGACTACATCCAGGAGATCTTCCTGGTGCACAACTCGGGCGACCTCCCGGTGCAGGCCGCCGTCCAGCTCGCCCTCATCGGCCGCTACTACGAGCGCATCGGGGACCACGCCGTGAACATCGGCGAGCGGGTCCGCTACATGGTCACCGGCTGGCTGCCCGAGCACACCGGGGCCGCCCGCAACGCCGCCGCCAAGACCAAGCCGCCGCCCGAGGACGCGTGACCCGGTGATCTGGCGCTCGGGAGCGCTGCGCGAGCAGCTCGACGCGCTGCGCGCCCGCTTCGAGCGTTCGCCCGGCGGGCCCTCTGCGTCGGCCGACGAGGCGACCGAGCGGTTGGAAGCGGCCATCGACCGGCACTTCGCGAAGCAGGCGGCGACCCGGGTCACCGCGGACCGCCTCGTCGGCGCGCTCGACGTGATCCCGCAGGGGATCGTGCTGGCCGATGCGGCCGGAGCGATCGTGTTCCGCAACCAGACGGCGGCCTCGTACCTGACCGCCCGCCACGGCGATGCCCTCGTCGGATCGCTCATCACCGAGCTGATCGTGGCCGCGGTACGCGGGGAGTCGACCACCCGCACCATCGAGATCTTCGGCCCGCCGCGCCGCTCGCTCCAGCTCCGGTCGGTCCCGCTCGACGACCCCGACGCCGCCGGCGCCTTCCTCGTGATCGAGGACATCTCCGAGCGCCAGCGGCTCGAAGCCGTGCGCCGCGACTTCGTGGCCAACATCAGCCACGAGCTCAAGACGCCCGTCGGCGCCCTCGGCCTCCTCGCCGAGACCCTGCTGGACGAGGACGACCCGGCGGTCGCCCACCGCCTCACCGAGCGCATGCGCCGCGAGGCGTTCCGCGTGGCCCGCACCATCGATGACCTCCTCCAGCTGAGCCAGATCGAGACGAGCGACGCGCCCGAGCACGAGCTCGTCGGCGTCGATCAGCTCATCGGCGAGGCCGTCGATCGCACCCGCCCCGCTGCCGAGCTGCGCCAGGTGGACCTCGTCGTGCCGCCGGCGCCCGATGGGCTCGCCGTCGTCGGCGACCGGCGCCAGCTCGTGTCCGCCCTCGCCAACCTGTGCGACAACGCGGTCAAGTACTCCGACCCGCACTCGAAGGTCGAGCTCCGAGCCCGGTCCTCGGGCCCCTGGGCCGAGATCGAGGTGATCGACCAGGGGATCGGCATCCCCGCCCGGGACCAGGAACGGGTCTTCGAGCGCTTCTACCGGGTCGACCGGGCCCGCAGCCGAGACACCGGCGGCACCGGGCTCGGCCTGGCCATCGTCCGCCACGTCGTCCAGAACCACGACGGCGAGATCGCCGTCTCGTCGCGCGAAGGCGACGGCTCCACCTTCACCCTCCGCCTCCCGATCGGCCCCGCCGACCCTTCCCACCCCGAGGAACCCGATGCCTGAGTCCACCACCGTCCTGGTCGTCGAAGACGAGGACAGCTTCATCGATGCCCTGACCGTCGGCTTGGCCCGCGAGGGCTTCCGCGTCCAGGTCGCCCGCGACGGGGCCCAGGCGCTGGACCTGTTCGACGCCGTGCGCCCCGACATCGTCCTGCTCGACGTGATGCTCCCCAAGGTCTCCGGCATCGACGTCTGCCGGGCCATCCGGGCCAAGTCCAAGGTGCCGATCATCATGGTCACCGCCAAGGCGTCGGAGATCGACACCGTGGTGGGCCTCGAGGTCGGCGCCGATGACTACGTGTCCAAGCCGTACCGCCTCCGGGAGCTGGTGGCCCGCATGCGCGCCGTGCTGCGCCGGGCCCCCGGCCTGGCCGCGGTCGACGACGACGCCCACCGCGAGGTGCTCGAGGTGGGCGATGTCACCCTCGACCCCTCCCGGCACGAGGTCGTGATCCGAGGCGACGACGTGTCGCTGCCGCTCAAGGAGTTCGAGCTCCTCCACCTCCTGCTGGAGAACGCCGGCCGGGTGCTCAGCCGCGACCTGCTGATCGATCGGATCTGGGGCCATGACTACGTGGGCGACACCAAGACCCTCGACGTCCACGTGAAGCGGCTCCGGGCGAAGGTCGAGGCCGATCCCACCAACCCGTCGCGCATCGTGACCATCCGCGGCCTCGGCTACAAGTACGAGACGCCCAAGCTCTCCCGGGTCTGACGCGGGTCCGATCGGCCGGATCCGGGTAGCGGGTCGCGTGCCCCGACCTCGCTGTCCGACCCGTTCCCTACCATGGCACCCGTGACGGACCCCCTGGTGAGCCGAGCCGGCTCGCGCCCCCACACCGCCGAGGGCAGCCGTGCCTTCGTCGTGCGCCCGTTCCAGCGCCTGGCCCGGACCCACGTCGCCAACAACATGGCCGATGCCATGTTGGCGGCGGCGCTGGCGGACTCCATCTTCTTCTCGCTCCCCGCCGACAACGCCCGCGGGCCGGTCCTGCGGTACCTCATCATCACGATGGCGCCGTTCATCTTCATCGCGCCGCTCATCGGGCCGCTGATCGACCGGTTGAAGGGCGGGCACCGCTTCGTGCTGCTGGGCACGCTGGTCGCCCGTGCGGTCATCGCCTGGCTCCTGATCGACCAGATCGCCGACGACACCCCCGGCCCGCTCTTCTTCCTCCTCGCCCTGCTGGTGCTGGTGGGCCAGCGCGC
This sequence comes from Ilumatobacteraceae bacterium, assembly GCA_025463265.1. Lineage (GTDB taxonomy): Bacteria > Actinomycetota > Acidimicrobiia > Acidimicrobiales > Iamiaceae > Aquihabitans. The sequence goes on from JAOBWH010000044.1 coordinate 6,583, forward strand.
CTACAGCGTGGCCAGATCGGCGCTGGTGCCCACCGTGGTGACCAGCGACGACGAGCTCATCGAGGCCAACTCGAAGCTGACGATCCTCGGTGGGTTCGCCGGCTTCGTCGGCATCTTGCCCGCGGCACTCCTCCTCAAGATCTGGGGTCCGGGCTGGGCCCTCGGCCTGGCCGTGGTCACCTACGGGGTCGGCGCCGTGATCGGCCTGCGGATCCCCGGGGCGCGCGTGGCCACGGAGAAGCGCGACGCCGTCGAGCGCAAAGAGATCCGCGGCGCCGGCATCCAGCTCGCCGGCGGCGCCATGTCGCTGCTGCGCGGCTGCGTCGGCTTCCTGACGATGCTGATCGCGTTCGACTTCCGTGGCGGGGACAAGGCGGCCTGGCAGTTCGGCCTGGTGGCCGGCGTCAGCGTGATCGCCGGGCTCGTGGGCGCCGCCGTGGCGTCGCGCCTCAAGGGGCTGACCTCCGAGGAGACGATCCTCACCGCATCGCTCGGGCTCGTGGTCAGCGGTGCGTTCGCGGCCCTCTTCATCAACGAGGTGTCGGGAGCGTGCATCGTCGGTGCGTGCGTGGGCTTCGCCGCCTCGCTCGGCAAGCTGGCGTTCGACTCCATCCTCCAGCGCGACGCGCCCGACGCCAACCGCGGCCGTTCCTTCGCCCGGTTCGAGACCCGCTTCCAGATCTTCTACGTGCTGGGCTCGCTCATCCCCGTCGCGTTCCACGTGGGTGCCCGGCCCGGGTTCGCCGTCCTGCTGGTCGCCTCTGCGATCGCCATCATCTCCTACGCCATCGGCCGCATGGCCTGGGCCCACCGCTCCGGCCAGCGCCAGACGGCGGCCACCGCAGCGGCGGTGGGCATCGAGGAGCGCTTCGGCGTGGTGACCGGCGAGGTCAAGGACCGTCTGGCCGCAGCGCCGCGCAGCGTCATGCACCGCCTCCGAGGCGGCGAGGGCGCAGCAGAACCCGATCTGGGTCCGGATCCGGATCGCACCGTCATCATCGACGCCGCTGTCGGCGCCGACGCCGACGAGTGGACCGTTCCGGCGGTGCCCACCGTGCCCACGCCCACCGTGCCCACGCCGACGCCGCCCGCTCCGCTCGCCTTGGCCGTCGATCAGGGAGACGAGATCGACGCCGTCCCCTCGTGGGGCGGCGACCCGACGACGCCGCCCCGGGATCCCGAGGCGGTGCTGTTCGACCAGGACGTCGGCCCCGATGGCGACGGGGGCGGCGAGGTGCCGCCCGCCGGGCCGGTGGACCCGCACCTCGCTCCCACGTCACCCGTGGCGTGGAACCCGCCCGCCGACGAGGCGCCCACCATCGACGCCGCTCGGACCCAGACGCGGCGCGTCGGGGATCAGTCCGAGCTGCCCTGGGACGGACCGCCCGAAGGCCGGAACTAGCGCCCCGGGGCGTCGGGGTCGTCGAACCCGCCCAGGTCGCCGAGGTCGGTGATGTCGTCGAGCCCCAGGTCGCCCAGATCGACGTCGTCGCCCTCGCCGAGGGGCACGTCCAGGCGGGCCAGCCACAGACCGGGAGCATCGACCTCGTTGGGGGTGGGAAGGGACTCGGCCGACGACCACAGGCGGTCGAGGCCGGTCCGGCCCGAGCGCGCGATGACGCCCGAGATGAACGCCGCGCCCCGGTCGAAGTGGGCCTGGGTGAGCTCCAGCCCGAGCAGCCGCTCCACGAAGCGGTCCTCCGAGGAGGCCTCGACCCGGCGGCGGCGCAGGGCCTCGGTGATCTGCGGGTACGAGCCCACGAGCCCGTGGCCGATCTCATCCATGATGTGGTCGACGTAGCCGGCGATGACGCTGACCAGGCCGTCGAGCCAGGGGAGGATCTCCTGCTGGCGGCTGGAGCGGACCGCGCCGAGGACGACCTCGGGATCGCCCATCAGCTCCTGGAAGCGGGCCATGGGGTCACCGCCTGTGGGGTCGACCTCCAGCTCGCCGAGCTTCGTGCCCAGCGCATCGGGGTCGGACTCGAACGACGAGGCGTAGTCGCCCAGCAGCTCGTCGAGCCGGACCCGCACGTGGGGGAGGCCCAGCACGGCGTGGTGCGTGAGCTGGTGCAGGCAGACCCACAGGCGCAGGTCGTCGCCGTCCATCGACCAGTCGGTGGCGAACGCCTCGACGTTGGCGGCGATGACCAGCACGTCGTCCGACGGCGGGCGGGGGACGGGCAGGTCGAAGAGGCCGAAGTTCCGGTTGGCGAGGTGGCCGACCATCGAGCCGGTGGTCATCCCGAGCAACATGGGGCTGAGCAGCCCCATGATCTGGGCGAGCCACGCCTCGGTGGGGTCCGAGCCATCGGTCGGATCGAGGGGCTGGATGGCGCCGAGCAGCCCGGTGGCGGGATCCGCGGTGGGCGGGTGGAGGGCGGCGGCCATCTGCTCGATCAGCGGGCGGTAGGCGTCGAGCGTGGCGAGGGTCCACTGGGTGCGGGTGACGGGGGTGACGGTGACCGAGCGGCCGGTGGTCGACGTCGACAGCCCGGTGGCCTGGGCCACCTGCAGGTCGGCGACCCGCGCCAGCTGCTCGTAGCGGACCCGCTCCAAGGGGTCGACGTTGGGCTCGCTCTCGCCGCCGGTGGCGATGGAGAGCGCCAGCTGGCGCGCCCCGTCCCACTGGACCGGCCCCTGGGAGCCGAGCATCTTCAGCAGATCGCCGAAGAACGGCATCCCTTCGAAGGGGTTGGATCCTGAGCTCATGGGGCCATGGTACGGGTCGATGTGGCGTTGCGTCCGTGCGGGCGGCAAGCTCACGTGATGGTTCGTGTGGTGGTCACCGGGGCGGCGGGTCCGCTCGGCCGACAGGTGGTCCAGCAGCTGGCGGCACGAGACGACGTCCACGAGGTGGTGGCGCTCGACCTGCGCTCCGGCGCCGGCATCGACGCCATCGATCTGGTGACGGGCGACCTCGTGGGTGCGTTCGAGGGCGCCGACGCCGTGATCCACCTCGCCTCGGCGTTCGGTCCGGCGATCGCCGGTCCCGAGATCGAGGACGCGGTCGACGTGGCCATGGCCCGCCGGGTGCTGGCCGCCGCAGAGGAGAACGGCATCGAGCACATCGTGCTGCTGTCGAGCGCCACCGTTTACGGGCCCTGGGCCAACAACCCCGTGCCGCTCACCGAGGACGCCCCGCTGCGGCCCCACCCCGACCTGGCCTACGCGGTGCAGCTCGCCGAGGTGGAGCGGATCGCGGCGGACTGGTCGGCGGACCACCCGTCGGCCGCGGTCGCCCGCCTCCGTCCGGCCACCGTCGTCGCCGACGGCTGGCTGAGCTGGCTGGCCCGGGCGTTCGACGCCGCAGCCGATGTCCCCACCGCTGACGACACGCCGGCGCAGTACCTCCACCTCGACGATCTGGCGTCCGCCGTCGTCGCTGCGTGGAAGGCGGGGCTCGACGGCCCCGTCAACGTGGCTCCGTCCGGCTGGCTCACGCCGACCCAACGGCGGGCGCTCGACCCGGTGCCGCGCCTGCGGCTGCCGGAGCCGGTGGCGTTGAAGATCGCCTCGTGGCGCTGGCGCCTGGGCATCGCGCCGACGCCGCCCGGGGTCCTCCCGTACGTGCGCCACCCCTGGGTGGTCGCGAACGATCGCCTGGTGGCCACCGGCTGGGAGGAGACCTCGAGCAACGAGGAGGCCTACGTGATGGGTCACGAGGCCAGCGCCATCGAGTCGATCTCGCCCCAGCGCCGCCAGGAGCTGGCCCTCGGCGTCGCCGGCGCCGTGGCTGCCGCCGCCACCGTGGCCGCGGTGGCGTTCCTCCGCCGACGACGCCGCCGCCGCGCCTGACCCCGTTCGGGGGGTTCGAGCGCAGCGGAGTGGACGGTGACGACGGCTACCCGCCGAGGGTGACCTCGGTCTGGCCGGTCTCGAGGCCGCGGTGCCAGTGGACCACGATGTGCTCGCCGGGGTGCCAGTGGCGGAGCTGCACCACGAGGTCGCTGGCGTCGCTGATGGGGCGGTCCTCGACGGCGGTGACGACGTCGCCCTTGCGGAGCCCGGCCGCGGAAGCGGGGGACCCGGCCTGGACCATGGTCAGCTGGGCGCCGCCGTCGACATCCATGAGCACGGCCGCATCGGGGCTGAGGTCGATGGCGCGCACCCCGAGCCAGGCCCGACGGATCTCGCCGTCGTCGCGCAGCTTGCGGGCGGCGGCGATGGCGTCGGCGGCCGGGACGACCACCGCCAGGTCCTGGGGGCCGGAGCCGGCGAGGACGATGCCGACCAGGGCGCCGTCGGCGTCGACCACGATCCCGCCTGCGACGTCGGCCGGGACGGCGCGGTCCAGCTGCACCGCGTCGTGCAGGACGATGGGGTCCACGCTGGTCCGCACGTCCACCGCTCGGACCGATGCCGAGGAGACCGATGCGGCGCCGATGACGGCGACGGCCTTGCCGGCGGTGGCGTCGACCGTCTCGGTCGCCACGGCCGAGCCGCCGCTGCTGGCGATGGTGAGCACGGTGATGCCCGTGGCGGGGTCGGCGCCGCCGAGGTTGGCCTTCAGCCGTTCCCCGTCGTGGCCGGTCACCATCACGGCGGTGGTGCCGTCGACGACCGGGGTGGCCACGGCGATGGTCCCCCGGTCGTCGATGCGGATGCCGGTGGCGGAGCGCCAGCCGCCGTCGACCGAGGCCTCGACGCGGACGAGGGACGGCGCCAGCTCCTTCGCGAGGGACTCGGAGGGGACCGCCGGCGTGAAGACGGCGGCGGTGGTCTTGGCGGCGGAGGGACGGGCCTCTTCGACGACGACGCGGGTGGGACGGGTGAACCACATCGCCCCGGTGGCCACCAGCGCTCCGGCCAGTCCGGCCGCCGCCAGCGCACCGACCGCGCGGGAGCCCCGGGCCCCGGTGGGGGCGGTGGGGGCGGGCCAGGCGGCGGGGGACGCCATCGGGCCGCCGAGCTCCGACGGGTGCCGCCAGAGGCGGTCGTCGGGGGGCAGGGGCGGGTCCACCCGAGGGCGCTCCTCGTCTCCTGCGTCGTCGAACCCCATAGGGGCGACACGCTACCGATCGGGGCTTGCGGGTGGGCCGCGGCCCGCTCTGCCTACCATGAGTCCATGACAGCGGACGCCGATGCCACCTGGTTGCCGCCTGCCGGCGACGATTGGCTGGCGTGCGCGACGCAGCCGCTGCCCTCTGACCAGGCGTCGACCTGGGTGGTCACACCGGGCTCGGGTGCCTCGGTCACGTTCGTCGGCACGGCCCGCGACCACGCCGGAGACCGCACCGGCGTGCACCTCCTCGAGTACGAGGCCTACGACGAGCAGGTCGTCCCGGTCCTCGCCGTGGTCGCCGCTGCGACCCGGGCCCGCTTCCCGGAGGTGGCCCGCATCGTGCTGTGGCACCGGACCGGTTCGCTGCAGGTCACCGAGGCTGCGGTGGTGGTGGCCGTGTCGTCGCCGCACCGCGACGCCGCGTTCGAAGCGGCCCGCTGGGCCATCGACGAGGTGAAGGCCACGGCGCCGATCTGGAAGCGCGAGCACTGGGCGGACGGTCACGACGACTGGGGCCGGTGCGACCACCGTGCCGGCCACGACGTCGCCGGCCTCCACCGGCCGGAGGTGGTGGCGTCGTGAAGGTCCTGCTGTTCGTGCTCATCCCGATCCTCGCGGTCAGCGCCTACGCCGCCTGGGTGTGGGCCCGCAACCGGGAGCCGTCATCGGTCGAGTCCGGTGTCGATGCGTTCCGACGGGAGATGACCGCGCTCTCGCCCGATGCGGCACCCGTCCAGCGCCGGCCCGAGCGCGCGCCCGAAGGCGGAGGCGGCGCTCCCCGTCAGGCTCCCCGACGCCCCTCGTCGGGCGACGGACCGGGCGGCCCAGCGGGCGGCCCACCGGCGGATCGTCGCTGATGGCCCGCGACCTCGCGATCGATCTCGGCACCGCCAACACGCTGGTCTACGCCAAGGGCCAGGGCATCGTGCTCAACGAGCCGTCCGTCATCGCCCTCAACCAGCAGACCGGCGACGTGTTGGCCATGGGTCAGGAGGCGTGGCAGATGATCGGCCGCACCCCCGGCTACATCGTCGCCGTGCGCCCCCTGCGGCAGGGCGCCATCACCGACTTCGACGTCACCCAGCGCATGATCCGCCTGCTGCTCCAGCGGGCCGGGGTGTCCAAGTTCAACCGGCCCCGCGTCGTGATCTGCGTGCCGTCCGCCATCACCGAGGTCGAGCGCCGCGCCGTGACCGAGGCCGCCCGCCGCGCCGGTGCCGCCGACGCCCAGCTCATCGAGCAGCCCATGGCGGCCGCGCTCGGCGCCTACCTGCCGGTCAACGAGCCCGCGGCCAACATGGTGGTCGACGTCGGCGGCGGCACGTCGGAGACGGCGCTCATCAGCCTCGGCGGCGTCGTCGCCCTCCAAGCCGTGCGCGTCGGCTCGTTCGACATCGACGCCGCCATCCAGACGTTCATCCGCCGCGAGTACGGCATCGCCATCGGCGAGCGCACAGCGGAGGAGATCAAGGTGGCCATCGGATCGGCGTGGCCGGTCCAAGACGACGTGAAGGCCGAGGTGCGCGGCCGCGACCTCATGAGCGGACTGCCCAAGACGGTCATCTTGTCGCCCCAAGAGGTGCGCGAAGCCATCTCGGAGCCGGTGTCGTCGATCGTCGACTCGGTCATCGCCTGCCTCGGCGAGGCCCCGCCGGAACTGGCCCACGACCTCATCGTGCGGGGCATGCACCTCGTCGGCGGCGGCGGGATGCTGAAGGGCCTGGCCCACCGGCTGGCCGAAGAGACCGAGATCCCCGTCACCCTCGTCGACCAGCCGCTGGAGGCCGTGGTGCTCGGCGCCGGACGGTGCATCGAGGCCTACGACCAGCTCCGCGTCATGTTCATGGGGAATCGGTAGCGGGTCTCGGTCACTCGTTCGCTGGCGCTCACTCCGTTCCTCGAACTGGTTGACGGGCTGACGCCCGGCCGCCTTCTCAGGGACGACCGGCAAGCCGGATCGTCCCTGAGTGGGGGGCTCCGCAATCACTGCCCCCCACACCCCCCGGGCTCGCTTCGCTCGAACACCGCCCCGCTGGGTGGTCCTCGAGGCGGATGGGGGGGGTGGGTAGAACGTGTTCTGGTTCGGGGTGGTTGTTTGGCTGGCTAGTGTGACCTGCACCACAACGGAGCGGTCCGCCGGCGTGGGGGTCCAGGGGACGAACAAGGGGTTGCCGGGTCTTGGCCCTGCTCGACGTACGTGACATCGAGGTGCGCTTCGGCGGAGTGGTGGCTCTCGACGGCCTCAGCTTCGACGTGGGCGCCGGAGAGATCTGCGCCCTCATCGGGCCCAACGGGGCTGGCAAGACCACCATGTTCAACGTGGTCAGCCGCCTCTACGAGGCCCAGGCCGGCCACGTCACCTTCGACGGGCAGGACCTGCTGGCGCTGCCGCCGCACCAGATCTCCCGGATCGGCGTGGCCCGCACGTTCCAGAACCTGGCGCTGTTCCCGGCGCTGAGCGTGCTGGAGAACGTCATGGTCGGCGCCCACACCGAGGGCAAGATCGGGTTCCTGGGGTCGATGCTGCGCATCGGCTCGGCCAAGGAGGAGAGGCGGCTCCGGACCGAGTGCCGCGAGATCCTCGAGCGCATGTCGCTCGGGCACCTCGCCGACCGCCCGGCGTTCGGCCTGCCGTTCGGCACGCTCAAGCGCCTCGAGTTCGCCCGGGCGCTCGCCTCGCGGCCGAAGCTGCTGCTGCTCGACGAACCGGCCAACGGCCTCACCCACGGCGAGGTCGATGAGCTGGGGAAGACCATCAAGCACATCCGCGACGAGTTCGACCTCACGATCCTGCTGGTCGAGCACCACATGTCGATGGTGATGTCGATCTCCCACCAGATCGTGGTCATGGACTTCGGCCGCAAGATCGCCGAGGGAACCCCCGACCAGGTGCGCGACGACCCGGTCGTCATCGAGGCCTACCTGGGGACACCCGCCTGATGCTGCTCGAGCTCCGATCCGTCTCCGGCGGGTACGGCCCCGTCAACGTCCTCCACGACCTGAGCCTCGGCGTGACCGAGGGCGAGGTCGGCGTCATCCTCGGCGCCAACGGCGCCGGCAAGACCACCACCCTGCGCGCCATCTGCGGGATGCTCGACGACATCCGCGGCGAGGTGTTCTTCGACGACGGCGACATCACCAAGGACAGCCCGCAGGCCACGGCCCGCAAGGGCATCGCCCACGTGCCGCAGGGCCGGGGCACCTTCGGTGACCTGTCCGTCGAGGAGAACCTCCGCCTCGGCGCCATCACCCGCAAGGACGGCGGGGTCCGCTCGGACCTGGACCGCTGGTTCGAGGCCTTCCCCCGGTTGGCCGAGCGGCGCAACCAGGCCGCCGGCTCCATGTCGGGCGGCGAGCAGCAGATGCTGGCCATCGCCCGGGCGCTGATGAGCCGCCCCCGCCTGCTGCTGCTCGACGAGCCGTCGCTGGGCCTCGCCCCGCTCATCACCCGTGACCTGTTCGCCCGACTCGGCGAGATCAACCGCACCGAAGGGCTGACCATGCTGATCGTGGAGCAGAACGCCGGGCTGGCGCTCGAGATCGCCCAGCGCGGGTACGTGCTCGAGACGGGCAGCATCGTCGTGCAGGGCACCGCCGAGGAGCTCTCGGCCGACGAAGACGTCCGCAAGGCGTACCTGGGGTTCTGATGCAGCTCTTCTTCGACCAGCTCATGAACGGGATCGGTACCGGTGCGGTCTACGCGTCGGTCGCCCTCGCCCTCGTCATCATCTACCGCACGACCGGGCTCTTGAACTTCGCCCAGGGCGAGATGGCCCTCTTCTCGACCTTCGTAACGTGGTGGCTCACCGACCACGGCTGGTCGATCTGGCCGGCGCTGCTCGGGTCCATCGTGTTCTCGTTCTTCGCCGGCGCCGCCATCGAGCGGGTCATCATCCGGCCCGTCGAGAAGTCGAAGAACCAGCTCAACCTGGTGATCGTCACGTTGGGCCTGTTCCTCGCCATCAACGCCATCTGCCAGCTGCTCTTCATCAAGCCGGGTCAGGACCAGGTCCGGATGCCCCTGATGTTCCCGAAGGGGGACTTCGAGCTGTTCGGCCTCGAGATCCAGAAGGCCATCCTCGGCCGGGCCGCCGTGCTGGCCATCGAGTGCGCCCTGCTGTTCCTGCTCCTCCAGAAGACCAAGATCGGCCTGGCGCTGCGAGCCGTGGCGTCGAACCCTGAGTCGTCCCGGCTGGTCGGCATCAACCCGGGCAACATGTTGATGCTCGGCTGGGGCATCGCCGCCATGCTCGGCGCCATCGCCGGCACCATGGCGGCGAGCCGGGGCACGGGCGGCTTCGACACCTCGCTCATGCAGCAGGTGCTCGTCTACGCCTTCGCCGCCGCCGCCCTCGGCGGGTTCGACAGCCCGCTCGGCGCCGTGGTCGGCGGCCTGATCGTCGGCATCGCCCGATCGCTGACCATCCAGTACGTCGACTTCCTCCAGGGCATCGAGCTGGTGGTCCCGCTCGGGCTCATCTTCATCGTGCTCCTGGTGCGGCCGAACGGCCTCTTCGGCCGCAACATCGTGGAGCGCGTCTGATGAGCGACCAGTCCACCAACCTCCCGGACACCCCGCCGGCGTTCGCCGCACCCACGGGGCCCGCAGCGGGCCCTCGTGGCGTGCCGTGGCTCCGGATCGTCTTCGGTGTCGTCGTCGCGGCGGTCGCGGTGGCCCTGCCGTACTTCAACGATCCCGCCACCAACCAGATCTTCTGCCAGGTCATGTACCTGGCGCTGGCGGCCATGGGCCTCAACCTGCTCACCGGGTACAACGGCCAGATCTCGCTCGGCCACGGCGCCTTCTTCGGCATCGGGGCGTTCACGGCCGCCATCTTGACCGTCGACCACGGCTGGGTGATCGAGGCCACGTTCCCCATCGCCGCCATCCTCGCCGCCGTCGTCGGCGTGGCCGTCGGCTTCCCCGCGCTGCGGCTCAAGGGCCTGTACCTCGCGCTCATCACCCTCGGCCTGGCCGTGCTGTTCCCGCTCGTCGTCAAGAAGTTCGTCGAGGGCCCCGGCGGCGTGCCGCTGCTCAAGCCGAAGCGCTCCCAGGTGGGATCGATGGTCGACTTCTGGGCCGACGACATCTACCGGTACTACGTCTGCCTCGGGATCCTCGCCGTGATGTTCCTGCTGGCGTGGAACCTCGTCCGGGGCCGCATGGGCCGGGCGATGATCGCGGTGCGCGACCAGGAGGTGGCGGCGTCCACCGTCGGCATCGGCGTGGCCAACGTCAAGGTCTGGTCCTTCGCCCTCTCCGCCGCCTACGCCGGACTGGCCGGCGCGCTGTCGGTGTACGTCGACCGCACCGCCGACGCCTCCAACCCGATCATCTACTTCCAGCGCTCCATCGAGTTCCTGATCGCCGTGGTCATCGGCGGCGCCGCCACCATCGGCGGCCCGCTGCTCGGGGCCATGTTGCTGGTGGCGATCCGCCGCCGCACCGAGGGCACCGAGGCCATGGCGCCGGCGCTGCTCGGCGGCGCGCTGATCATCGTCGTCTACGTCCTGCCCGACGGCATCGTCGGCGGCCTGCGCCGCGCCGCCGCCTGGTTCCGCGGCCGGACGGCGGGTAGCGCCTCGCCACCTGACCCGTCACCCGCGAGCCCGTCCGCGACGCCCGCCCCTTCCCCCAACTGATATCCCAACCAGGAGAAACTCCCCATGGACACCAAGCGAACCCCGAGGCTCCGCCGGACCCTCGTCCTGCTCCTCGCCCTGCTGGCACTGGTGGCTGCATCGTGCAGCGGCCGCAGTGAGTCCACCGGAGGCGGCGGCGGCTCGGACGGCGGCGGTGGCGGTGGCGGTGGCGACGGTGAGTCCGGGGCGGTCGTCGACACCGCGGACTGTCCCGACACGGGCACCGCTGGCATCTCCGACGGCACCATCAAGCTGGCGTCGTCGTTCCCCCAGTCGGGTCTCACCTCGGCCTTCGCCCAGATCTCCAAGGGCTACCTCGCCTACTTCGCCAAGGTGAACGCCGACGGCGGCGTCGAGGTCGCGGGCAAGAAGTACAAGATCGAGGTCGTCTCCAAGGACGACGAGTACAAGCCGGCCAGCACGGCCCAGAACATCGAGCAAGAGGTCGGCACCGAGGGGACCGACGCCTTCGCCGTGTTCAACGTGGTGGGCACCGCCAACAACGTCGCGATCCGCGACGACCTCAACGAGCTGTGCGTGCCGAACATCTTCGCCGCCACCGGCTCGCCGGTCTGGGGCAACGAGAGCTACCCGTGGACCATCGGCTCCACGCTGGCCCCCTACACCGTCGAGGCCAAGGCCTTCGCCGACTACCTCAAGGAGGAGAAGCCCAAGGCCAAGGTCGCCATGCTGGTGCAGAACGACGACTTCGGGAAGGCCTACGAAGAGGGCTTCAAGCAGCAGATCGAGGGCTCGGACATCACCGTGACCGAGGTCAAGACCTACGAGGCCGGCACCGACGAGGTCACCTCCGAGGTCACCAGCCTCAAGGCGTCCGGCGCCGACACCTTCTTCAACGGGGCCACGCTCCTCGCCTGCCCGAACGCGCTGAACGCGGCTCAGGAGCAGAGCTGGGACGCCGTGACCTTCGTGTCGGGCACCTGCATCTCCAAGACCCTCATGGGCATCGCCGGTGAGGCCGCCGACGGCGTGTTCGCCACCACCAACATCAAGGACCCGCTCAACCCGGCGTTCAAGGACGATGCGGCGATGAAGGAGTACAACGAGACCCTGGCCGAGTTCGGCGCCGACGACGTCGACCCCGAGAACGGCATCGTGGCCTACGGCTACACGCAGGGCGCCCTGCTCGTCGAGATCCTCGAGAGCCTCGACAAGCTCGATCGGTCCACCCTGATGAACAAGATGTTCGAGCTGAAGGACCTCACGGGCGGCCTGCTGCTCGACGGCGTCGAGGTGAACACCTCGCCCGAGGATCGCTTCCTCGCCGAGGACGTCCAGATGATCCAGTACAACGCCGCCAACAAGTACTTCGAGAACGTGGGCGAGGTCCTCGACTTCGAGGGCACCACCCCCGACATCACGCCGAAGGACCTGATCAACAGCTGATCGGGTTCTCCAGCTCGGCGGGTCCGCCCGCCACGCGGTTCGAGAGCGCCTCGAGGTCGACGATGACCTCGAGGCGCTCTCGCGTCCGGAGCCAGTCGAGGTTGCGCCGGTGCAGGTCGTCGTCGGGGTCGAAGCGGTTGAGGAACACCACCACGGGCCACCGGGCGAACACGTCGGTGCCGAGGCGCACGGAGTTCACGGTGCCCAGGCCGGCATCGGCGACGAGGAGCACCAGGTCCGGGTCCAGCTGGTCGGCGAGGTCCACGGCGTCGCCGTCGGCCCCGATGGGGGAGCGGGGCCCGCCCACGGTCTCGACCCACCCGATGTCCACGGCGGGGCCATCGGGCCACACCAGCTCGGCGACGAGCTCGTCGAGGGTGGGCACCGGCAGGCCGAGAGCGTCGGCGGCCATGGGCGGGGCCATGGCCACGGCGTAGTGGCGGTGCGCCGGGCACACCTCGGTGACCCGCTCGCCGGTGGCGGCGGCGAGGACCGCCGCATCCGACGGGCCCGGGTCGTCGGCGTCCGCGGACTGTGCCGGCTTGCGTGCGGCCACGGTCGATCCCGCGGCCCCCAGGCGGGCGAGGACCTGCCCGCCCGTCCACGTCTTGCCGATGTCGGTCGCGGTCCCGGCCACGAGGACCAGGCGGGCGGGTCGGGTCACGGGAGGGCTCCGATCTGGGCGAGGGCGTCGAGCAGCAAAGCCACGTCGTCGTCGGTGTGCGCCGCCGAGAACGTGATGCGCAGCCGGCTGGTGCCGGGTGCCACGGTCGGTGGGCGGATGGCCGGGACCAGCAGACCCCGTTCGAGCAGGGCGCCCGCGGCGGCGACGGCGTCGTCCTCGCTGCCGATGATGAGCGGCACGATCGGCGACGGGTGGCCCGGACGCAGCCGGTCGACGTGGCGGCGCAGGGTCGCCTGGAGCTCGGCGCCCTCCGCGCTGCGGAGGACCTGCACCGCGGCGAGGGCGGCCCCGGCATCGGCCGGGCTGAGCCCGGTGGTGAAGATGGCGGAGCGGGCGGCGTTGACCAGCAGGTCGGCGACCATGTCGGAGCAGGCCGCGAACCCGCCGAGCGCACCGAGCGTCTTCGACAACGTGCCCACCCGGACCACCTCGACCCCGTCGAAGCACCCGGGAGCGGGGTCGGGGCCGAGCACCGCGTGGGCCTCGTCGATCACGAGCAGGGCGCGGTGGCGCCGGCACGATGCCGCCACGGCGGCGAGGTCCGCGGCATCGCCGTCCATCGAGAAGACGGCGTCGATGACGACCATCGTGGGCTGGTCCGCGGTTTTGGCGAGGAGCTCGTCGAGGGCGGCCGGATCGTCGTGCGGGGCGATGTGGACGTCGGCCTTGGCCAGGCGGGACCCATCGATGAGCGAGGCGTGGTTGAGCTCGTCGGAGATGATGGCGGTCCCGGCGGTGCCGAGCGTGGTGAGCACGCCCAGGTTCGCGGTGAAGCCGGTGGGGAACAGCACGGCCCGGTCGGTGCCCTTCCACGCGGCCAGCTCGCACTCGAGGTCCTCGTGGACCGGTCGGTCACCGGTGACGAGGCGCGACGCACCGGCCCCGGTGCCCCAACGGTTGATGGCGGCGTGGGCAGCGGCGATCACCGCCGGATGGATGCTGAGGCCGAGGTAGTCGTTGGAGGCGAACGAGAGGACGGGGCGCGCCACGGTGGCGCTGTCCGCACCGACGGTCTGCAGGGTCCCCCGGGGCCCCCAGGCGTCGAACTCGCGGTGCGCCCGCCAGCGGCCCTGGTCGCGGATGGAGCCGAGCCGGTGTGCGAGCCAGCGGTCCCAGTCGCCCCCGGACCGGTTCACCCGGCGACCACCTCGCGGATGGCCGCCTCCAGCGCGTCGATGATCCGCTCGATCTCCTCCGCGGTGGTGGTGAGCGGCGGCATGAGCACGATCACATCGCCGAGGGGGCGGATGAGGACGCCCCGGTCGACGCACCCGGCGGACACGCGGCGGCCCCAGCGGAGCCCGTCGGCGGGCGGTGCCAGCTCCACGCCCGTCATCAGGCCGCACCGGCGGACGGCGGCCACCGCGGCGAGCGGCTCGATCCGTTCGGTCAGCAGGGTGCCGAGCTGATCAGCCCGGGCGTTGACGTTGGCGAGCACGTCCCACTCGTCGAGCAGCTCGAGGTGGCGGAGGGCGACGGCGCAGCCGAGGGCGTTCCCGCTGTAGGAGTGCCCGTGGTAGAAGGTCCGCTCCGACAGGTCCGGGCCGAGGAACGCCGCCCAGACCCGCTCGCTGGCGACGGTGGCGGCCAGCGGCAGGTACCCGCCGGTGATGCCCTTGCCGATGACCATCAGGTCGGGACGCACGCCGCACTGCTCCGACGCGAAGAGGGTGCCGGTGCGCCCGAAGCCGGTGGCGACCTCGTCGTGGACCACCAGCACGTCGTGGGCGCGAGCGGCCTCGGCCACCGCGGCGACGGCCTCCGGCGGGACCAGGGCCATGCCGGCGGCACCCTGCACGAGCGGCTCGAGGACCACGGCCGCCAGCTCGTCGGCGTGCTCGGCGATCATGGCGACGGCCTGCTCGACGGCACCGGGCTCGCCCAGCGTCGGGCAGCGCAGGACCGGGAAGCGCAGCGGGTCGAACACGTCGGTGCCGAAGCCGCCGTCGCCCAGCGACAGCGAGCCGGTGGTGTCGCCGTGGTACGCCCCACCGAACGCCAGGTACGTGGTCTTCGAGGTGATGCCCTGGTTGGTCCAGAACTGGAAGGCGATCTTGAGGGCCTGCTCGACGGCCGCGGCGCCGTCGGAGGCGAACAAGAAGCGGGGCCGGTCGACCGGGACCTTGGCGGCCAGCGCCTCCGCCAGCTCGATCACGATCCGGTTGCCGTTGCCGAGCAGCGTGGAGTGGGCGACGCGGCCCAGCTGGTCGCGCACGGCGTCGTCCAGCTCCGGCACGGCGTGGCCGAGCGTCGTGACCCACAGCGACGAGATGGCGTCCAGGTAGCGGTTGCCCTCGACATCGATGAGCTCGCGGCCCTCGCCCCGCTCGACGATGACCGGTCGGTTGCCGGCGTAGGACTCCATCTGGGTGAAGCCGTGCCACACCGTGGCGACGTCGCGCTCGATCCATCCGTTCAGGTCTGCCACCCGGACGACGCTAGTGCTGCTCCCCGGGCGGCTCCCTAGTGCTCGGCGCCCTCATCCCCGGACGGCTCGGTCAGGCTGATCGGGTCGGTCGGGTCGGTCGGGCTGATCGGGTCGGTCGGGTCGGTCAGGTCCTCGGCGGACTGGCGGACCTGCCAGTCCCGGTCGGTGAGGGCGGCCTGGAGCGCGGCGTCCACCTCCGGACCGTCGAAGGGGGCGAGGGCGATCACGGCTCGGCGGCGGACCGTGGCCTTGTCGCGGGTGCCGGCGAGGATGGCGGGGAGCCCGGCGGGATCGCCGAGCGAGCCGAGCGCAGCCACCGCCGATTCCCGGACGAGCGCGTCGGTCGCCTCCAGCGCCAGGGCCGCGAGCCGGGTGACGGCGCCCGCTTCGGGCGGTTCCCGCTCGCCCGACGCCCACGCCGCGACCTCGACGACGGTGTCGTCGGGATCGTCGAGCAGGGAGACGATGGCCACGGTCTCCGCCGGCCCCTGACCACGGAGCGTGGCCACCAGCTCGAGGCCGCGACGCCGGACCCCGGGGTCGGGATCGCCGAGCGCACCGACCAGATCGTCGGGCTCGAGGGCGCCGAGGCGTTGCAGCGCCCCGAGCGCGGCGCTGCGTACGGCGGCGTCGGCGTCGTGGAGCAGCGATCGGGGGAGATCGGGGTCACCCAGGTGGCCGGCGATCGCGACGTCCCGCCGACGACGCTGTGCGTCGAGTAGCCTCCGCTCCGTCACGAGAGGGGTGCCGGATGGCGGGTGTGAAACGACAGGAGCGGGCTGCTGCCACGCAGAACCAGCTGCTCGAGGCGGCGCGCCAGGTGTTCGCCGAACGCGGGTACCAGGCCACGTCCGTCGCTGCCATCACCGACGCTGCCTCGACCGCTCACGGCACCTTCTACCTGTACTTCCGGAACAAGGAGGACGTGTTCGCCCAGCTGATGGCCACCACCATGGACGAACTCTATGCCCACACCCTCACCGAGCTGGATCCCGAGACGCACCGGTACGACCCCGACGTGGCGCGGGACCGGGTCGCCGGCTTCCTGCAGGTGGCGGTGAGCCAGGGCAAGATCTGGCGGGCGCTGCTGGAGGCCATCTTGGTCAGCCCCACCATCGCCGAGAACTGGCTGGAGCTGCGCCGCGTCTTCCACCAGGGCTTGGCCGATCGGCTGGCGATCTACCAGTCCCGCGGCGAGTTCCGGGACCTCGATCCGAGCCTGGTGGCGCAGCTCCTGGCCGGGATGCTCGAGTGGCACGTGTTCACCTCGGCCTCCTTCGGCGTCCCCGGTCCCCTCGAAGCCAACGACAAGGCCATCGACACCATCGCCGACCTCTGGGCGTCGGCGGTGAGCGTGCGCGGCTCTCGCGGCCAGACCGCCGCAGACTGACCGCACCCCCTGCTCCGCCGACCCACCCCCGCGCTGCGGGTCTGGCAGGCTGACCCGCCGTGAACCCCCCGCCCCGCCTCTCGCGCCTCTGGTGGGTGACCGGACCGGCCCTCGCCCTGATCGTGGTGGCCGTGCTGGTCGCCGGCTCGATGCGCGTGCCGTACGTGATCCTCTCCCCGGGCAGCGCCCGGTCGGTGGTCCCGCTGGTCACGGTGAGCGAGAAGCCCGGCGGCCCGCCGGTCACCGAGGACGAGGCCAGCGACGACCTGCTGTACGTCACGGTGTCGTCCACCGTGGAGCCCAGCGGGTTCTGGACCCTGTGGGGCTGGATGGACGACCGGTCCCAGGTCGAGCCGTCGAAGCCGTTCCTCGGGCAGAACACCGACGAGGAGAACCGCAAGCTCAACCTCGCCCTCATGACCGACTCGCAGGAGAAGGCCAGGGTCGTGGCGCTCGAGCGCCTCGGCTACGAGGTCACCAAGACACCCGTCGGCGCGTTCCTCGAAGACGTCGACCCCTCGTATCCGGCGGCCGACGTGCTCAAGCCGGGGATGACGGTGGTGGGCGCGGACGGCGAGCCGGTCACCACGGTCGACGAGCTGGTGGACGCCATCCGCGCCCACGAGCCCGGCGACGAGATGGACCTCTCGATCATCCCGCTGGAGGGTGGCCGGCCCCAGACCGTCACCGCCGAGGTCGGGACCCGCGAGGGCGATCCCGGGGTCCCCGCGCTCGGCGTCACCCCGGTGGACCGCAACAGCTACGGGTTCCCGATGGACATCCGGATCGACACGGGCAAGGTGGGCGGGCCGTCGGCGGGCCTGGCGTTCACCCTGGCGATCCTGGACCGCCTGACACCAGGGAGCCTCACCGGCGGCGACCGCATGGCCGTGACCGGCACCATCGAGCTGGACGGGACCGTGGGCCCCGTCGGCGGCGTCGACCACAAGACCGAGGCCGCCATCGACGAGGGCGCCAAGGTCTTCCTGGTGCCGCCCGAGGAGTTCGAGCAGGCCAAGGAGGCCGCCCGCGGCCGCATCGAGATCGAGCAGGTCCGCAGCCTCGATGAGGCGATCGCCGCGCTCGTCGCCCACGGGGGAGACCCGCTCCCGACCGAAACGAAGTGACGGCCGAGCCACCCGGAAACGACAGGGAGGCTCCCCGAATCAGCTGAGCCGCGGTCGTACCATCGGTCCGTGCCCGTTGAACCGACCGACCGTCCCGTGCCCGATCCCGACGACATCGCCGGCCACCAGTTCGCCCGGGCCCGCAAGGGGTTCGAGGTCGACGACGTGCGGGCCTACCTGGTCTCGCTGGCCTCCCAGGTGCGGGAGGCGCAGCGGGAGCAGGCCGATGCCCAACGTCGCCTGGCCGAGCTCGAGCGGCGAGGCACCGACCCCCGTGAGCTCGACGAGTCGCAGGTCACCGCGCTCCTGGGCGAGGAGACGGGGCGGGTCCTCGAGGCCGCCCGGCAGGCCGCCAACGACATCCGCTCCAAGGCCGAGGTCGACGCCGCCAACGCCACCGAGGCCGCGACCACCGCCGCGGCGGACACCCGAGAGTCAGCTGACCAGTACGCGCAGGGCGTGAGGTCCTCGGCCGATGCGTACGCCGCCACCACCCGAGGCACAGCGGACGCCGAGGTGGCCGAGCAGCGCACTGCGGCGCTCGCGGAGGTCGACGTCCTGCGCGCCGCCGCCGAGTCGGTGCTGTCCGAGCGCACCGCCGAGGCGGAGGCCGCCGCCGCCGAGATCCGGGCCGAGGTCGACGGCTACGCCGCCAGCACCCGTGAGGCCGCAGACACCTACGCCGCCGAGACCCGGCGCGCCGCCGAGGCCGCCGCTGCCGAGATCCGGGCCGAGGTCGACGGCTACGCCGCCCGGGAGCGCGAAGCGGCCGACACCTACGCCGCCGCCACCCGCACCGAGGCCGACGCGGCCGCCACCACCACCCGCGACGACGCCGCCCGCGTCCGGGCCGAGGCCGATGAGGCCGCCGCCGCTCGTCTCGCCGGATCGGCTGACGAGGTCGAGGCGATCCTCGAGGCGGCCCGAGATCAGGGTCGGGGCATGGTCGATGAGGCTCGGGCCTACCGCGAGCGGGTCATCGCCGACCTGGCCGACCGCCGCCGGGCCGCCCGAGCCCAGCTCGACCAGCTGGCCGCCAGCCGCGACGCCCTCTCGGTCACCCTCACCGACGTGGCCGCCCGCATCGAGGCGTCGCACCAGGCCCTGGCCGAGACGGTCGTCGACCCCCGCACCCTGGGCGACATCGCCACCGATCGAGCCGCCCTGGCCGACCCGGAGCCCGAGCCCGAGCCGGAGTTCGAGCCCGAGCCGGAGCCCGAGCCCGAGCCCGAGCCCGAGCCCGAGCCCGAGCCCGAGCCCGAGCCCGAGCCCGAGCCCGAGCCCGAGCCCGAGCCCGAGGTCGAGGCGGAGCCGGAAGCGGAACCCGAGCCCGAGCCAGAACCGGAGCCCGAGCCCGAGCCCGAGCCCGAGCCAGAACCAGAACCGGAGCCCGAGCCCGAGCCCGAGCCCGAACCGGAACCGGAACCGGAGCCCGAGCCATCGGGTGGGGACGACCCGGTCGAGGCCGTGTTCGCCCAGCTCAAGGCCCAGCGGGCCGGCGAGCGCCCGGCGGCGCCTGCGGTCGCGGCCGAGGAGGAGCACGGCGAGGGCTCGGAGGTGGCGGACGGTGCCGATGCCGATGTGCTCGATCGGCGCGACGCCGCCACCGACGAGCTCGAGCGCCAGCTGGCGCGGCGCCTGAAGCGGGTCCTGTCCGACGAGCAGAACGAGGCACTCGACCGGCTGCGGCGCACCCGCGGCGTGGCCACCGCCGACGCGGTGCTGTTGAGCCAGGGCGAGCACCTGGGGCGCTACCACGCCGCCGCGCTCGAGGACCTCGTGGTCGCCGAGCGGACCGGCGCCGCGTTCTTCGGCGAGGCGCCCCGGCGGTCTGCCGACGTCGGTGACGTGGCCGAGGAGTTCGCCGCCGACCTGGTGCGCCAGCTGCGCGGCCGGCTGGAGGCGGCCTTCGACGACGGCGGCGACGAGGCCGAGATCAGCGATCGGATCCGCTCCTGCTACCGCGAGTGGAAGACGCAGCGGATCGCCGAGAACGCCGCTCACTACGTGCTGGTGGCGTTCAACCGCGGCGTCGCCGAGGCGGCGGCGGCCGACAGCGGGTCGCGCTGGGTCGTCGACGATGGGGGCACCCCGTGCCCCGACTGCGACGACAACGCCCTCGCCGGCGCCGTGCCCAAGGGCGAGGCCTTCCCGACGGGCGACCTCCACCCGCCGGCGCACCCCGGCTGCCGCTGCCTGGCCGTCCCGGTCTGAGCGCCGCATCCTGACCGGCGCGTCGCGCCAGCTCCGGACCCTCGGAGCCGAGGCCGGTTCGGACATGGGTACCGGTAGGATCGCCGCCCATGCCCCCCGAGGAGGATCTGCCCGAACCGCCGCCGCGGGGTGACCGGTCGGCATCGAGCCGGGCGGGCCGTCCCCGTTCGGGTGGTCGGGGCCGCATCGTGCTCGGCGCAGCTCTGGCGATCGTGTTCCTCGTGCTGGTGTCGCTGCGCGGGATCGCCGGCTTCTACACGGACTACCTGTGGTTCGATTCGCTGCACCTCGGTGCGGTGTGGGGGCGGGTGCTCTCCACCAAGGCCACGCTGTCGGCCATCGGCGGGCTGGTGTTCTTCGCCCTCTGCTGGGGGAACCTGCTGATCGCCGAGCGCCTGGCCCCGGTCTTCCGCCCGTCGTCGGGCGACGACGACGTGATCGAGCGCTACCACGAGCTGATCGGCCGGCGGGCGTGGCTCGTCCGGTTCGGCGTGGCGCTTTTCATGGCCCTCGTGGTCGGCGTCAGCCTTGGCGCCTCGTGGAACGACTGGATCCTCTACACGAACGCAGTGACCTGGGGGGAGACCGACGCCACGTTCGGCAAGGACATCGGCTTCTACGTGTTCCAGCTGCCGTTCCTGATCTCGGCCGCCGGCTGGCTGTTCTCCTCGCTGATCGTGGTGTTCATCGTCACCGTGCTGGCCCACGTCGTGAACGGCGGCATCCGGTTCCACACCCAGCTCGACCGGGTCACGCCTCAGGTCAAGGCCCACCTGTCGGTGCTGATGGGGGTGCTGGCGCTGGTCCAGGTGGGTCGGTACTGGCTGAGCCGCTACCAGCTCACGTTCTCCACCCGAGGCGTGGTCGACGGCGCCACGTACACCGACGTCAACGTCGAGATGCAGGCGATCAAGCTGCTGATGCTCATCGCGCTGTTCGCGTTCGGCCTGTTCATCGCCAACATCTGGCGGCGCGGCTGGGTCCTGCCCGGCATGGCGGTCGGGCTGTGGGTGCTGGTGGCCGTGCTGGCCGGCGGGGTGGTCCCGGCCTTCGTGCAGCGGTTCCGGGTCGAGCCCACCGAGTCATCGATGGAGCGGACCTACATCAAGCAGAACATCGAGGCCACCCAGGACGCCTACGGGCTGAGCAGCGTCCGCAGCCAGGAGTACAACCGGACCTCGAAGGACATCTCGGCCTCCACCATGGAGGCCAGCGCCGGCACCCTCGACAACGTGCGCCTGTGGGACCCGAACAGCATGCGGGACCAGTACCAGGAGAACCAGGAGATCCGGCCCTTCTACGCGATCAACGACGTCGACGTCGACCGCTACGAGATCGACGGCAAGACCACCCAGGTGATGATCGCCTCCCGCGACCTGGCGCCGAAGGGCATCAAGCAAGCGTCCTGGGAGGCCACCCACCTCACCTACACGCACGGGTACGGGGTCGTGGCGGCGCCGGCGAACGACCAGACCACCAACGGTGGCCCGGTGATGCTGGCCGAGGACGTGCCCATGAAGTCCGAGGGCCTGTTGAAGGTGACCCAGCCAGCCATCTACTTCGGCGAGAACAAGTCGGGCTACGTGATCGTCAACACCGATCGCAAGGAGATCGACTACCAGGACGAGGAGGGCAAGACGAACTACGAGGCGTACAAGGGCGCCGACGGCGTCGAGATCGGTTCCGGTGCCACCGGGCTGCTCCGCAAATCCGCCTTCGCCCTGCGCTTCGGCGACGTCAACCCCCTCGTGTCCGCAAACATCCAGGCCGACTCCAAGGTGCTCCTCGAGCGCGACGTCACCTCTCGCCTCAAGGCCGTCGCCCCGTTCCTCGCCTACGACCACGACCCCTACGTGGTGGTGCTCGACGGCAAGGTCCAGTACGTCGTCGACGCCTACACCACCACCCGGAACTACCCGAACGCCCAGCGCGCCGACACCGGCGGCCTGGACCCGACATCGGGCCTCTACGCCCGATCGTTCAACTACGCCCGCAACTCGGTGAAGGCCGTGGTCGACGCCTACGACGGCACCGTCACCCTGTACGTCGTCGATGCCACGGACCCGCTGATCAAGGCCTACCGCAAGGCGTTCCCGGAGCTGTTCAAGCCGGCCGCCGACATCGATCCCCAGCTGCGCGAGCACTTCCGGTACCCGGAGGACCTGTTCACGGTGCAGACCCAGATGTGGGCGAAGTACCACGTCGAGGACCCCGACGACTTCTACAACAGCAACGACGAGTGGAGCGTCCCGCAGGACTCGGGCGCCACCGAGAAGTCGGGCGACACCAACACCCAGGTGGGCCCCGACGGCCAGAAGCTCACGAGCAGCGACCGGTACCCGTCGCAGTACATGCTCATGCAGCTGCCAGGGGAGGAGGAGGCGTCGTTCGTGCTCCAGCGGCCGTACGTCACCTCCACCGACGACGGCGAGGACGGCGGGGGCGAAGGGCAGCTGCGCGCCCTGATCGTGGCCGACAGCGATGGTCCCGACTACGGGACCATCCGGACCTACACGCTGCCGTCGGCCGATCCCCCCGCCGGCCCGAACCTCGCCGCAGCAGACATCCTCGCCAACGGCGATGTGGCGGCCAAGGTCAAGGACCTCTGCACCGGCAAGCGGGTGTGCACCTTCGCGGCGCCGTCGATCCTGCCGGTGGGCGACTCGCTGATGTACGTGCAGACGTTCCTGTCGGCGGCAGACAAGAAGAACGCCGGCAAGATCGAGTACGTCATCGTCAACTACCGGCGGGCCGGCGACGAGTCCGAGGTCAAGCTCGACACCACGCTCTACGGCGCCCTCGAGCAGCTCTTCGGCGACAAGGTGCCCACCAGCGTCCAAGGTGGCGACGACGCCCCGGAGCCGTCGGGCAACACGACCCCGGACCCCGGCGCCGAGGAGCCCACCGGCACCTTGAGCGAGCGCGAGTCCGAGCTGATCGACCGGCTGGTGAAGGCGTTCGACGCCGCCGACAAGGCCGCCCGAGACGGCGACCAGGTCACCTACGCCGAGCGCATCACGGAGGCCGGCCGCCTGGCCGACCAGCTCCAGTCGATCCGCGAGGAGCGCCAGGCCGAGGACCCTGAAGGCGACGCCGGGACCACCACCACGACCGCCCCGCCGAAGGCCACCAGCACTACCGGCTCCGCCACCACGACCACCACCTCAGCCGGCACCTAGGCCGATCCAGGTTGCAGTCCGAAGGGGCCGCTCGGTAGGGTCAACAGCACGCCGCGGGGTGGAGCAGTCTGGTAGCTCGTCGGGCTCATAACCCGAAGGTCGCAGGTTCAAATCCTGCCCCCGCCACCATCGAAGTTCCAGGTCAGAGGCCTTTCCGGAGCAATCCGGGAGGGCCTCTCTGGCGTCTGGGCGTCGGCCTCTCGCCGGCCCGGCTGTTCGATGCAGCGGAGCGGCTGGCCAGAGCGAGATCGTGAGCCCCATGCTCGTCACCGACGCCAGGCGCTGCTCGTCGGCGTTCACGGCGCCGGCGGCAGGTCCGACCACAGGGACTCGAAGCGGGGTCGCAGGCGGGAGAGCTCCTCGAGGTGGGCGGCGGCGAGCAGTTCGATGCGGCGGGTGCCCTCGGGGGTCAGCTGCAGCCGAATGACACGCTGATCGGCATCGTCGTCGATCCGCTCGACCAGTCCGCCGTCGACGGCCCGGTCCACCAGCTCGACGACGCTGTGGTGGCGGAGCAGGAGGTGGTCAGCAGCGTCGCGGATGGATGGCGCCCCGCCGTGCCCTCTGACGGCGAGCAGCAACTGGTGCTGCGCGGGCGTGAGACCGGCCGCCTTGGCCCGGTCCTCGCTCCATCGCTGGAAGCGGCGCAGACCGTCGCGGAAGTCGAGGAGGCGGCGGTAGTCGTCGTCGGTCAATGAGGACGTGACAGGCATATCGTGACACGATAGTCTGTCGGTCGAGGTGATGACCGTGACGAACGTCGAAGACCAGCCGATCGCCCAGCGCGGAAGATCCGATGGGCGGCCGACACCGCCGTGAGCTCCACCGTCGACCGCATCGCCGAGCCGTGGGGCCCGCGCACGCCGTACGGGCCACCTGCGCGGCCGGCTGAGCCCAGCACGTGGCCGGTGCGGGTCGACTGCTTCCTCGCCGACGGCCTCGCCGAGAGCGACGTAGACCGGTGGGCGCAGAGCGCGGCCGTCTTGCACTCGAACGGCGATGGACTCGACATCGCCGTGAAAGACGATCGAATCGTGGGCGTCCGAGGGCGAGCGGTCGACCGGGTGAACCACGGGCGGGTCGACCCGAAGGACCTCTACGGATGGCAGGCCAACCACTCGGCGGACCGGCTCACCACCCCGCTGATCCGAGATGGCGGCCGACTCGTGGAGACGGACTGGGACACGGCCATGGGACGGATCGTGGATCGATCCAAGCGGCTCCTCGAGCATCCGGGTGGATGGGGGCGCTTCGGGTTCCACACCAGCGGCCAGCTGTTCCTCGAGGAGTACTACGCGCTGGGCGTCATCGGGAAGGCCGGGCTCGGGACGCCGCACATGGACGGCAACACCCGGTTGTGCACGGCGACCGCAGCGGCAGCGCTCAAGGCGAGCTTCGGAACCGACGGCCAGCCCGGCTCGTACACCGACGTCGACCACTGCGACGCCATCGCCTTGTGGGGCCACAACGTCGCCGAGACCCAGACCGTGCTGTGGATGCGGATGCTCGACCGCCGCAGCGGCCCGCGGCCTCCTGCGATGATCGCGGTCGATCCGCGCACCACGGCCGTGGCTCAAGAGGCCGACGTCCACCTCGCCATCCGCAACGGCACCAACCTCGCCCTCGTCAACGGCATCGCCCACCTCCTCATCACCTCGGGACGCATCGACGAGAGCTACGTGCACGCCCACACGCTCGGGTTCGACGCGCTCGAGCAGGTGGCGGCCGACCATCCGCCGGCGCGGGTCGCGGAGATCTGCGGCATCGCCACCCGCGACCTCGAGGCAGCCGCGGAGATCATCGGCAGCTGCGACCGACTTCTGTCCACGGTGCTCCAGGGCTTCTACCAATCGAACCAGGCGACCGCCGCGTCGTGCGGTGTGAACAACCTCCACCTGCTGCGCGGGATGATCGGCCGACCCGGCGCCGGCATCTACCAGATGAACGGGCAGCCGACCGCCCAGAACACCCGAGAGGCCGGTGCCGATGGCGACCTCCCCGGGATGCGCAACTGGGACAACCGCGAACACATCGAGCAGCTCGCCCGCCTGTGGAACGTCGATCCGATCCAGATCCCGCACTGGGCGCCGCCCACCCATGCCATGCAGGTCTTCCGCTACGCCGAGCAGGGCTCGATCGAGCTGCTGTGGATCTCGGGCACCAACCCAGCCGTGTCCATGCCGGAGCTCTCGCGGATCCGGCGCATCCTCGCCAAGGCCGACCTCATGGTCGTCGTGCAGGACCTGTTCCTCAGCGAGACAGCGGCACTGGCCGACGTCGTCCTCCCCGCAGCAGGCTGGGGCGAGAAGCTCGGCACCTTCACGAGCGTCGACCGCACCGTCCACCTCTCCGAGCAGGCGGTGGACCCGCCGGGCGATGCCCGCTCCGACCTCGACATCTTCTTGGACTACGCCCGGCGCATGGACTTCCGCGACAGAGACGGGGGTCCGCTCATCACCTGGACCGGCCCCGAGGACGTGTTCGAAGCGTGGAAGGCCTGCTCCGCAGGACGGCCCTGCGACTACACCGGCATCACCTACGACCGGCTTCGTGAGGGGAGCGGCATCCAGTGGCCGTGCACCCCCCAGCACCCCGACGGCACCGAACGGCTCTACACCGACGGGGTCTTCAACACCGACCCAGACTTCTGCGAGACCTACGGGCACGACCTCCCCACCGGTGCGGCCCACACCGAGGAGCAGTACCGGGCGAAGGAGCCGGGCGGGCGGGCGTTCCTGCACGCCGTCTCCTATGAGCGGCCGCCGGAGACCCCCGATGACGATTTCCCGCTCCTGTTGACCACGGGCCGCACGCTCTACCAGTTCCACACCCGCACCAAGACCGGCCGGGCAGCCCAGCTGCACGACGCCGCGCCGGACGTGTGGGTCGAGATCTCCCCGGACGATGCGGCCGCTGCCGGAGTGGCCGAAGGTGATCTGGTACGAGTGGAATCAGCACGTGGCGCGCTCGAAGCCCCAGCGCGGATCTCCCGGATCCGACCCGGACTGGTGTTCGTGCCGTTCCACTACGGCAGCTGGGACGTCGATGACGCTGACCGGCCGGCGCGCGCTGCGAACGAGCTCACCCTGACCGCGTGGGACCCTGTCTCCAAGCAGCCCATGTTCAAGGTGGCCGCCGTTCAGATCACGAAGGTCGCCGACGGCACCGGTCCGGCACCCGCGCCCACACTCGGCGCGTCCGCACCCGTCGCCGCCGATGCGGTCCCGGCGACCGTCGGCGGGCCCGGTGCCCGAGCGACCTCGACCCAGGGGGGACTCACCACATGAACCTCGCCCACTACCTCGGCCTCCTCCACCACGCCGAGTCCAACCTGGCCGAGGCCTTCGCCCAGGTCGCCGACGCCCACGAGGACGAGCCCGACGTGGCGCTCGACTGCCGGCGGATGGCCCAGCAGTGCCAGGCGCACATGGAAGAGCTGAGCCCGTTCGTCGACCGCTACGGCGAAGATGCCGACGACGAGCCTGACCGCCTCCACTCCGACCTGTTCCAGGGCACCCGCACGGGCGCGCTGGCCCTGCTGCGGGACCTGCACGACCTCTACCTCATGACCTCGGAATCCGACCTCACCTGGACCCTCATCGGCCAAGCCGCCCAAGGTGCCCGTGACCGGGACCTGCTCGCGGTCGTCCAGCGATGCGAGACCGACACCGCGACCCAGCTGGCGTGGCTCAAGACCCGCTCGAAGCAAGCCGCGCCCCAAGCCCTCGTCGTCGCCTGACCGGCGCCGCGGCGTCACCACGAAGCCGGAACGAGTTGCCGCAGGCCGGCGTGCACCTGCCTCGACCCTGGAGGAGTTTGCTCATGATTAGGTCTGACCCCGAACCGTCACCGGACCGATGTGTCGTAGCCGGCTGTGACGCAGCGGTCCGTCGGCCGAGACTGGCCATCGGCGGCGAAGCCCCGCCCGGTCGAGCCAAGTGCGACCACGGGCATCGCCTGATCTGGACAGTCGAGACCGGGTGGCAGCCCGTGCGCACCCGGTCGAGCACACCGGAACCGCCCCCTTGAGCCGCCCCGTGGACGGACCTGCGGTCCCGAGCTCGACCGCCCGGATCGGCCGGCCTCGGACCGATCGGCCGATGTCGCGGACGGCGGCCCCCGACCGGCTGGCCACCGCCTCGAACCACTGGTCGAGCTGCGATTCGCTGTGGTAACCGGGTGGCGTGGCCATCGGTCCCATCCTGCCTCGCTCGCCGTGGTGGGGCGCTTCGCTCAGCCATCCTGTCGGCCAGGCCAGGCCTGACCGTCAGGGGAAGGAGGGGGACCCCTTGTCGGAGCTGGGTCGCAGGTCGGATTCGGAGGTGTAGCCGGGGAGGAGCGACGCGTCGGACCGCCGGCGGACCCGGTAGCCCTCAGGGACGATGGCCGCAACGGTGAAGCCCCCGACCCAGGCGTCGGAGAACCTGGTGTGGACGTCGACGGGGTCTCCGGGGGCGAGGCCGTGCTGGTTGGACATGGGCCATCCTGGCACTCGGTGTCCACTCCACCACGTCGGTCGTCGTCATCGTCGCCAGGAGGTGCGGACGGCTACGGCGCTCCGCCGAGTTCTTGAGCGAGCCCGATGAGGATGCCCTCGGGGCCCCGGATGTAGCAGAGCCGGTACGCCGCCTCGTACTGGACCACCTCAGGGCCGACGAGCTGGGCGCCGTGCTCGGCGAGCCGGGCGAGCGTGTCATCGAGGTCGTCCACCGAGAACATCACCCGGAGGTAGCCCAGGGCGTTGACCGGGGCGTTGCGGTGATCGGCGACCACCTGTGGCTGGAGGAAGCGCGAGAGCTCGAGCTGGCCGTGGCCGTCGGGTGTGCGCATCATGGCGATCTCGACGCGCTGATCGCCCAGTCCGGTGACGCGACCTGCCCACTCGCCTTCGACCAACCCTCGGCCGACCAGTGCGAGGCCGAGTTCACCGAAGAACCCGATCGCCGCGTCCAGGTCTTCGACCACGATGCCGACGTTGTCCATCTGGAGTGCCACGGCCGCAGGCTAAGGATCCGAGACCCGATCTCCTCGGCGGACTCCGACCCGAGTCCGTGTGCCCTCCCTGCGCTGCCCGAGACGCCGCCGGCGGAGCAGCTGGCGGTACGGTGCCGAAGCGGTCGCCGAGGCCGTGGAACCGCGAGGAGCGAACGATGGCTGATGGCGCGCGCAGGAGGGTCCTGATCACCGGGGCCGGGTCCGGGTTCGGCAAGGGGGCGGCCATCGAGCTGGCCCGCCGCGGCCACGATCCGATCGCCGGCTGCGAGACCGACGAACAGGTGCGGGCGCTCGCTGCGGAGCATACGGAGCTGACGGTGGTGAAGCTCGACGTCACCGACCCCGCCGACGTCGCCAGCGCCGCCGGTCTCGGCGTGGATGTCCTGATCAACAACGCCGGGGTCGGCATCGTCGGGCCCATGGCCCAGGTCCCGCTCGCCGACGTCCGCCGCTCCTTCGAGGTCAACGTCTTCGCCATGGTGGCGCTGACGCAGGCGGTGATCCCCGGCATGCGCGAGCGCGGCTGGGGCCGCATCATCAACGTGTCGTCGGTCGCCGGCATCCTCGCCTCGCCGCTCGGATCGCCCTACAGCATGACCAAGCACGCCGTGGAGGCGTTCACCAAGTCCCTGCGCGCCGAGCTCGCCCCGCACGGCATCGACGTCACCAAGGTCAACCCCGGGCCCTACGGCACCGGCTTCAACGACCAGATGGTGAACGGTGCAGCGGACTTCATCGAAGCGGGGGACTCGACCACGACCGAGATGCACGAGCTGGTGAGCCAGATCATCCTCACCGACCAGCTCGATCCCGCCGAGGTGTCGAGCGCGCTCGCCGACCTCGTCGAAGCCGACGAGACACCCGTCGAGACGTACCTCCCGGAGGGCATCCGAGAGGCCCTCGCCGCCTTCCTCTGACGGCCGAAACGGCGCCGTGGGGAGGTGGCTCTGAGCTGATCCTGGCCCAGGGCCGTCGATCAGGAAGGTGACTCCCGCTCGCGGTTCTCTGCGGCCTCCTCCTCTCCGGTGGTCTCGGAGCCGTCGTGCTCCGGTACCGACGTCGGCTCGCCGTCGCCGGAGCCGTCCGGGTCGTCGAAGTCGTCGATGGAGGTCTTGGGACCGTTCACGCCGTCACGCCGGGGTGGCGAGGTTGCGGCCCTCGTCCGGCGGTTCGAACCCCTCGTTCGCACCGGGGTCGGAATCGCCGCCGGTGTCGGAGGTCTCTTCGTCGTCGCCGGGGTTCTGTGGTGGGTTGCTCGGGTCGCTCATGGCGCTCCGCTACCCCGCCTCGCCGCCGGCAAGCCCGACGCGCCCTCGGAAGCGGAAAGTTGCAACTCCTCTTGACAGTTCTGAGGAGGTGGAGTTATAGGTTTTGCGTCCTGGTTGACGAGGCGAGAAAGGAGCCTCCCCATGTTGATGCGCACCGATCCGTTCCGCGAGCTCGACCGCCTGGCCCAGCAGGCCTTCGGCACCCCAGCGCGACCTGCTGCGATGCCCATCGACGCCTACCGGCGCGGCGACGAGTTCGTCGTCGAGCTCGACCTGCCCGGCGTGGACCCCGACTCGATCGACCTCACCGTCGAGCGCAACGTGCTCGCCGTGCACGCCGAACGGCGTCGCACCAGCGGTGACTCGGTCGAGCTCCTGGTGGGGGAGCGGCCCCACGGCACCTTCAGCCGGCAGCTGTTCCTGGGCGACTCCCTCGACGTGACAAAGATCGACGCCGACTACACCGACGGCGTCTTGACGCTGAAGCTGCCCGTGGCCGAGCGGGCCAAGCCCCGACGCGTGCGGGTCAACCACACCCGCACCGACTCGCCGGCCATCGACACCACCGCCGAGGACGGCGCCAGCAGCGACGATCGCCAGCTGGCCACCGCCGGGGCCGGCTGACCCGCATGGGCATCGCGTTCGACGACGAGCACGCGCCGATGTTCAGCGTCGGCCAGGTCGCCGACCTCCTCGGGGTCCAGCCCGCCTTCGTGCGCCGGCTCGACACCGAGCGCGTCGTCGAGCCGGCCCGCTCACCGGGCGGACAGCGGCGCTACAGCCAGCGCCAGGTCCGCCGGGTGGCGCAGGTCTCCGAGATGGCCGACGAAGGGCTGAACCTCGCTGGCATCCGACGCATCCTGGTCCTCGAGGCCGAGCTCGATGCCCTCCGCCAACAGGTCGAGCACCTGAAGACCACCCAACATCGGCCGTCGGGCCGGAGCGGGTGAACCCCGCCCCCGTACCCAGGAGGTGACCATGAGCCAAGCAGCGAACCCTGACCTCGGTCAGCTCCCGCTCCGGCCCGCGGCGCCGATGCACGGACCGGTCGTCTGACCGACGGGTCGCCGGTCTGGCCGCCGAGTGCTGAGCCGGCCTCGATGTGGGCAGGTACCCGGTCGTGACCACGCGCTCGGACCCTTCATGACGGTCGCGCTGGCGCTGACCCTCCTCGGGCTGATCGCCGGCTCCGTCCTGCTCGCGGACCTGCGCACGCCGCACGGTTCGGCTGGCGACGACCCGCCGTCGGTAGCCGTGATCATCCCCGCCCGCAACGAGGCGCACTCGCTCCCGAACCTCCTGGCCTCGCTGCGCACCCAGAGCCTGGTGCCCGGACAGGTCCTGGTGGTCGACGACGGGTCCACGGACGCCACCGCCCCGATCGCCGCAGCAGCTGGGGCCGAGGTGCTCCACGCTCCGCCCCTCCCCGCCGGATGGGTCGGCAAGTCGTGGGCCTGCCAGGCCGGGTCGCGCCACGCCCGGGGCGACATGCTCGTCTTCCTCGACGCGGACACGGTGCTCGCGCCCGACGGCCTGGAGCGCATCGTCGCATCGTGGCAGCGGGAATCGCCCGACGGGCTCTTGTCGGTCCAGCCGTTCCACACCACCTCGGCCGGCTACGAACAGCTCTCCGCGTACCCGAACCTGCTGACGATGATGGCGCCCGGCGCCTTCGCTGCTGGCCGCACCTCCTGGTCGCCCGTCGCCTACGGGCCCTGCCTCGTGACGTCGGTCGAGGCCTACCGCAGCGTCGGCGGGCACGAGGTGGTGGCAGGCGAGGTCATCGAGGACATCCACCTCGCCCGGGCCTACGGGGCCGCCGGCCGGGAGGTGCGGGCCTTGGCCGGGGGGTCGGCCATCTCGTTCCGCATGTACCCCGAAGGTTTCGGTCGGCTGGTCGAGGGGTGGACGAAGAACCTGGCGGGCGGGCCCAGGCTGGTCAGCTCGGTGCCGATGGTCGCGTCGGTGGCCTGGGTGGTGGCGTCGATCGTCGTCGCATCCGACCTCGCTCGAGCCGTCGTGGCCGCTGCGTGGACCGGCGACGTGCCGGGCCTGCCCGTCGCGCTCTGGGTGCTGGCGTCGGCCCAGACGACCGTGCTCCTGCGCCGCATCGGCCGGTTCGCCTGGTGGGCCGGACCGGCGTTCCCCGTGCTGCTCGCCGGGTTC
The DNA here is from genome assembly GCA_025463265.1 of Ilumatobacteraceae bacterium. Taxonomy (GTDB): domain Bacteria; phylum Actinomycetota; class Acidimicrobiia; order Acidimicrobiales; family Iamiaceae; genus Aquihabitans. Next base: position 38,090 of record JAOBWH010000044.1, read on the forward strand.
GTGGTCCTGTTCGCCAGGTCGGCCCTCCACCGGACGCTGGGCCGGACGGTGCGGTGGCACGACCGGTCGGTCGCGGTGCGGGTCCGGTGAGCTCCCTGCCGATCGTCTCGATCGCACCCCCGGTCGCGATCGCGCTGAACGTCGCGTTGTGGGCGAGCGCCCAGGTCCTCTCCGGCTACGTCGCCCACCGGCTCCCGCTCGCCCGGCTGCAGCGCGACGGCCGGCTGCTCCGCCTCCGACACTTCGAGGACGGCGGCCGCTGGTACGAGCGGCGGTTGCGCATCGGCCGGTGGAAGGACCGGCTTCCCGAAGCCGGAGCCTTCTTCGAGGGCGGCATGGCCAAGCGGACCATCCCCGCCCGGTCGGCCGGCGGGCTCGAGCGGTTCGCGGCGGAGACCCGCCGGGCGGAGATCGCCCACTGGGCCAGCTTCGCCTGCCTGCCCTTCTGCGTGATCTGGAACGACCCCCTCGGCGTGGCCCTCATGGGCACCTACGGCCTGGTGGTCAACCTTCCCCTCATCGCCATCCAGCGCTTCAACCGGGGGCGGATCGATCGGATCCTTGCGGCCCGAGCGGCGCGGGTGCGGTGCCGGACCGGTCAGGACGGCGCGGGGGCGACCTCGTCGGCGACGGTGGCGCCCCGCTGACCGAGGCGCCGCTTCGGGCCGACGGTGGTGTCCCGGGCGGTCTGGTGCTCCATCTCGGCGTTGATCTCGGCGCCGAGGAGGATGGCGAAGACCGTGGCCATGAGCCAGATCATCAACACGATGATCCCGGCGAACGACCCGTAGGTCTTGTCCATGCTCCCGCTGACCGACGAGTACACGGCGAGCCCGGCCGACGCCGCGACGGCGATCAGCGTCGCCGCCCCGGAGCCCCAGGTGACCCAGCGCCACCGGGCTGCGTCGCGGTCGGGCCCGTAGCGGTAGAGGACCGCGAGGCCGGCGGTGATCAGGGCGGCGAGCAGCGGCCACCGCAGGACGCTGATGACGATCTCGCCGGTCCGGCCCAGCCCCAGCCAGTCGGCGAGGCCGCTCGACGCGGTGAGCAGGACGAGGTTGACGACGAAGGCGGTGGTGGCTGCGATCGTCAGCAGCAGCGCCGTCCCGCGCAGCCGGAGGAACTTGCGGTCCTCGGTCTCGTCGTAGGCCAGGCTGAGCGCCGAGAGCAGCCACCGCATCCCCGACGACGCGCTCCACAGGGCGAGGGCGATGCCGATGGCTGCGGTGGTCCCGAGCGACGACGGCGCCTGGTCGGCGACCTCGCGCACCTGATCGACGATCAGGGTCCTCGCCTCCGGCGGCAGCGCGGCGGTCACATCCCGCACCTGTCCAGTCACCTCGGCCGGGTCGGCGACGAGGCCGTAGATGGAGACCACGGCGACCACCGCGGGGAACAGGGCGAGCAGGGCGAAGAACGCCACCCCCGCTGAGAGCAGCGGGACGTTGTCCGCGCGGATCTCCTTCACCACCCGCTTGCCGATGTCCCGCCAGCCTGCTGCTGGCAGCTGCCCGGGACGGTCCGCGTGGCGGCCGCGGTCGGGCTGGTCGGCGAGGCGCTCCGCTTCGGCGGGGTCCTGCGGCTCGTCGCCGGTCCTGACGCCGGCACGCTGATCTGTCACGGAATCGACCACGGTCCCTCCTGGGCCTGTTGGTTGGGCGCCGCTACCCGCCGGACGGGCGCTCAATCCATCGCCACGGCTGCGCCCGATCGTCCCGGCCGGCCGTAGCTTGACCGGGTGGCAGACACGGTCTGGGTGCTGGGTGACCAGTTGAACCGTCGGATCGGAGCGCTCGGCGGCATCGAGCCGGGCGACGCCACGGTGCTGCTGGTCGAGAGCGGGGCGAAGCTCGCCGGGGCTCGCCACCGGCAGCGCACCCACCTCGTGGTCACGGCGATGCGCCGCTTCGCCGCCGAGCTCGCCGAGGCCGGCTTCGACGTCGATCTGCGTTCGGCGCCGACCCTCGCCGACGGCCTCCGCGACCACCGCCGGGCCCACGAGCCGTCGCAGGTCCGTGCGACCGAACCGAACTCGCACGCCGCTCGCACCCTCATGGCGCGCGAGGGCGTGGCCACGGTGCGCTCCGACCAGTTCCTCTGCCACCCCTCCGAGTTCGCCGGGTGGGCGGACGGCCGGGCGGGGCGGCGCCTGCGCATGGAGGACTTCTACCGGTGGCAGCGCACTCGCCTGGGTTACCTGATGGACGGCGACGAGCCGGCCGGGGGACGGTGGAACTTCGACACCGAGAACCGCCGGCCGCCGCCGAAGCATGCGAACCCGTGGCCCGACCCCGTGCGCTCCCGCCTCGACGAGGTGGATCGGTCCGTGCTGGCGGAGATCGGCCCGGCGGGTTTCGGTGCCGATCCGGTGGGCTGGTGGCCGACCAGCCGGCGCCAGGCCCTCGCCCGGCTCCGCCACGCCATCGAGGTGGTCCTGCCGATGTTCGGGCCCCACGAGGACGTGATCGTCGAGCGGAGCTGGCACGTCGCCCACACGCTGCTCAGCCCCGCGCTCAACATCGGGCTGCTGCTGCCCGACGAGGTGGCCGAGGCGGCGGAGGTCGCCTACCGCGAGGGCCGGGTGCCCATCGCATCGGCGGAGGGGTTCATCCGCCAGATCATCGGGTGGCGCGAGTACGTGTGGGGCACCTACTGGCGCGAGATGCCCGGCTACGGCGAGCGGAACGCCCTGGGTGCCCACGCACCGCTGCCCGCCGCCTTCACCGACCCGTCCGCCACCGAGATGCGGTGCGTCTCCCACGCCGCCGAGGGCCTCCACGACCGAGGGTGGCTCCACCACATCCAGCGGCTGATGGTCTTCGCCAACCTGAGCACCCTCGCCGGCGTCGAGCCGAAGGCGGTCGTCCGCTGGATGACGGACTCGTTCGTCGACGGCGACGAGTGGGTGATGCTCCCGAACCTCATCGGGATGGGCCTCCACGCCGACGGCGGGCAGATGGCCACCAAGCCCTATGTGTCCGGCGGCCGCTACCTCGACCGCATGACCGACCACTGCGGGTCGTGCCGGTACGACCCGACCAAGCGCGCGGGCGACGACGCCTGCCCCTACACCAGCCTGTACTGGGACTTCCTCGACCGCCACCGTGCCCGCTTCGCGAAGAACGCCCGGATGGCCCAGGCGGTCCGGGGCATCGACCGCATCTCGGACCTCCCTGCGGTGAAGGCGAGAGCCCGGGACGTCCGCCGTGGCCTGGCCGACGGCACCATCTGAGTGACGGGCGTCGCTGGCGGGGTGTCGGCCGTTTGCCAGATCGGCCACCGGGGAAGTGCAGGGGTATGGCCACCGCACGCATCCCGTTCGACTTCGATACCCGCTACCGCCTCGCCGGCCGGCTGTTCGGGGTCACGCCCTCGACCGCGTACGTGGAGCTCGACGATGAGCGCTTCGTCGCCCAGTTCGGACCGTGGAGGGTGGAGACCGAACGGTCGAACATCCGCGGTGCCGGGCTCTCGGGCCCGTACTCGGTCCTCAAGACGATCGGCTCCGCCCACGTGTCGGCGTCGGACCGAGGGCTGACGTTCGCCACCAACAACCAGGCGGGTGTCTGCATCACGTTCCGCGAGCCGGTGACGGGCATCGACCCCCTCGGTCTGATCAAGCACCCGGGTCTGACCCTCACCGTGGCCGAACCGGGGGCGCTCGTGGAGGACCTGACCTCGGGACCCGTGCTGCGCACGGACCTGGAGGAGCGGGAGGCGGAGCAGGAGGCGATCGACGACCTCCACACCAAGACCGCCAGGGAGCTGCGGGCGCTCGCCGACCAGCTCGGCGTGGACCACACCTCCTCGATGAGCAAGCGCGAGCTGGTCGACCTGATCGAGCGGGTGAAGGGCGACGACCTGGTCAGCCTGCTGGGCACGGACGACGGGAAGGGCTGACCCGACCCGAGCCCGGTTCAGGGCACGAGCAGCCAGCGTCCCCGCGAGCCGGACTCGGAGCTGCCCCGCTCGTAGGCGGTGACCGCATCTGCGAGCGGCACCCGACCGGCGATCCGGACCGGCACGGTCCCATCTGCGGCGAGCGGCAGCAGCGACGCGAGCGCGGCCCCGTCGGAGACCACCTGCACCGTCTCGACGTCGATGCCGCGCTCGGCGGTCTGCGCCTGGTTGGGCTTGAAGCCCACGAAGCGGCCGCCGTCGCGCACGAGGGGGAGGGCCTGCTCGTGCAGCGCCGCAGCGTCGAGCACCGCGTCGAACGACCCGGCCAGATCCGAGATCACCCGATCGGCACCGATTGCGTGATCGGTGCCGGGCCGGACGAGCGCGGTCACCTCCCAGCCGTCGCGACGGGCCAGCTCGACGAGCCAGCCGCCCACGGCGCCGGCTGCGCCGGTCACCAGCACGCTGCCGCGGGCCGGTCCCAGCAGATCGAGGGCCTGCCGGGCCGTCAGCGCGCTCAACGGCACCGCGGCGGCGACGGCGAGGTCGAGGTCATCGGGGACGAGGGCGAGCAGATCTGCGTCGACCACCAGCTCCTCGCTGTGCGCTCGCACCGGTGCGCTGATGTCCGCGTGCAGGCCGGCCACACGGTCGCCGACGACCACGTCGCCGACGTCGGCGCCGATCTCGGTGACCGTGCCGCTGAAGTCGAACCCGAGGCCGACCTGTTCCGGAAGCCCGAGGGCTGCTCGGCCGACCGGGACGAAGGCATCGAAGTAGGTGAACGCAGCGGCGGCGACGGCGACTCGGACCTGATCGGGTCCGACGACCTGGGGGTCGAGGTCGGCGACGATCGGCTGATCGGATCCTCGGCGGGCGATGACAGACTTCATGGGACGCTCCTGATGATGGTGGTGCGGACGGTGGTAGGCACCCCACTATGGGAGAGCTACTCTCCTTTGGGAAGACGGCACGTCGAAGTCGGTAGCGCACCCGGAGGTAACCCCATGACCAGCACTCCACTGCTGGAGCACCCCTTCGATGCCTTCAACGCGCACTGTCCGAGCCGCCGGCTCCTCGACGCGATCGGCGACAAGTGGACGAGCCTCGTCGTCGTCGCCCTCGGGGTGCACGGGTCGCTGCGCTACACCGAGCTGTTCAAGCGGATCGACGGGGTCAGCCAGAAGATGCTCACCCAGACCCTCCGCAACCTCGAGCGCGACGGGCTGGTCACGCGCACCGTCACCCCGACCGTCCCCGTCGGGACCGACTACGCGCTCACGCCCCTCGGCGACTCGCTGCTCGGTCTCCTGCGCCTCTTGAAGGAGTGGGCCGAGGAGCACATGGGCGAGGTCGACGACGCCCGAGCAGCCCACGACGCGCGCACCGGAGGGTGAGAGCGCCATCCCCCGGGCACGACCGGGGGAGCGGCGATACAGTGCGCGCCATGGGATGGCTCCGTGGGAGGGCGTCCACCCTGCTCGGTGTGGCGGCACTGGCGGTGGTGGGCTTCGTGTGCTGGATGGTGCGGGACGTGAACTCGTCCGTGGCGCGCGGCCGGGGACCGACGTGACCTGACCGAGCCCCGCCGTGGCCCTCGCCGCCTCGGACCAGCTAGCGCCGCCAGTAGATGAGGTGGGTGACGCCGCTGGGGCTCTGGACCTCTTCGCGGTGGAAGCGGTCGAGCAGGTCGTCGGGGGAGTCCCACAGGCGCTCGCCCCGACCCAGCTCGACGGGGGCGAGGGCGATGTGCAGGGTGTCGACCAGGTCGGCGTCGAGGAACTCTCGGATGACGGTGGTGCCGCCGCCGAGGCGGACGTCTCGGCCGTCGGCGGCCGCCTTGGCCTGCTCCAGCGCCTCGGCCGGGGTGGCGTCGAGGAAGTGGAACGTGGTGTCCGACAGCGTGAAGCTCGGGCGGAGGTGGTGGGTGAGCACGAACACGGGCGTGTGGAACGGCGGTTCGTCGCCCCACCAGCCCTGCCACTCGTGGTCCTCCCACGGGCCTCGCTGGTAGCCGAACTTGTTGCGGCCCATGATCTCGGCGCCGATGTTCCGCTCGTAGTCCCGGGTGAAGTAGTCGTCGATGCCGCGTGACCCGCCGGGGTCGGTGCGGTTGGGCCAGCTCGCCGTGGCGCCGGCCCACCAGAAGAAGTCCATGGGGTTGGCGTGGCCGAAGGGGTGCTCGAAGCTCTGGCCCTCGCCGGTGCCGAAGCCGTCGCGGGAGACGCCGAAGTTCTGGACGCGCAGGAGCTGGGTCACGATGCCTCCACCTCCGGGGCGAAGCCGAGCTCGGCGTACGCGGCCTGGGTGGTGGGGAACTCGTCCCAGTCCCACGGGACCGGAGCCCCGGCGAGGGCCGGCTCGAGCCGGGCGAGCGAGGTGTGGAGCCCGACGACGTAGCACCTCTCGATCGCGGCGTCGGCGTCGGTCACGAAGTGGCGGAGCCGCAGGGTGCAGCCGGTGTCGGTGGCCTCGAGCTCCCACCGCACCCGGGATCCCGGGTCGATGTGGGTGTGCTCGAGCAGCATCGGTGCCTCGACGCGCAGGATGGTGCAGACGATCTCGACCTCCTCCTCGCCTCGGCCGACGAAGCGGAGCTCCCCGCCCTCTCGGAGGTCGACGGTGATGTCCGCGTCGAACGGCAGCCACCAGTCGGCGAGCCGGTCGGGATCGGTGATCGCATCCCAGACGTCGCGGACGGGGTGGGAGAGCCGGCGCTCGAAGCGGATGACGCCGCCATCGGCGGTGCGCTCGACGATGCCGTCGTACGCCAGGTCGGTCGGGTCGTTCACGTGCGTTCCTTCTTCGTTGGTGTGGGATCGATGCGGGCGGAGGTCCGGTCGAGGTGCTGCTCGAGGCGGTCGAGCCGGGTCGCCCACTCGGCCCGGAAGGGCTCGAGCCACGCGTCGAGGGCCATGAGGGGCTCCGGGCGCAGCCGGTACAGGCGGCGCTGAGCGTCTCGGCGGACTTCGACGAGCCCGGCGTCGCGCAGGATCTTGAGGTGGCGGGACACGCCGGGCTGGTGCATGCCCACCTCTTCGACCAGCTCGCCGACCGAGCGCTCACCGGTGCGGACCACGTCGAGGATCCGCCGGCGCGTGGGCTCGGCGATCGCGTCGAGCACGGCGAGGTCGGAGGGCATGGGCATTAACATACGGGACTCCACATATATGTGCAAGTGGATGGACCGAGCGAGCCGGACGAAGCTCGAGCCACCCGGTGCGACCAGGGATTTGCGGCGTTAGGGTCCGACCATGGGCATCTCGAACGACGACATCACCACCTCCGACGCCGAAGAGGAGATCCTCCCCGGAGGCGACACCGATGGCACCGATGGCGGTGACACGGACGGCACCGATGGCGGTGACACCGATGGCACCGATGGCGGTGACACCGATGGCACCGATGGTGGCGACACCGATGGCACCGATGGTGGCGACACCGACGGCACTGACAGCTGATCTGGGCCAGCCCGAGTGGCTGGTCCGCCGCCAACCGCACCCCGACGCACCGGGGCTCGCTGATCTGGTCGACGACGTCGGTCGCTTCCGCGCCGACGACGTCTACCGCCGACCCCGGGTGACCGACCCGGCGACCCGGCGCGACCGGGCCCGCCTCGGCGACCCTGCCGTCCTGTGGGCGGACCTCCTGGGCCGGTCCGCCCGGCGCCCCGCCTTCCGGCTGGTGCGGGAGGGTGCCACGGCCGATGCTGCGGGCCTCACCCGCCCGGCGCGCATCGGCGACCGGGACCTCACCGACCTGGCCGCGCCCAACCGGATCATCAACGGATACCGCGGCGGCGCCACCGTCGTGCTCCAGGGCCTCCACCTCACCGACCCGGCGCTGGCCCGGTTCGCCAACAACCTGGCGCTCGAGCTGGACCAGCCGGTGCAGGTCAACGCCTACCTGTCGCCGGCCTCGGCCCGGGGCCTCGACGTGCACTTCGACTACCACGACGTGTTCGTCGCCCAGCTCGAGGGCACGAAGCGGTGGCGGGTGTGGGCGCCGACCGAGCGCAGCCGCGAGCCCATCGGCGGGAGGCACGCCGTGCCCCGTCCCCGGCTCGATGAGCTGGGCGACCCCCTGCTCGACCTCGTGCTCGAGGCTGGCGATGTGCTCTACCTGCCTCGAGGCCACCCGCACGTGGCCGAGACCACCGACCGCGCCTCGGCGCACCTCACCGTGGGACTGCTCGCCATCACCTGGCACCGCATCGTGCGCCGGGCGGTGGACGACGAGATCGGGGCCGGCCGCCTCCGCTCGTCCATCCCCCTGTCCTCGCTCGACGACGACCGCGACGACCGCACCGACGGGAACGATCGCGGTGAGGGCGGCGGCGATCCGGTCGGCCCGGATGCCCCGTCGGTCGCCGGACTGGACCTCGATCTCGGCTCGGTCGCGGTCCGGCGGTGGGTGGCGCAGGAGATCTGGAGCAAGCAGGCGGCCACGCGGCTCCGTCCGATCGAGCCGCCCGATGCCGGCGCGGCCGACGGACCCCTGGCCTTCGCCCCCGGTCCGCTCCTCACCCTCAGCACGGAGTCCGGCCGCTCGATCCTGTTCGCCGGCGACCGCACCGTCGACCTGCCCGACGAGGCCCATCCGTTCCTCGTCGCCCTGTTCCGGGCGGATGACGGGGTGTGCCGGCGGGACCTGCCCGGCCTCGACGACGAGTCCTCGCGCGTCGTGGTCTCCCGACTGCTCGACGAAGGGGTGCTCATCTCCCACGCGCCCACCGGCGGTCGCGCGCGGTGACCGACCGGTTCGTGTGCTCCGATGCCTCGGTGGGACGCGGCGAGGTGGTCGTGGCCACCGCGTCGCAGGTCCGGGCCTGGCTGCTCATCGAGGTCCACGGGGCCTGGGGCATCGATGCCATCAGCGACAGCCACCTCGGCGTCCACCTGCCCGCCGGGTGGAAGGCCGGGCTCCAACGCCGCGGCATCCGGCCCATCTGCATCCGCCCTGCGCAGCGGCCTGCCGTGGAACCCGAGACCGCTCGCATCTTCTTCGTGGTGGCCGCTCGGCCCGGCCGGACCGAAGGCGCCGTCTGGAGCCGGACGCTGCCCACCCTGTCGGCCGTCCGCCACGTCACCGACGAGCTACAGATCGGTGAGGAGCCCCCCGGTTGGGAGCGTGATCCGGGCCGGCTCGCGCTGGTGTGCACCAACGGCAAGCACGACCAGTGCTGCGCCAACGAGGGCCGTCCGGTCGTGCGCCACCTGCGCGGGACGCGGTGGGCCGACGAGGTCTGGGAGTGCTCGCACATCGGTGGCGACCGCTTCGCCGCCAACCTGCTGGTGCTGCCCGACAGCCTGTACTTCGGGCGCATGGAGCCTTCGGAGGCCGAGCAGCTGCTCGACGCCCACGCCGACGGCCAGATCGCGCTCGAGTGGTACCGCGGGCGCTCGACGCTCACGTTCCCCGAGCAGGCGGCGGAGCACGCCCTCCGGTCCGCCTTCGAGGTCCGCGGCCTCGACGATGTCGTGGTGGAGCCCACCGAGGAGCGCAACCGGTACCGGGCGCAGGTCGTCGGCGTCGGCACGGTCGACGTGGGCATCGAGCGCACGGTCGGGCGCACCGTCGAGCCGCTCACCTGTCGGGGGACGCCGGACCAAGAGGTGCCGCACTACACCGCGACCGTGGTGACCGAGGTCGACCAGAGCGGTGCGGGCGATGCAGCGGATGCCCCGGTGGACGGTGCCTAGGCGGGCAGCCGGACGCTGACGGTGAGGCCGCCCCCGGGTCGGGGTGCCACCGACAGGGTGCCGTCGTGGGCGGTGGCGATGCTCCTGGCGATCGCCAGGCCGAGGCCGACCCCCTCGTGCTCGGTGCGGATGCGCTCGGCGCCGCGCTGGAAGGGCTCGGTGAGCGTCGTCGCCACCTCGCTGCTGACCACGGCGCCGGTGTTGGCCACCTCGAGCAGGACGGCCGTCTCGTCGGCGCCGGTCGTGATCCACACGGTCCCGTGCTCGGGCTGGTTGTGGACGATGGCGTTGTGGGCCAGGTTCGTCGTCAGCTGCAGCAGCAGGGCGTGGGACCCGGTGGTGGGGGCGGGGCCGCCGTCGATCTCGATCTCGACGCCGTGCTGGTCGCCGACGGGGAGCAGGGCCTCGAGGGCCTCCTCGACGATGAGGGAGAGGTCGACGGCCTCGTGGGCGAACGAGCGCTGATCCGCCTGGCTGAGCACGAGCAGGGCCTGGGTCAGGCCGATCGCCCGGTCGTTGACGGTCTGGAGGCGATCGATGAGGGCGTCCACATCCGGGTCGTCCTGCCTGCTGGCGACCTCGAGCAGCGTCTTGGTGATGGCGAGGGGGGTGCGCAGCTCGTGCGATGCGTTGGCGGAGAAGCGCCGTTGCTGGTCGACGTGGGCCTCGAGCCGGGCGAGCATCGTGTCGAACGCGTCGGCCAGCTCCCGGAACTCGTCCTGGCGGCCTTCCATCTCGATGCGGTGGGCGAGCGATCCGGTGCCTGCGAGGCGGGTTGCGGCCGTGATGCGCTCCAGCGGCCTCAGCATCCGGCCGGCGAGGAGCCATCCGCCGACGAGCCCGATCACGAGCAGCACCCCCATCGCGACGGCGGCCCGGGGAGCGAAGACGCGCAGGAGGGTGGACCGGATCGGGAAGACCCCCGTGCCCAGGTCGGGATCGTCGGTGCTCAGCATCGCCCGGTCGGGCACGTAGCGGAGCAGGTACAACCACACTGCGGCGAGCAGCACGGCGCCCGCGAGCACGAGGAACCCGGTGTAGCTGAGGGTCAGCTTCAGGCGGACGCTCATCCCGGGCCGCCTAGCCATCTCGGTTCGCCCGGTGCTGGCCGCCGGTCTGGTCCGGTTCGGTCTCGATGCGGTACCCGACGCCGGTGACGGTGCCGATGATCGGTGGGGCGCCGAGCCGCTTGCGCAGCGCCGAGATGGTGATGCGCACCGCGTTGGTGAACGGGTCGGCGTGGGCGTCCCACGCTCGTTCCAGGAGGTCCTCAGCGCTGACGACGCCGCCCTCGGCCCCGACGAGCACCTCCAGCACCGCGAACTGCTTCCTCGTGAGCGCGACGTAGCGCCCGTCGCGGAACACCTCCCGTCGGAACGGGTCCAGCCGCAGGCCGGCCAGCTCGCGCACCGGCGGCCGGGCGTGGGCCCGGCGGCGATCGAGCGCCCGCAGGCGCAGGACCAGTTCCTGGAGCTCGAACGGCTTGGTCAGGTAGTCGTCCGCCCCGAGCTCGAACCCGGTGGCCTTGTCGTCGAGCCGGTCGGCCGCGGTGAGCATGAGGATGCCCGTGCCGCGCCCGGAGGCGACGATGCGCGCCGCGATCTCATCGCCGTCGGGACCGGGGATGTCCCGGTCGAGGATGGCGATGTCGTAGTCGTTGACCTCCAGCAGATCGAGCGCGGTGTCGCCGTCGCCCGCGGTGTCGGCGGCGATGGCTTCGAGGCGCAGGCCGTCACGGATCGCGTCGGCCAGCAGCGGCTCGTCCTCCACGATCAGCACACGCATCAGCGTGAGCGTCCCAGATCGGGTGTGTCGTCGGCGTATCGAGAACCGCGTACGGGCCGGGAACACCGGATCGCGTTCCCTGGGCGCATGACCCCCAGCAAACCAGCCCGCACCGCGACGCGCCGATCGCGGGTGGCGACGACTGTGGTCGTCGTGGCTGCGGTCGTGGGGCTGATCGCCCTCGTCAGCTCCCGACGGTCCGGTCCGGCTCCCGACCTCGCCGCCCGATCGATGCGGACGACGAGCGCCTTCGCATCCGATCCGGCCGCACCGGCGCATCTGGCCGACCCGTCCGGTCCGGTCCACCCGTCGCCGCCTCCGCAGGCGGCGGAGGACGGGGCCATCGGCGAGGACGACGGGGTCCTGCCTGACGGGGTGACGGTCTTCCGAGACGACGTCGCCGGCGTGGCCGACCTGGACCCCGCCCTGCTGGCCGCCCTCCGAGCTGCAGCCACCGACGCGGCGGGTGACGGGGTCGAGTTCACGGTCCACAGCGGTTGGCGGTCTCGTGCGTACCAGGAGGACCTGCTGCGGGAGGCGGTCGTGAAGTACGCATCGGAAGAGGAGGCCGCACGATGGGTGGCACCGCCCGACCGGTCGGCCCACGTGTCGGGGGACGCCATCGACCTCGAGTCCGGTGCGGCCCGCTGGCTTGCCCGGCACGGCGCCGCCTACGGGCTCTGCCAGGTCTACGACAACGAGGACTGGCACTACGAGCTGCGCCCCGATGCCGCCCGCGACGGCTGTCCCGACCGGTACGCCGACGCCGCGCACGACCCGCGGATGCAGCCCTGACGCACGGCCCGGGTTCGCGTACGGTGACCGGCCGTGCCCGACCTGATCTTCCGCCCCGCCGTCCCCGACGACGTCGATGCCATCGTGGGACTGGTCACCGCCGCCTACCGGGGCGAGGCCAGCACGGCAGGCTGGACCACCGAGGACCACCTGCTGAAGGGCCAGCGCACCGACGCCGCCATGGTCGCGGCCTCGGTGGTCGACCCTTCCGGGGAGGTGGTGCTCGCCGAGGCCGGCGGGTCGCTCGTGGGCTGCATCCACGTGCAGCGGGCCGGCGGGCGCGCCCACTTCGGCATGTTCGCCGTGGACCCCACCCGCCAGGCGGCGGGCACGGGATCGGCGCTGCTGGCGCGAGCCGAGGACCAGGCGCGGACGTGGGGGTGCTCCACGATGGACCTCGAGGTGGTGGGCCAGCGGGCCGAGCTCATCGCCTGGTACGAGCGCCGGGGGTACGCCGCCACCGGCGAGACCAAGCCCTTCCCCTACGGCGACGAGCGCTTCGGCGTCCCCCAGCGCGACGACCTCCACTTCGTGGTCCTCCGCCGGGACCTCTGAGGGGACCGCTGCGTTTCGAGGCGGCGGGGCGCGGTCGGTAGCGTCGACCCTCGATCGTCCACGTTCGTCGGCGTTCGAGACGAACCTTCCACCGAGTGAGACGCACGTGACCAAGACCAACCCGGGCAACTTCTTCGAGGACTTCGAGCTGGGCCAGGTGATCGAGCACGCCACGCCCCGCACCATCACCGAGGGCGACCGCGCCCTCTACGGATCGCTCTACCCGACCCGCTTCGCCATCCCGTCGTCGGCGCCGTTCGCGGCGGCGTGCGGCCTGGCCCCGCACCCGGTCGAGGAGCTCATCGGGTTCCACATCGCGTTCGGCAAGACCGTCCCCGACGTGTCGCTCAACGCCGTCGCCAACCTGGGCTACGCCGAGTGCCGCTTCCACCGGCCGCTGGTCCCGGGCGACACCCTCCGGACCCGGTCCGAGGTCATCGGCCTCAAGGAGAACTCGAACGGGAGGTCGGGTGTGGTCTACGTGCGCTCGACGGCCACCGACCAGGACGGCGCCACCGCCATCGACTGGGCCCGCTGGGTGATGGTCCACAAGCGCGACCACGCCGCGCCTGCCCCCGCGACCACCATCCCCGAGCTGGCCGAGGCCGTCGCCGCCGAGGACCTGGTCGTGCCCGCCGGTCTCGACCTCACCGGCTACGACTTCGCCGCCGCAGGCGAGCCCCACCGGTGGGATGACTACGAGGTCGGCGAGACGATCGACCACGTCGACGGCGTCACCCTCACCGACCCCGAGCACATGGTGGCCACCCGCCTGTGGCAGAACACGGCCAAGGTCCACTTCAACACCGAGGCCCGACCCGACGGCGCCCGCCTGATCTACGGCGGCCACATCATCTCGATGGCCCGGGCGCTGTCGTTCAACGGCCTCGCCAACGCCCAGCTCATCGCCGCCATCAACGCCGGCGCCCACACGTCGCCGGCCTTCGCCGGCGACACCGTCTACGCCTGGTCCGAGGTGCTCGACAAGGCCGAGACCGCCGCGCCCGGCGTGGGTGCGCTGCGGCTGCGGCTCGTCGCCACGAAGGGCCGCGACGAGTCGATGACCCTGCGGGGCGAGGACGGCAAGTACGCGCCGGGCGTCTTGTTGGACCTGGACCTCTGGGCGCTCTGCCCCCGCTGATCTGCCGGTACCGTTGCGCCGGTGGGAGCAACAGCCGGCCAGCACGAGTGGGCGTTCATCACGAGCCACTTCCTCGTGCTGCTGTGCCTGGCCGAGGACCCCGAGGCGCGGGTCGCCGAGGTGGCGGAGCGGCTCCAGCTCACCGAGCGGCGGGTCCAGACCATCACGGCCGAGCTGCTCGAGGCCGGCTACCTGCAGAAGGTCCGGGTCGGCCGGCGAAACCGGTACGCGATCGACCGGGAGATGCCGCTGCGCCACCTCCAGACGCAGCACCGCCAGCTGGGTGACCTGCTGGACCTGATCTCCGAGCGCGGCGACGGCGACTGAGCCATCGGCGAGCTGCATCCGCCCTACTGAACTCCACGCTAACGGAGGGTGGGGGGCTTGTGGCAAGCGGCGAAACGTGCTTCCACTGCACCCCTCGTCGCGGGCGGCGAGCCAGGACGAAGGGGATCCATGAGCAGCGACGTGCGGAGCTTCGAGGACATCGACCGGACCCAGGTCCCGGCGGTCGGCGGCAAGGGGGCGAACCTCGGCGAGCTGGCCCGGATGGCCGGCATGGACGGGGTCGTGGTGCCGTCCGGCTTCTGCATCACCACCGACGTGTTCGAGCAGGTGCTGGCGGCCGCTGGTGTCGAGCGGCTGCTCGGCGAGCTGGCGGCGGTCTCGGTCGATGACCGTCCGGCGATCGCGGCCCGCAGTGCCGAGGTGCGGACCGCCATCGGGGCCGTGCCCGTCCCCGACGACGTCGCCGCCGAGGTGGCGGTGGCGCTGGACCGCCTCGGCTCCGAACAGCCGGTCGCCGTCCGGTCGAGCGCCACGGCCGAGGACCTGCCGACCGCGTCGTTCGCCGGCCAGCACGACAGCTTCCTCGGGGTGGCGGGCCTCGACGCAGTGCTGGCCCACGTGCGGCGGTGCTGGGCCTCGCTGTTCACCGACCGAGCCGTCGCCTATCGGATGCGCAACGGGATCGACCACCGCCAGGTCCGCATGGGGGTGGTGGTGCAGACCATGGCCGATCCCATCGCTTCGGGCGTGATGTTCACCGCCCACCCGGTGAACGGGGATCGGACGGTGGTGTCGATCGACGCCGTGCTCGGGCTCGGCGAGGCGCTGGTGTCGGGTCAGGTGGACCCGGAGGCTGTGGCGGTGCGCGACGGGCGGGTGGTGAGCCGGAGCCCGGGGTCCGAGGCCCTGACCGAGCGCCAGGCCGTCGATCTTGCCGCGCTCGGCCGCCGCATCGAGGCTCACTTCGGGTCACCGCAGGACATCGAGTGGTGCCGGGAGGCCGACGGGTTCGTGATGGTGCAGAGCCGCCCGATCACGACCCTGTTCCCGATCCCGACCAACGCCGGCGACGGGGTCAACCACGTCTACGTCTCCGTCGGCCACCAGCAGATGATGACCGACCCGCTCCGCCCGTTCGGCCTCTCGTTCCACCAGCGCATCGCCGGACGGCCGATGTTCGAGGCGGGCGGGCGGCTCTTCGTCGACGTGACCATGGCGCTGGCGTCGCCGACCACTCAGGCCGGCATCCTCGACGCGCTGGGCACGTCGGATCCGCTGATCGGCGGCGCCCTCCAGGCCATCGTCGACCGCGAGGGCTTCCTCCCGCCGCCCCCCGCCGACACCTCTGGCGGCGCGCCCGTCGTCCGCGACGTCCCGCTGCTGCCCGCCGACCCGGCGGCTGTCGCCGCGCTCATCGCACGCAGCGAGGCGTCGGTCGCCCGGCTGACCCACGACATCGCCGGCAAGGAGGGCTCCGAGCTGCTCGACTTCATCGAGGGCGACATCGTCGAGCTCAAGGCGATCCTCACCCACCCCGACAGCCGACCGGTGCTCTTCTCCGGCTTCGGTGCGGCGCTCTGGCTGAACGACCACATGCTCGAGTGGTTCGGGGAGCGCAACGTCATCGATGTCCTGTCCCGCTCGGCGCCGGGCAACGTCACCGCCGAGATGGGCCTCGCCCTCCTCGACGTGGCCGACGTGATCCGACCGCTCCCCGAGGTCGTGGCGTTCCTGCGAACGGTCGACAGCGACGGCTTCCTCGACGACCTGGCTGCCCTGCCGGGCGGCGAGGAGGCGCGTGAGGCGATCGAGGGGTTCCTCGATCGGTACGGCATGCGGTGCATCGGCGAGATCGACATCACCCAGCCCCGCTGGAGCGAGCAGCCGACCGCGCTGGTCCCGGTGATCCTGGCCGACGTGGACGGGTTCGACGCCGGCGAGGCCGAGCGCCGCTTCGAGCGCGGCCGGCTGACGGCCGAGACCAAGGCCGCCGAGATCCTCGATCGGGTGCGGGCGCTGCCCGATGGCGAGGCGAAGGCGATCGAGGCGGAGGCGATGATCGCCCGGGTCCGCGCGTTCGCCGGGTACCGGGAGTACCCCAAGTACGGCTACATCTCCCGGTTCGGGATCTACAAGCAGGCGCTCGTGGCCGAAGCCGACCGCCTCGTCGCCGCCGGGGTGCTGCGCGAGCGCGACGACGCCTGGTTCCTGCGCTTCGAGGAGCTGCAGGAGGTGGTGCGCGCCGGCGCCGCCGACCTGATGCTCATCGACGAGCGGAAGGCGGCCCACGAGGCGAACCGGTCGCTGACGCCGCCCCGGGTGCTCACCTCCGACGGCGAGGTCGTGGCCGCGTCCTACGGCCGGGACGCTCCGGAGGGCGCGCTGATCGGGCTGCCCGTGTCGGCCGGCGTCGTCGAGGGACGAGCCCGCGTGATCCACACCATGGCCGAGGCCGACATCGGGCCCGGCGACATCCTCGTCACCACTGGCACCGATCCGAGCTGGTCGCCCGTGTTCGTGGCGATCGCCGGCCTGGTCACCGAGGTCGGTGGCCTCATGACCCACGGCGCCGTCATCGCCCGCGAGTACGGCCTCCCCGCCGTCGTCGGCGTCGAGCGGGCCACCGAGCTGATCCGCGACGGCCAGCACATCCGCGTCGACGCCACCGACGGCACCATCGAGCTCCTCGACTGATCCCGGAGCCTCCGCGCCAGGGTGGTGGGGCTGCGGTCTGACAGGTTCGTGACCTGCGGCGAACCAGGTGCGTTCAGGCGCGGAAGCGGCCGACCGGCACCGCCTAGGGTCGACCGATCCGGCGCACGGACGCCGGGCCGACGACGACGAACTCGGAAGGACGTGGCATGGCTGGGGGTCTGGTCGGGTTGCTCGACGATGTGGCGGCGCTGGCCAAGCTGGCGGCCGCCTCGGTCGACGACGTCGGCGCGGCCGCGGGCAAGGCGAGCGTCAAGGCCGCCGGTGTCGTGGTGGACGACGCCGCCGTCACGCCGGCCTACGTGCGGGGCCTGGCGGCCGATCGCGAGCTGCCCATCATCAAGAAGATCGCCGTCGGATCGCTGCGCAACAAGCTGCTCTTCATCCTCCCGGTGGCGCTGCTGCTGAGCGAGGTCGCCCCGACCCTGGTCGAGGTCATCTTGATGTTCGGTGGGTGCTTCCTCGCCTACGAGGGGGCCCACAAAGTCATCCACGCCCTCAAGCACGACGATCACGATCACGACGAGCCGGCGGTGGAGACCGGACCCGACGCCGAGGCCACCACCATCTCGGGTGCCATCCGCACCGACTTCATCTTGTCCGCCGAGATCATGGTGATCTCGCTCAAGGAGGTCATCGAGGAGCCCGTCGTGTCCCGGGCGGTGATCCTGGCGCTCGTCGGCGTGCTCATCACCGTGGTCGTCTACGGCGTGGTGGCGCTCATCGTGAAGATGGACGACATCGGCCTGAAGCTGGCCGAGCGGGACTCGGCGAGCGCCCAGCGGACCGGCCACCTGCTGGTCGCGGGCATGCCGAAGCTGCTGGCGTGGCTGTCGGTCATCGGCACTGCGGCGATGCTCTGGGTCGGCGGCCACATCATCCTCGTGGGCTTCGACGAGCTCGGCTGGTCGTGGCCGTACCACCTCGTCCACGACCTCGAGCACCAGGTCCACGAGTGGCCCCTGCACGGCGTCTTCAGCTGGATCATCAACACGCTGTGCTCGGCCGTGGTCGGCTTCGCCATCGGCGCGGTCATCGCCACCATCGTCGACCGCCTCCCGAAACGGGGATCCGAGACCCAGGCCGCCGAGGCCGCCCCCGCCGGCTGAACGGTTCGTAGACTCGCCGCGTGGCGTCCGAACCCGGGTCCGAGCAGCGGTTGGCCGACCTGGCGTGGCTGCGCCGCGTCAAGGACCGCATCGACCGGGACTTCGCCCAGCCCCTCGACGTGGAGGCCCTCGCCGCCGGCGCCCACATGTCGGCGGGGCACCTCAGCCGCGAGTTCAAGAAGGCGTACGGCGAGCCGCCCTACGCCTACCTGATGACCCGACGCATCGAGCGGGCGATGACCATGTTGCGGCGCGGCGACATGACCATCACCGACGTGTGCTTCGCGGTCGGGTTCTCGTCGCTGGGCACCTTCAGCACCCGCTTCACCGAGCTGGTCGGCGTGTCGCCCAGCACCTACAGGTCCGAGGCCGCCGATGCCACGGTGGGCATCCCGTCGTGCGTGGCCAAGCAGTTCACGCGACCGATCAGGAATCGAGAAGCGACGGTCCCGGCGCGTCCGTAGGTTGACGCCCATGGACATCACCATTCACTCGACCTTCCTCCCGCACAACGATGCGGAGGCCGCGATCGGCTTCTACCGCGACGTCCTGGGCTTCGAGGTGCGCAACGACGTCGGCTACCAGGACATGCGCTGGATCACCGTGGGCCCGGTCGGCCAGCCGGCGATCAACATCGTCCTGAGCCCGCCCGCCGTCGACCCTGGCGTCACCGAGGAGGAGCGCGCCACCATCGTGGAGATGATGGCGAAGGGCACCTACGGGATGCTCGTGCTGGCGTCCGAGGACCTCGACGGCGACTTCGCCAAGATCGCCGAGCACGGCGTCGAGATCGTGGAGGAGCCCACCGAGCAGCCCTACGGGGCGCGCGACTGCTCCCTCCGCGATCCGGCCGGGAACATGATCAAGATCCAACAGACCCGCTGACGCCGCCCTCCCGGGCGACGCCGGCGTCTGACCACCCTCGGGCGCCCGTCTCCGCCATCGGGTAGACACACCCGTCCACGCCGCCGCCCGACCGCCTCGACCTCGTCCACGAAGCAGGAGCCACCCCCATGGCCACGAAGAAGGGTGCCCGTGCGGTTCCTGCCGCCGCCGACCGCCACGATGTGATCCGCGTGATCGGGGCACGGGTGAACAACCTGCAGGACATCAACGTCGACATCCCGAA
>JAOBWH010000102.1 GCA_025463265.1 Ilumatobacteraceae bacterium
GGGGGTGCGGGTGTCTCGTGCCGCCTGGTTCATCACCGACCTGACGCAGTCGGCTCGGGCGACCATGTCGGTCGGCATGATCCAGCCGCTGTTCTCGCCCGGCCACGGCGGCAGCACCAGCACGACGCGCGGCGATCGGCGGTGCAGGTACGTCAGCCGGGCGACGAGATCGTCGTGGTACCAGTCCCGGGCGGCGGTGTGGCAGGGGTGGCGCCAGACCCCGCTCAGCTTGTGGTCGAGCATCGCGTTGACACCGCCGGCGACGAGCACCCGGTCGGCCTGGAACACCAGGTGCGGCGGGTACTGCACCGTCCAGCCGACCGCGCACTCCGGGGTCATGAAGTGGATGGTGCCGTCGCGGATGCGGGCCGGGGGCGGGTGGTCCACGCCGTCGCAGGCCGGGACCGTGCCGTTGACCAGGTCGTACGCCGCGCTGACCGCGCCCGTCGAGCCGTGGTTGATGAGCGAGTCCGGGATCGAGTCGCCGAACACGACCACGCGCGGGCGCGACACGCGTCGCACGTACTCCGAGGATCGCAGGGCGGCGCCGGCCTCGTCGCCCACCGGTCCGCCGGCGTCGAGGCGGCCCACGGCGGCGGTGAACTCGGCGGGGCTCGGCGCCCGGCCGAGCAGGAGGATCGGGAGCACAGCGGCGGTGACCTCGCTGGCCTGCTTCGCCCGGTACTCGGTCGATTCGGAGAAGCCGACGACGACCGTGCCGCGGGTGCGCCGGTGCTGGGCGAGCTGTGCCGTCCAGTAGTCGACGCCGCTGCGGTCGGGCTCCCGCTGGAGCACGTTGGCGTAGATGAGCAGCACGAAGTCCCGGTCCGAGAGCGGGCCGTAGCGCCCGGTGAACTCGCCGGAGCGGGCGAAGGCCTCGGCGATGCGCCCGAGCGTGTACCCGCCCCGACGGGCGGTGATCCAGTGGACGAGCCCGGCGCGGTCCGGGACCCGCAGGAAGAAGGCGCGGTACAGGCGCACGACGGGGTCGACGTTCGCCTGGTTCTCGGCGGAGCTCCGGACCGACGCCACGAGTCCGCCGGGCGTGGTCGTGCCCGCCTGGAGCGCCTCCTTGGCTGCGGCCCGTGCGCTGATGGACGGCTGGGCGCCGAGGAGGTCCAGGTACTGCTGGTCGAGGAACTCGTTCCACGATGCGAACGGCGGCGGCGGGACCGCTGCGGTGTCGGGTCCCTCCGGTGCACCGCTCGCGCCGGGTGCTCCGGCGACCGCCGCCGGGGACGGCAGCGCGACCAGGAGCGAGGCGCCGATCACCAGCGCCGCCCACCATCGCCGAGACGGCCTCGATCGGCTGCCCACCACAGGCTCCACGGCCGCATTGTTCCACCCGGTCGCCAGCTCGGCCACCGGTTCGGCCACCAGGTCGCCCGGCCGGGCACCGGGTGGCGTCGGTCAGGGCTCGGCGGTGATGGCGTCCTTGGCGAGGGCGGTGGCCCAGGGGTAGTCCGGCTTGCCGCTGGGGGAGCGCTGGACCTCGTCGACCAGCACCAGGTGGCGGGGCACCTTGTAGCGGGCGAGCGCGGTGCGGCAGTGCTCGGCCAGCTCGTCGAGCGTGGGGGGAACGTGGCCTTCACGGGGCTGGACGACCGCGCAGACGGCCTGGCCCCAGCGGTCGTCGGGGACGCCGACGACGAGGGTGTCGTAGACCTCGGGGTGCGCCTTGAGGACGCCCTCGACCTCTTCGGGGTAGATCTTCTCGCCGCCCGAGTTGATGCAGACCGAGCCCCGGCCGAGGAGGGTGATGGTGCCGTCCTCTTCGAGGAGGGCGTAGTCGCCCGCGACCACGTACCGGTTGCCGTCGGGGGCGATCACGAAGTTGGCGGCCGTCTTCTCGGGGTCCTTGTAGTACCCGATGGGGATGTTGCCGCCACGGGCGAGCTTGCCCACGGTGCCGGTGCCGGGCGGCAGGGGGTTGAGGTCGTCGTCGAGGACGACGGCGTCGCGTCCGGCCTTCACCGTGGGGCCGCCGCCGCCGTGGTTGAGCGTCTCGCCCTTGGTCTGGATGACCATGCCGTTCACGCCGCTCTCGGACGACCCGATGGCGTCCACGATGATGATGTTGGGCAGCAGGTCGAGCAGCTGGTCCTTGAGCGTCGGCGAGAAGATGGCCGCGCTCGACGACACCACGAACAGCGTGGAGAGGTCCCAGCGGTCCGGGTGCTCCTGGAGGCACTCGACGAGCGGGCGGGCCATGGCGTCGCCGGTGATCACGATGGTGGTGACCCCCTCGCGCTCGATGGTGGACCACACCGCCTCGGGGCTGAACTTAGGGACGAACACCACGGTGTTGCCCTCGAAGAAGAACCGCAGCGCGCCCCACTGGGCGGCGCCGTGCATGAGCGGCGGGGCGTTGAGCGTGACCATCGGGGCGTCGCTGGCGCGGGCCTTGTCGGCGAGCTGCTGGCCGTGGGTGACCCGCTCGTTGGTGTAGGCATCCACGCCGCCGCCGAGGGCGTAGAAGACGTCCTCGTGGCGCCACACGACGCCCTTGGGCATGCCGGTGGTGCCGCCGGTGTAGATCACGTAGTGGTCGTCGTCGGTGCGGGGGAGGTCGGGGCGCTCGGTGCTGGCGCCGGCGGTGGCGTCCTCCCACGAGATGGCGCCGATGCGGGCCGGGTCGAGGTCCGAGTCGTCGTCGATCATCACGAAGTGGCGCAGGCCGGGGACCTTGGCGGTGACGGCCTCGATGCGGTCGATGTACTCGCGCGAGTGCACCAGGCAGACCAGGTCTGCGTTGTCGAACAGGTAGGCCAGCTCGTCTTCGACGTAGCGGAAGTTGATGTTGATCGGGACGGCGCGGATCTTGAAGATGGCGACCATCGCGATCATCCACTCGGCCGAGTTCTGGCCGTAGATGCCGATGTGGTCACTGTGCCCGAAGCCCTCGGCCAGCAGGTGGTTGGCGAGCTGGTTCGCCTCGGCGTCGAACTCGGCGAAGGTGAGCGTCCGGTCGCCGCACACCAGGGCGCGGCGGTCGGGAACCGCGTCGACGGCGCGCTCGAACAGATCAGCGATGTTGAACCCCATGGGGGAAGGTTCTACCACCCGAACGAGAACACGTTCTCGTTTTCCTGACGACCCGTCAGGTGCGTCGGAAGGTCGTGTGGGTCTCAGGCGAGGTCGGCGCGCATGGGGGCCGGCTTGGCCTTCGGGGCCCCGTCGCCGGCCCGGGGATCCGGGGCAGCACCGGCGTCGGGCTCCGGGGCGGTGAGGCGAGCCGCGGCCTCCTGGAGCTCCTCCAGTGCCGGCTTCACCCGGTCGGCCATGTCCCACACGTCGGGGACCAGCTCCCGATCGACCATGAACCCGAAGTCGACCGAGCCTCGGTAGCTCATCACGGTGATGTTCAGGCCCACGCCCTCCATCACCGGGCCCATCGGGTAGGCGGCCACCATCTCGGCCCCCGCGTAGTACAGCGGGAAGTTCGGGCCGGGCACGTTGGAGATGATCACGTTGTGGATCGGCCGGTGGCTGTCGGCCAGGCCCCAGCTCGAGTACAGCCGCGACGCCAGGTTGAAGGTGTTCGGCGCGGCGTACTCGGCCCAGTTCTGGAGCATGTCGGCGCCCACGGCGTTGTGCTCCGCCTTGGCGCCCACGGTGCAGGCCTGGATGGCGCGGATGCGCTCGGTGGGATCCTCGAGCTGGGTGTCGAGGGTGGCGAACATCGCCGACACCTTGTTGCCCGGTGCGGTGTCCTCGCCGCTGCGGACCGACACGGGGCACGCCGCCACCAGCGGGGTGTCGGGCACGTCCTCGTTGGCGAGCATGTAGGAGCGCAGCGTCCCGGCGCAGAGGCCGAGGACGATGTCGTTGACCGTGCAGCCGAACGCGCCCTTGAGCTCCTTCACCTCGTCGAGGGTGACGCGGGCGAAGCCGACCGAGCGGAGCGGGGACAGGCTGCCGTTCCAGGTCGTGCGGGGTGCGGTGAGCGGCGCGGCACCGGTCTTGCCCTGTTCGCCGCTGCGGCGGCCCTGGGCGACGCGGTTGACCGACGCCACCGTGTCGCCGAGGAGCTTCGGCAGTGCGATCAGCTTGCGGACCCGGCTGGCCGCGGCGTGGCCGAGCAGCTCGAAGTCGTTCGGGATGTGCTCGGGCTCGTGGTCCGCGGGAGGCGGCGGGTCCGCAGCCTCCGGCTCGAGGTCGAAGAGGTGGACCATGAGGTCGGCGCCGGAGCTGCCGTCGATGGCGGCGTGGTGCACCTTGGTGACGACGCCCACGCGGTCCTGCTTGAGGCCCTCGATGACCCACAGCTCCCACAGCGGTCGGGAGCGGTCGAGCGGGGTGCTGGCGATCTGGCCGGCCATCTCGCCGAGCTCGCGGCGACCCCCGGGCGCAGGGCAGCCGATGCGGCGGATGTGGAAGTCGAGGTCGAAGTTGGGGTCCTCGACCCACAGCGGGTGCGCCAGGTTGAGCGGCACCTCGCAGAGGCGGCGGGTGAACGGAGGCACGAGGTGGAGTCGGCCGCGGATGAACTCCTTCAGGTTCTCGAAGGTGTACCCGCCCGGGACGGTGCTCGGGTCGACGACCATCGTCATCGCCACGTGCATGTGGTTGGTCGGGTTCTCGAGGTACAAGAAGGCTGCGTCGAGCCCGGTCAAGCGTTCCAACTGCTGCTCCCACTCATGAGTCCGGCTGCAGTCTGCCAGCATCCGCCGACCTCGACATGGGACGACGACATCGACGCCCACATCGGGCCCCACGTCGACCGAGGTCACGGGCGCACCGGGAACATCGGTGGGTCCGCACCGGTTGGAACTCGTCGTGACCGACCTTGCGACCTCCCCCGAATCCACCATCGCCGACCTGCCCGGCGGGCCCTTCGACATCGAGTTCTTCTTCGACCCGGGCTGCCCCTTCGCGTGGCAGACCTCGGTGTGGATCCGGCGGGTCATGGAGCTGCGCGGCATCAGCGTCGGCTGGCGCTTCATCTCGCTGAAGTTCATCAACGAGGACCGAGACGAGCAGTATCCCGGCGCCCGAGCAGCCCAGCTCCGCGGCCTGCGCTACCACCGCATCTGTGCCGCGGCCCGCGAGCAGTTCGGGAACGAGGCCGTCGCCAAGCTGTACCGGGCGTGGGGCGAGGCCTACTGGAACACCGAGGCCACCGGCGACCGGGCGCAGAAGTTCGAGGCGGCGGCCGCCAACGCCGTCCCCGCCGACCTGCTGGCGTCGGTCGACCTCCCGGCGTCGCTGCTCGACGCCGCCGATGACGAGTCGTGGGATGCGTTGATCCGGGCGGAGAGCGACGAGGCGTTCCGCCGCACCGGCGAGGACGTGGGCACGCCGATCATCACGTACCTGCCGTCGGGCCACTCGCTGTTCGGCCCGGTCATCAGCTCGATCCCCGATGACGAGACCTCGCTCGCGTTCTACGACGCGCTGCGGGTCTTCGCTGATTTCCCGGACTTCTCGGAGCTGAAGCGGACCAAGCGGGCGCCGCTGGACCTGCCGCTGTTCGGCTGACCGCTTCGGATGGGCGCCGGCGAGGAGCGTCGGGACTAGAACGTGTTCTAGTCTTGGCGGCGTGGACTTCGACGACACGCCAGAAGAGGCCGCCTTCCGCACCGAGGTCCGGGAGTGGCTGGTGGCCCACGCCCCGGCCAAGGGCGGTCCCGAGGACTTCTCCACGGGGTTCCTCGAGCAGACCATGACCGAAGAGGAGTTCCACCGCCGGGTGAAGGCCTGGCAGGAGCTCCTCGTGGAGCACAACTGGGCGGGGATCACCTGGCCCGAGGAGTTCGGCGGCCGGGGCGGCACCGCCATGCAGAACACCATCTGGGGCCAGGAGGCCAGCCAGTTCGGTGTGACCGTCAACAACTACGCCGTCGGCATCGGCATGGCCGGCCCGACGATCCTGCGCCACGGCACCGACGAGCAGAAGAAGCGCTACCTCCTGCCGATGCTGCGGGGCGATGAGGTGTGGTGCCAGCTGTTCAGCGAGCCCGACGCCGGCTCGGACCTGGCCAACATCTCCACCCGGGCCGTGCGCGACGGCGACGAGTTCGTGGTGACGGGCCAGAAGGTGTGGACCTCGGGTGCGGCTGACAGCGACTGGGGCATCCTCCTGGCCCGCTCCGACCCCGACGTGCCCAAGCACAAGGGCATCACCTACTTCCTCGTCGACATGACGAGTCCTGGCTTCGACATCCGACCGCTCAAGCAGATGACCGGCTCGGAGCACTTCTCCGAAGTGTTCATGGACGAGGTCCGCATCCCGGCCGAGAACGTCCTGGGCGACGTCAACGGGGGCTGGGGCTGCGCCATCACCACGCTGTCGAACGAGCGGGGCCTCATCGCCGGAGCCAACAAGAGCAGCGACACGATGGCGCTCATCGAGCTGGCCCGCAAGCGCGGGGTGTCCGACGACCCGGTGCTGCGCCAGCACCTCGTCGACTGCTGGATCCGCCAGCAGATCCAGCGCTACCACGGCTTCCGCCTCCAGACCGCGCTGTCGAAGGGGGTCCCGCCCGGCCCCGAGACGTCGGTCATGAAGCTGTTCGCAGCCGAGTACCTCCGACGGTTGGGCAACACCTCGCTCGAGGTCCTGGGCCCCGAGGGCCAGATCCTCGCCGACGACTCGCCCGCCGGCACGGAGTGGCAGGCGCGGTTCCTGTTCGCACCGGCGATCCGCATCGCCGGCGGCTCCAACGAGGTGCAGCGCAACATCATGGCCGAGCGCGTGCTCGGCCTCCCCGGTGAGCCTCGAACGGACCGGGACACGCCGTTCCGCGATCTGGGCAAGGCCAACTCGTAGGGTGGCGGACCAGATGGACGCCGACACGACGACGCTGACCAGGAGCCAGGCCGCCCGTCGGGAGCGGGTCATCCGCGCCGCGCTCGATCTGGGCGCCTCGGGCGGCTACGACGCCGTGCAGATGCGCGATGTCGCCACCTCCGCCGGCGTGGCCCTCGGCACGATCTACCGGTACTTCTCGTCGAAGGACCACCTCCTCGCCGCGGCGATGGTGGAGTGGACCCACGACCTCGAGCGGCGGGTGGGCCAGCGTCCGCCCAAGGGCGACACCATCACCGACCGGGTCTCCGACGTGCTGCGCCGGGCCACCCGGGCCATGGAGAAGGAGCCCAAGCTCTCCGAGGCCGTGGTCACCGCGCTGCTGTCGCCCGACCGGGGCGCGGCATCGTGCCAGGAGGAGGTCTCGGCGACGATGACCCGCATCCTCTCCACGGCCCTCGGCGATGACTTCGACCCGGCGTTCAAGGTGCAGGCCACCCGGACCCTGGGCCATGTGTGGTTCTCCGCCCTCATCGGCTGGGTCAACGGCTGGTCCGGCATGGAGAAGGTCGGCGACGAGCTCGACATCGCCACCCACCTGGTCCTGGACCAGTACGGCGCCTGACGGCGCTATTCAGTCTGGGTCGCCCGGCCTGGTCGGCTGGACGTCCGCGGCGCAGTGCTTGTAGCTGGGCTGGCGGGAGTGCGGGTCGAAGGCCGGGAACGTGAGGGTGTTGACCTGCGGGTGGTGCATCGGCAGGTAGAGGTTGCCCTCGCCCACGCCGGTGGTCACCTGGGCGCGGGCGGCCACGGCGCCGCGGCGGGTGGTCACCGTAACCTCGTCGCCGGCGGCGATGCCGCGAGCGGTGGCGTCCGCCGGGTGGATGTCCACCCACAGGCCCTCGGGGGCCAGGGCCCGCAGGGTGGCGGACTTCCCGGTGCGGGTCTCGGTGTGCCACTGGCTGGCCGATCCCCGCCCCGTGAGGAGGACGAGCGGATGGGCCCGGTCGGGCCGCTCGGTGGGCGGCACCGGTTCCTCGAACACGAACCGGGCCCGCTGGTCGGGTGTGTAGAAGCGGCCGTCGCGGAAGAGCCGGCGCTCGAGGTCGTCGGCACCGGCTGGTGCGCCGGGCCCGTCGCTGCCCGTGGGGTAGGGCCACTGCACGCCGCCCTGCTCGACGTGGCCGTACCCCCGCACACCGGTGATGTCGCAAGGCTGGCCGTCCGACAGCTCCTGGAGGATCTCGAAGGTGGCCTCCGGATCGGTCCAGCGCGAGAAGAGGTGGCCGCACCCCCAGGCGTCGGCGATGGCCTTGAAGATGAAGAAGTCGGCGAGGGCGTCGCCCGGTGCCGGTGACACCTTCTGGATCAGGCCGAGGCGGCGCTCCGAGTTGATGAACGTGCCGTCCTTCTCGCCCCACCCCGCTGCCGGCAGCACCAGGTCGGCGAGCTGGGCGGTCTCGGTGGAGGCGTACATGTCCTGGACCACCAAGAAGTCGAGCCGGCCCAGCAGCTCCTTCAGGTCGGAGTGGTTGATCCAGGAGTGAGCGCCGTTGGTGGCGACGATCCAGAGGCTGCGGATCTGGCCGGTGCTGATGCCCTCGACGATGCGGTCGTAGGCGAGGCTCGGGCCGTCGGGCACGAGGATCTCGTCGATGCCGAGGACGCCGGCGACCTTCGCCCGGTGTGCCGGGTCTGCGAAGTCGTGGCCGCCGAGCAGCGACGTGGTGTTGGAGAACAGGCGGGACCCCATGGCGTTGCACTGCCCGGTGATGGAGTTGGCGCCGGTGCCGGGCCGCCCGATGTTGCCGGTCATGAGGGCGAGGTCGATGATCGCCTGAGCGGTGCGGACGCCCTGGTGGCTCTGGTTCACGCCCATGGTCCACCAGAACGACACGGCCCGGCCGTCGGCGATGGCGCGGGTGATCCGCTCGAGCTGGCCGGCCGAGACTCCCGTCTCGGCGGTGACCCGCTCCGGGGTGAAGGCGGCCACGAACCCGGCGAAGGCGGTGAAGCCGGCGGTGTGGTCGTGCACGAAGCCGACGTCGACCGCTCCCCGCTCGATGAGGTTGCGGGCCAGGCCGTAGAGCAGGACGAGGTCCGTCTTGGGCCGGAGGGCGACGTGCTCGGTGGCGGCCGCGGCCGTCTCGGTCCGCCGCGGGTCGATGACGATGATCTCGGGGTCGTTCGGGTTGCGGGTGATGCGCTCCCACATGATCGGGTGGGCGACGCACAGGTTCGACCCGACGAGGACGATCACGTCGGACTGCTCGAAGTCGGCGTAGGTGTACGGCGGCGCATCGAAGCCGAAGGCCTCCTTGTAGGCCACCACGGCGCTGGCCATGCACTGGCGGGTGTTGCCGTCGCCGTGGCGCATGCCCATGCCGAACTTGGCCAGCGATCCGAGCAGCGCCATCTCCTCGGTGGGGATCTGCCCGGTGGAGAGGAACGCAGCCGACTCGGCCCCGTGGGCGGCCTGGCTGGTGCGGAAGCCGGCGACGAACGCGTCGAGCGCCTCGGCCCAGCTCACCGGCACGAGCTTGCCCCTGGCGTTGCGCAGCAGCGGGGTGGTGGCGCGGTCGGGTGCGGCGAGCGGCGTGAGCGCCTCCCAGCCCTTGGGACAGGCGCCGCCGCCGTTGACCGGGTGGGTGGCGCTCGGGGTGAGGCCGACGGCGCGCCCGTCCTTGAGGTGGATGTCGAGGCCGCAGCCGGTGGAGCAGAACCCGCACACCACGCGGGTGGTGGCGGTAGGGACGCGGTCGGCGGGGAGCTGGCCGATGCCGAAGCCGGCCGGCTGGCGGGCGAGGAGGTCCGACAAGCGCGTCATCGGGGCGATCCGGGCATGCGGGGCGTCACCGACGCCAGGAAGAACAGCCGCCGCTCGTCGTACTCGCCGAGCGTGAGGACGATGGTGGCGAGGAGCAGGCCGATCCCGTCGCCGTGGGCGCCCAGCACGAGTGCACCGCCGATGGCGGCGGCACCGAGCCGCCGGAGCAGGCGGCCGTGGAGCTGGTGGCCGAGCAGCCGGCGCGTCGCGGCCAGCTCCCGGTCGACCGGGTGGAGCCGCCCGGTCCTGCCG
>JAOBWH010000147.1 GCA_025463265.1 Ilumatobacteraceae bacterium
TGGGCGGGCGCGACCGGACCTTCCCGGTCGCCGCTGGGTTCGCGGCGCTGGCCTGCGCCTGGGCCACGCCCTGGTCCGTGGCGACGCCCGAGCTGACCTTCGCCACGCTGGCGATCGGGATCGTCGCGGCGGCCGCCATCGCCGTGGTGGCCCGGCGGGGCGGGGCGGTCGAGGTCGCCGGCGCCGCAGCGGCCTGGCTCGTGGTGGCGACGCCGCTGCTCGCCGGCCTCCTGGCCTGGCACGCCGGATTGCCGGCGTCGATGGCGTGGGCGCTCGGAGCCGTCGTCGTGGCGGTCGTCAGCCTCGTCGGCGTGGTCCTGCTCGACCCGACGGGCGCGGCGCCCACGGTGTCGTGCCGGATGCGTGAGGTGGTGGAGGCGGTCGCCCTCGGCGTCTACCTCGTCGCCCTGGTCGTCACGGTGGGCCGGGCCGACCCCGACGCCGTGTCGGTCGTCCTGGGCGCCGGCGTGATCGGCTTCGGCCTCCACGCCGTCCGACCCGGGCGCTCGGCGCTCGGTGTGCTGTCGGCGACCGAGCTCCTGGCCCTGGTGTGGCTGCGCCTCGATCAGGCCGACGTGGTCACCGTCGAGGCCTACACGCTCCCGCTCGCGCTGCTCCTGCTCGGCACGGGCCTGATCGGCGCTCGGCTCCACGACGAGGGCGAAGGCCCCGCCTCGTGGGTCAGCCTCGGACCGGCCGCCGTCGTCGGCCTCGCTCCCACGGTGTGGCTGGCCTTCACCGAGCCGGGCTCGATCCGGCCACTCGCGGGTCTGGTGGCCGGCGCCGTCGTCCTGGTCGCCGGCGTGGCCTGGTCCAAGCGGGCGCTCGTCGACGCCGGCACGGTGACCGTGGTCCTCCTCGGCCTGCGCCAGATCGCCCCGGTGGTCGGCGAGGTCCCGAACTGGGTGACCATCGGCGCCACCGGCGTCCTGCTGATCGTGGTCGGCGCCACGTTCGAGCAGCGCCGCCGTGACCTCAAGGCCGTGCTGCAGAGGTACTCCGCGCTGACCTGATCGACCACGAGGTCCGCGGCCTGCCGGTCATCAGGCGGGGGTCGCCGGTGCGGTGATCGTGCTGGGCACGGTCGCCGCATCGGCGCGACCATGGGGCGATGAGCGATGTCCACCAGTGCCCCTTCTGCGAGCTGCGCTTCATCAACCTCGCCGAGCTCACCTTCCACATCCAGCTCGACCACCCCGACCGGAGCGTCCCCGAGCGGGACTACTGATCGGACGGTCTGATCCGGAGGTCCCGAGCCGGTCCTACGATGCTGCGGTCCGTCAGCGGCGGGTGGATCGCCGCTCGCCCTGGCTTGTTGCCGCGACCCCGAGGAACCAGACGATGACCGAATCACCACGGGTGCTCCGCGCCGCCCCCCTCGCCGCTGAGCGGATGGCGGAGACCATGAGGCTCGTCGAGACCTACACCACCGCCGACGCCCCGGTCACCCTCGTCACGGTCCTCGTCGGCGACGACCCTGCGTCTCGCATGTACGTGGACATGAAGCAGCGAGAGGCGAAGGAGCTGGGGATGCGGTCGCTCGACGTCCGCCTCGACGGCGACATCAGCCAGGACGGTCTCGAGGGCGAGCTGCGGAGGCTGAGCGAGCGGCCCGACATCGACGGGATCTTGGTCCAGTACCCCCTGCCCAAGGGACTCCAGTACCTGAAGGCGCTCCAGGTGATCGATCCCCTCAAGGACGTCGACGGCCTCCACCCCTCCAACCTCGGGATGATGACCGGCGGGGCTCCCGTCATCGCGCCGTGCACCCCGCGCGGGATCCTGGATCTCCTCGAGTGGTACGAGATCCCGGTCCCGTCGAAGAAGGTGGCCGTCGTCGGCCGCGGCCTGACGGTCGGCCGGCCGGTCTCGATCCTGCTGTCCGAGAAGGGCCCGGTCGCCAACGCCACGGTGACGGCCCTCCACACCGGGTCGGCCCCGGAGGACATGGCGGCTGCGGTCGCCGACGCCGACATCGTCGTGGGGGCCGCCGGGCAGCCGGGCCTGATCAAGCCGGAGTGGATCCGAGAAGGGGCCGTGCTCATCGCCGCGGGCGTGTCGTTCCCCGAGGGCAAGGCCGTGTCGGACTTCGCCGACGGGTGCCGCGATCACGCCAGCGCGTTCACCCCCACCACGGGCGGCGTGGGGCCCATGACCCGCGTCTGGCTCTTCCGCAACGTGGTGGAGTGCCGCCGGCTGCAGAACGCGAGGTGACCGAGCGGTCCCCGGTGGTGGCGGCGCTTCTCGGCGTGGCGGAGGTGGCTCAGGCAGACCACCCGAGCCGGTCGGCCACGTAGGCGACCTGCCGGGCGGCCGCCACGTCGTGGACGCGGATCATGGAGGCCCCGGCCCGGATGGCGGCGAGGTGGGCCGCGCTCGAGGCCGCCTCCGCCTCCTCCGGCCGCACGTCGAGCGGCCGCCAGAACATGCTCTTGCGGGACAGCCCCACCATCGTGGGCGCATCGATCGAGCCCGTGATCTCGGCCAGCCTGGCGAGCAGCTCGAAGTTGTGCTCGATCGTCTTCCCGAAGCCGAACCCGGGATCGCACCACACGTCGCGCACGCCCCGTGCCCGGAGCGCCGCCACCTGCCGGGCGAGGTACTCCCGGACCTCGCCGACGACGTCGTCGTAGCGAGGGGAGCGGTGCATCGTCTGCGGCGTCCCCTGCATGTGCATCACGATGTAGGTGGCGCCGTGCTCCGCGGCGAGGTCGACGAGGCCCGGGTCCCGGCCGCCGCAGATGTCGTTGATGATGCTCACCCCGCGCTCGATGGCCGCCCGGGCCACCGAGGGACGGAAGGTGTCGATCGAGAGCGGCACATCCGGGAGCTCGCTCCGGAGGCGTTCGACCACCGGGAGGACGCGCCCCGCCTCTTCCTCCGGGGAGATGTCGCTGGCTCCCGGTCGCGACGAGTAACCGCCGACATCGATGATGTCGGCGCCCTCGGCCGCCAGTGTCCGAGCCCGCTCCGAGGCGGCATCGACCGTGACGTAGCGCCCGCCGTCGCTGAAGCTGTCCGGCGTGACGTTGAGGATCCCCATGATCTTCGTCATCGCCTACGTGGTCCCCATCTTCGACGTCTGCGCCTGCAGCTTCGCACACCGTCGCGCCGGGCTTCCCGGGCGCGGCGCTGCTGCGATGGGGGCTACCTGACGAGGACGACCGACGAGCCGTGGCCGAACAGGCCCTGGTTCGCGGTGATGCCGGCGGTGGCGCCCTCGACCTGGCGGCCGGTGGCCTGGCCCCGCAGCTGCCAGGTGACCTCGCAGATCTGGGCGATGGCCTGGGCGGGGACGGCCTCGCCGAAGCACGCCAGGCCGCCGCTGGGGTTGACGGGGATGCGGCCGCCCAGCTGGGTGTCGCCGTCGTTGAGCAGGCGCTCGGCCTCCCCCTGCTTGCAGAGGCCGATGTCCTCGTACCAGTCGAGCTCGAGGGCGGTGGACAGGTCGTACACCTCGGCGAGCGACAGGTCGTCGGGGCCGATGCCCGCCTCCTCGTAGGCGGCGTGGGCGATCGACTGCTTGAACGTCCGCTCGTCGCGGGCGACCACCGCGGTGGAGTCGGTGGCCATGTCGGGGAGGTCGATGACCGTGTTGGGGTAGGTCGGGGTCACCGTGGACACGCCGGCGACCCGGACGGGCGCACCGGCCGAGCCGGCGTGGCGCGCGGCGAACGCCATCGAGCACAAGATGACCGCCGCCCCGCCGTCCGAGGTGGCGCAGATCTCCAACAGGTGGAGCGGGTCCGCGACCATCGGCGATGCGAGCACGTCGTCGACCGACACCGCCTTCTGGAACCGGGCGTTGGGGTTCGCCAGGCCGTTCCGGGCGTTCTTGACCTTCACCTTGGCGAAGTCCTCGCTGGTGGCGCCGTACACGTCCATGCGGCGGCGGGCGGCGAGGGCGAAGTAGGTGGGGTTGGTGGCACCGAGGAGGCGGAAGCGCAGCCAGTCGGGGTCCGTGGGGCGGTCGCCGGCGTTGGGGGCCAAGAAGCCCTTCGGGGTGGTGTCGGCACCGACCACGAGGGCCACGTCGGCCAGGCCGGCCAGGATGCGGGTGCGGGCCGCTTCGAGGGCCGTCACGCCCGATGCGCAGGCGGCGTACGACGACGCCACCCGGGCCCCGGTCCAGCCGAGGGCCTGGGCGAAGGTGGCCCCCGACACGTAGCCCGGGTAGCCGTTGCGCATGGTGTCGGCGCCCGACACGAAGTCCACGTCGCTCCAGGCGATGCCCGCGTCGCGCAGGGCGTCCTGTGCCGCCGTCACGCCGTACTCCACGAAGTTGCGGCCCCACTTGCCCCACGGGTGCATGCCCACGCCGAGCACGGCCACATCGTTGCTGCCGGACATCAGGCCACCTCCCCTTCGGTCACGGGCTTCCACTTCCAGATGAGGTGGTCGGTGTCGTCGTCGCTGAACAGCACGTCGATGACGAGCTCCATCCGCTGGCCGACCCGCAGGTCGGCCACGGTCACTCCGGCGACGACCTGGCCCATGATCACGAGGCCCTCCTCGGCCAGCTCGACCGCAGCGATGCAGAACGGCACGTGCTCCTCAGTGGGAGTGACGTACGGGGCCGGCGGCTGGTAGCAGGCGTCGGTGTAGCTCCAGACCGTCCCGGACCGCGACAGGCGGACCTCGTCGAACTCGGTCCCGAGGCACGCCGGGTTCGGACAGCCGTAGCCGGCCTTGGGGAACACGAAGGTGCGGCAGGCGGTGCACTGCTGGCCCAGGAGCGCCGGCTCCGGGTCGGCCGTGAACCAGCCTTCGGATCCCAGCGCGGGAGCTCGGGTCTTGGCGGTCATGCGGGCCCCTCGTGTTCGCGGTTCACGGTTTCTGATGGTACGTCAGAAACCACAGCCGTCCCCAACGCTGGCCCGCCTCCGGACGCCACGGATCGCCGTTGCTTGCGCCGGTCCTTCACGGCGACGAAACAAACATGAAACGTCGCGCCCGTACGGTGCTCCCATGCAGGTGGAGATGGTCCGTTGGCCCACCGAGGAGGCTCGCCTCGCCGAGATCCGCATCTCCGGCCAGGCCCGGCTGGTGCTCGTGCCCGAGGGGGTGGCCCCTCCGCTGACCTCCGATCCGCTCGAGGACTGGGTCCGCCTGCCCGCATCCGACGAGGACGTCCGGGCCCGCGTCCGGGTGCTGGAGGACCGGGCTCGAGGCGCCGAGGAGGCCAACATCCCCGAGCTCGACGAGAACGGGCTGCTCCGCCTCGGCGGCCAGTGGGTCTCGCTCCCGCCGGTGGAGCACCGGCTGATGGGGGTCCTGCTCGACCGCTACCGCGCCGTCGTCAGCCGCGACGCGCTCGCCCGCGCCGGCTGGCCCGAGGGCATCCCCGGCCGCAACGTGCTCGACGTCCACATCGTCCGGCTCCGCCGCCGCCTCGCCCCCCTCGGCCTGGTGATCCGCACCGTCCGGTCTCGCGGCTACCTGCTCGAAGCCGCCTCCTAGTCCCTCGTCGCTCCGCGAACCGGCACGGGTGGCCCGGGGCGGCACACTGTCGGGATGGGACTGTTCCGGCACCGGCGCGACTACCAGCTGCCCGAGGACTGGGAGGACCAGGTCTCGGCGGTCGTCGTGCGGTGGTTCGACCACTCGGTCGAGGAGCGGACCACGATGCGGGACCTGATCGTGCGGCTGCTCGGCGAGAAGCGGTGGGAGGCGGCCAACGGGTTCACCCTCACCGAGGAGATGCGCCTGATCATCAGCGCCCAGGCCGCCATGCTCATCCTCGGGCTGGACTGGAGCGCCTACCGCAAGGTCGGCGACATCATCGTCCACCCCACCACGCTCGTCCTCCGGGGCGAGCGGGCGTCGGCGTCGATGATGGGGCTGGCGACCGATGAGCCCATGGCGATCCTCGGCCAGGCCGACCACGAAGGCGGGCCCATCGTCTTGGTCTGGGACGAGACCGAGCGCAACGCCCGCCACCCCGAGCGCGGGTTCAACGTCGTCTTCCACGAGTTCGCCCACAAGATCGACATGCTCGACGGGGTCGTCGACGGCACGCCTCCCCTCGCCACGGTGGAGCTGCACGAGCGCTGGGTCGCCGCGTGCACGGCCGAGTTCGAGGCCATCCGGGCGGGGGCGGGCAGCCACCTGCTGCGGGACTACGCCGGCACCAACGCCGGAGAGTTCTTCGCTGTCGTCACCGAGGTCTTCTTCGACCAGGGCACCGAGCTCCAGGAGGACCGGCCCGAGCTCTACGCCGTCCTGTCGGCGTTCTACCGCCAGGACCCGGCCGCCCGCGAGCGCACTCACCGCTGACCGGTTCCTCTGGCGCCGGAAGGCCGTCGACCCCTGCCCGAGGACGGGGAGGGCACCGGCGGTCATCACTGACGGCGGAGGTTGGCCTCGGGGTCGCCTGCGAAGCTCAACTTCGGCGACTGCTTCGCCTACGCGCTGGCGTCGGTCACGGGCCGGCCTCTGCTGTGCAAGGGCGATGACTTCGTCCACACCGACCTCGAGCTCGCTGCCTGATGCACCGGTGGCGGCCGCGGGCGTCAGCCGCGCAGGTGCTCGAAGAAGGCGAGCTGCTCGCCGCCGCCGTGGACGGTGAGGTTGGCGCCGCTCACGAACGACGCCAGCGGGCTGGCCAGCCAGGCGACGGCGTTGCCCACGTCGGCCGGTTCGGCCACCCGGCCGAGCGGGACCATGGCGGACACGGCGGCGGCACCCTCGGGACCGCCGTAGTAGTCCTCGAAGATCTCGGTGCGGACCATGCCGGCCGAGACCATGTTCACCCGGACCGTGGGCGCCCACTCCATGGCCAGGCTGGTGGTGAGGCTGAGCAGCCCGGCCTTGGCGGCGCCGTAGACGGCGGTGCCGGGGGAGGGGCGGAGCCCCGAGAGCGAACCGATGTTGACGATGGACCCGCCCTCCGCCTGCGCCTGCATGACGGCGTTGGCGGCCTGCGCCACGTGCAGCGCGGCGGTGAGGTTGAGACCGAGGATCTTGTCGCTGAACCGGGGCGAGGCCGTGGCCGCATCGGTCCCCGGCGATCCGCCGGCGTTGTTCACGGCGAGGTGCAGCCCGCCCAGCTCGCCGACGACCTGGTCGACCAGGTCGTGGACCGACTCGGGCTCCCGCACGTCGGCCGCCACGAACAGCACGCCGTCGGGCAGCGCTCCCGGCTCGGGCGCGGTGCGTCCGCACACGGCCACGGTGGCGCCTGCGGCGAGCAGCCGGTCGGTGATGCCCCGACCGACGCCCCGGGCGCCGCCCGTCACCAGCGCCACCTGTCCCGCAAGGTCGATCTCGATCGTCATGAGGCTCACCCTGTCACACCCCGGCTACGGTGACCGCCGGAATCTGACGACCCATCAGAAAGGCCCGAGATGGGCATCACGTCGACGGTCCACCCCAGCGGCATCGCCGAGGTGGTCATGGACAACCCGCCGGTCAACGCCCTCAACGTGGCGGGCTGGTTCGAGCTCGCCACCACCGTGCGCGGCCTGGGCGAGCAGGAGGACGTGCGCGTCGTCGTGCTGCGCGCCGAGGGCAAGGGCTTCAACGCCGGCGTCGACATCAAGGAGATGCAGGCGACCGAGGGCTACGCCGCCCTCATCGGTGCGAACCGCGGCTGCTACGAAGCGTTCGCCGCCGTGTACGAGTGCAAGGTCCCCGTCATCGCCGCGGTCAACGGGTTCTGCGTGGGCGGCGGCATCGGCCTCATCGGCAACGCCGATGTGATCGTGGCCGCCGACGACGCCACCTTCGGCCTGCCCGAGGTGGACCGTGGCGCACTGGGCGCCGCCACCCACCTCAGCCGCCTGGTCCCGCAGCACAAGATGCGGGCGATGGTCTACACGTCGGCCACGGCCACGGCCCAGGAGCTGCACGCCTTCGGCTCGGTGCTGGAGGTGGTCCCCCAGGCCGACCTGCGCGACGCCGCGTTCCGGGTGGCCGAGTCGATCGCCGCCAAGTCGCCCACCGTCATCCGGGCGGCCAAGGAGTCGCTCAACGGCATCGACCTCTGGGACGTGAAGCGGAGCTACCGCTTCGAGCAGGGCTTCACCTTCGAGCTGAACCTGTCGGGTGTGGCCGACGAGCACCGCGACGCCTTCGTCGCCAAGCGAGACACGGACGTGACCAAGTGAGCGAGACCGAGACGTACCCGGCGCCCAGGGACAAGCGCCTCACCGAGGATGCGGTCGTCGCCCAGCTGTCGAGCGGGATGACCATCGGCATCGGCGGGTGGGGGAGCCGGCGCAAGCCGATGTCGCTCGTCCGGGCCATCCTCCGCAGCGACCTGACCGACCTCCACCTCGTCACCTACGGCGGACCCGAGGTCGGCATGCTCTGCGCAGCCGGCAAGGTCGCCGGGTTGACCTTCGCCTTCGTGTCTCCCGACGTCGGCCCGGCCGCCGTGCTCGAGCCGCACTTCCGGGCCGCCCGCCAGTCGGGCGCCATCGCGTGCACGGAGCTCGACGAGGGCATGTTGCTCCTCGGCCTCCAGGCCGCGGCGTGGCGGGTCCCGTTCATCCCGACCCGCGTCGGGCTCGGCTCGGACCTCCACCTGGTGAACCCCGGGCTCAAGACGGTCACCTCGCCCTACGAGGACGGCGAGGAGCTGATCGCCCAGCCGGCCATCCACCTCGACGCCGCCCTCTGCCACCTCAACGTGGCCGACGAGCGCGGCAACGCCGCCTTCCGCGGCCCCGACCTCTACTTCGACGACCTGCTGCTGCAGGCCGCCGAGAAGCGGTTCATCTCCACCGAGCGCGTCGTCCCGTCGGGTCAGTTGGTCGACGCCGCCGGCGACATCACCCGCCTGCGCATCAACCGCGTCTTCGTCGACGGCGTGGTGGAGGCCCCGAACGGTGCCCACCCCACCTCCTGCGAGCCCGAGTACGGCCGTGACGAGGTGTTCCAGAAGGCGTACCTGGGCACCGCCAAGGAGGCTGAGGCGTGGGACGCCTTCCGGTCCGACTGGCTGACGTTCCCGACCGAAGCCGACTACCAGGCCGCCCTGGCCGCCCGACCCACCGGAGACGCCTGATGTCCGACACCCTGTCCTCGCTCGTGACGCGTGCCGACGTGTGCGCCGTCGCCGTCGCCGACTGCTTCCGGGGTGACGGCGAGCTGCTCGCCAACCCCATCGGCACCATCCCCATGATCGGTGGGCGCCTCGCCCGGGCCACGTGGGAGCCCGACCTCGTGATGACCGACGGCGAGGCCGCCCTCATCGCCAACCACGAGGCCGTGCCCGCTGTCGGCGACCGCCGCTACGAGACCTACAACCCGTACCGCACCATGTTCGACGTGGTCTGGAGCGGTCGGCGCCACGTGATGATGGGCGCCACCCAGGTCGACCGGTTCGGCAACCAGAACATCGCCGGGCTGGGCGGCACGCCGACCCAGCCCCGCACCCAGCTCCTCGGGTTCCGCGGTGCGCCGGGCAACACCATCAACGACACCACCTCGTACTGGGTGCCCCAGCACGGCCCTCGGGTTTTCGTGGAGGCCGTCGACATCGTCACCGGCATCGGGTACGACCGCGCCGCAGCGCTCGGTGGCGAGGCAGGCCGGTTCCACGAGATCCGCCGGGTGGTCTCGAACCTCGGGGTCTTCGACTTCGAGACGCCGGACCACCGGATGCGCGTCCGCTCGCTCCACCCGGGCGTGTCGGTCGACGACGTGGCTGCGGCCACCGGCTTCGAGCTGGTGATCCCCGACGACGTGCCCACGTCCCGGCTGCCCACCGCCGACGAGCTCCGCCTCCTCGACGAGGTCATCGACCCGGAGAACACCCGCCGGCGAGAGGTCCCCGAACCCGGGTGACGGGGCCGTGGGTCCAAACGGCGCGCTGCGGGTCGTGGCTCGCCTACGCTCCGCGGCATGGTGAGTGATCGGTATCGGCTGCACCGGCTGCGACAGGGCGATGAGTGGGCGCTCAGCACGCTCGCCAAGGGCAATGCCCGCTTCGGCGACGGGGAGGAGCGCCCGTGGGTCCCGCCGCTGTCGAGCGACGAGGCCAGCGAGTTCGTCAACGACCCCCGCACGATCTGCGTGGTCGCCATCCACATGGAGACCAACCACATGGCGGGCTTCGCCTACGGCGGGGTCCTGTACCGCCGGCACACCAAGCTGCGGCACCTGTGCGTCTACGAGATCGGCATCGATCTCGACCACCGCAACCAGGGCGTCGGCAAGATCCTCCTCGAGGGCATCGGCGCCGAAGCCCGCCAGATGGGCATCGATCGCGGCTTCGCGTTCGCCTCCGCCGACGACCGCGAGACCCGCAACATCTACGACAGCGGCGGCGGCCAGCACAGCGCCGACAACGAGATCCTCTACGGCTTCGAGTTCTAGGGCGAGGGGGCGGGTCTCCTACGCTCGCCCCCATGTCTGACGGGTCATCAGAAACCGCTCCTCCACCCTCGCACGACGTGCTCCGCACCCGGCTGGTCGAGCTGCTCGGATGCCGGTACCCGATCGTTCAGACCGGCATGGGCTGGGTCTCGGGCGCGAACCTGACCGCCGCCACCAGCGCAGCGGGCGGATTCGGGATCCTCGCCTCGATCACGATGACCGACGCCCAGTTCCGCGAGGCCGTCGCATCGGTCAAAGCCGAGACCGACGCGCCGTTCGGCGCCAACTTCCGAGCCGGCCAGCCCGATCTCGACGAGCGCATCGCCTTCGCCACCGAGGAGGGCATCCGCCTGTTCTCGTTCGCCGGGGCGCCCACCAAGGACGCCATCGCCAAGATCCACGACGCCGGCGGTCTGGTGATGCCCACCGTCGGCGCCCGCCGACACGCCGAGAAGATGGCCGAGTGGGGTGTCGACGCGGTCATCGCCCAGGGCGGCGAAGGCGGCGGACACACCGGCTCGGTCCCGACCTCGCTGCTGCTGCCACAGGTGGTGGATGCCGTCGGCTCCCAGATCCCCGTCGTCGGCGCCGGCGGCTTCCACTCGGGCGCCGGGCTGGTGGCGGCGCTGGCCTACGGCGCCGACGGCATCGCCATGGGCACCCGGTTCCTGCTCACCCAGGAGAGCCGGGTGCCGGAGTCCATCAAGGGCGACTACACGAGGGCGTCGGTGTTCGACACCGTGGTGACCACCGCGCTCGACGGCGCACCGCAACGGGTGATCCGCACCGAGCTCATCGACGGCCTGGAGAAGGCGTCGATCGTCACCCGCATGCCGAAGGCGGCGCTCAAGGCGCTGGAGTTCCGCAAGCAGACGGGCACGTCGCTCAAGGAGCTGTGGGCCGAGGGCCTGGCCATGCGCAAGAGCCAGGACCTGACCTGGGCCCAGCTGGCCATGGCGGCCAACGCCCCGATGCTGATCAAGACGGCCCTCGTCGACGGCGATGCCTCCGTCGGCGTGCTGCCCACCGGCCAGGTCACCGGCGTGATCGACGACC
Source organism: Ilumatobacteraceae bacterium (assembly GCA_025463265.1). GTDB lineage: Bacteria > Actinomycetota > Acidimicrobiia > Acidimicrobiales > Iamiaceae > Aquihabitans. The sequence continues at coordinate 11,380 of JAOBWH010000147.1, forward strand.
TGCCCACGGTCGCCGACCTCCTGGACCAGATCGTCGCCGACGCCCGAGCCACCCTCACCCGCCTCGTCGGCTGAACGCGAGCCCCCCGCTCGCGTCGAATGCTCGGTGCGCTGATTCGAACGTTCGATCGCTGTCGTTGCAGGACGACGGTTCGCGTCGAACGATGGTGGGGAGGGAAGGGCGATCGGGGCGGGTTCTGGGACCTGACGGGGTGTCAGATACGCTCGGCGGCCGTATGGACCTGACCTGGAGCGCCGACGAAGACGCCTTCCGCGCTGAGGTGCGGACGTGGCTGGAGACCGAGCTGGCGGCGTGGCGGGACCGTCACGACGACCGGATCCTGAGCGGCGACACCACCGAGGGCTTCGCCCAGCACCTCGACTGGGAGCGCACGCTGTTCGCCTCCCGCTACGCCGTGGTCTCCTGGCCCGAGGAGTTCGGCGGTCGCGGGGCCAGCCGCTGGCAGTGGCTCATCTTCGAAGAGGAGTACTACCGGGCGGGCTGGCCACAGCGGGTCAGCCAGAACGGGATCTTCCTGCTGGCGCCGACCATCTTCGAGTTCGGCAACGAGGAGCAGCAGACCCACATCCTTCCCCGCATGGCCGGGGCCGAGGACCTGTGGTGCCAGGGCTGGTCCGAGCCCAACGCCGGCTCGGACCTGGCCAGCCTCACCTGCAAGGCCACCCGAGACGACGAGCGCAGTGGCTGGGTCCTCGACGGCCAGAAGACCTGGACGACCCGGGGCGCGTTCTGCACGCACCTCTTCGGCCTGTTCCGCACCGACCCCGCGTCACAGCGGCACCAGGGCCTCACCTACCTGCTGGTGCCCCTCGACGTCGACGGCATCACGGTGCGGGGGTTCGGCCGGCTCGACGGCGACGAAGGCTTCGCCGAGGTGTTCTTCGACGGCGCCTTCCTCCCCGACGACGCCATCCCCGGCGGGGTCGTGCTGGGCGGCGTGGGCCAGGGCTGGTCGGTCGCCATGGCCACGACGTCGTCCGAGCGCGGCCTGACGCTGCGGGCACCCGGCCGGTTCACGGCCACCGCCGATCGCCTCGTCGACCTGTACCGCGAGCGCGCCCGGTCCGCCGGGCCCGATGACCTCGACCCGGGCCTGCGCGACCGCGTCGTCCAGGGCTGGATGGAGGCGGAGGCCTACCGCCTCCAGACCCTCCAGACCGTGACCGACGACGCCGAGGGCCGCAGCGCCGGCGCCGCGAGCAGCTTCGTGAAGCTGTGGTGGTCCGAGCTCGACGTGAAGCTCAACGAGACCGCGCTCGACATCCTCGGCCCCGAAGCCGAGCTGGACGGACCGTGGAGCAAGGGCTGGCAGTTCGCCCTCTCCGGCCCGATCTACGCGGGCACCAACGAGATCCAGCGCAACATCGCCGCCGAGCGCGTGCTCGGCCTGCCGAGGAAGTAGCCGACATGCGCTTCGCCTTCACCGACGACCAGCTGGCCTTCCGCGACGCGGTGGCCGACCTCCTGGCCAAGGAGTGCCCGCCCGAGGTCGTGCGGGCGGCGTGGCCCGACGGCACGGACGCGCACGGCGCACGCAAGGGCGAAGGGGCCCGGGCCGACGCCGACCGGGTGGCCAAGGTCTGGTCGGACCTGGCCGAGATGGGTGTGCTGGGGATCGGCGTGTCCGAGGCCAACGGCGGCCTGGGCATGGCCGAGGACGACTGGGTCCTGCTGGCCGAGGAGACCGGCTACGCGGCCCTGCCGCACCCCTTCGTGGAGACGGCGTGCGTGGTCGCCCCGCTGCTCGACGACACCGACGATCCGCACGGCGTGCTGCCGGCGCTGCTCGACGGATCCCGCCAGGCGGGCGCCGTACCGCTGACCAGCGCGCTCGTCCCCTGGGGCGATGCCGTCACCTACCTGGTGAGCCTGGACCGGGGTCGCGGTGGCGACGCGGGCTGGGTCGCTCGGCGGGTCGAGGGTGGCCTCGCCGTCGGCGACACGCCGGAGCAGCGGCGCACGCTCGCCGACGCGGTCGATGCCGGCCGGCGCGTCGTGAAGCTCGGTGCGTGGCAGACCGACCAGGGCTTCGCCATGGGCACGGTGGCCGAGCGGGCCTTCGACCGGGGCGCGCTCGGCACGGCGGCGCAGCTGGTCGGCCTCGGCCGTCGGATGCTCGACCAGACGGTGGCTTACGCCGCAGAGCGCAAGCAGTTCGGCGTGGCCATCGGCACGCAGCAGGCGGTCAAGCACCACCTCGCCGACGCCGCCATGAAGCTGCGGTTCGCCGCCCCGGTCGTCTACGCCGCAGCCTGGGAGCTGAGCACCGGCGCCCCCACCGCCAGCCGCACGGTCTCCACCGCCAAGGCCCTGGCCTCCGACGCCGCCCGGTTCACCGCCGCCCAGGCCCTGCAGTGCCACGGCGCCATCGGGTACACGGTGGAGTACGACCTGCACCTCTACCTCAAGCGGGCCGAAGCCCTCAGCCGCACCTGGGGCGACGCTCCCTGGCACCGCCGACGCGTGGCGTCAGCGCTCCGCATCTAGCGGGGTCACTCGACAGGTTCCTCGAACCAGGTGCTGGCGCCGTGGGGGGCCGGGGGGAGGCCGGTGATCGCCGTCACCGTTCCGAGGGCGGGGGTGTGCTCGGGTGCGAGCTGCATCGTCCGTGCCGTGGTGCCCTCGCTCAGGAAGATGACCTCTTCGGCACCGCTGCGACCCTGGGCGTCGCGCAGGACTCGGTAGGTGCCGTTCACCGGGGGCATGTCACCGTGGGTCAGCTCGGCGCCGTTCCAGAACGAGACCTGCTCGGGGTTCGGGCCGGGGCCGTACCAGTAGGCGAAGTCGCCGCCGTGCATCCCGGCCTTCGTCACCACCGGGGTGTAGTTCCGACCCGGGCTCGAGTACGGATCGGACCGGTGCTCGCCGTCGCCACGGTGGAAAGTCCACAAGGCGCTCCTCCCGCCGGTCGGGTCGTAGAAGAGGACCTGCTCCTGGCTGTGGCCGTAGCTGGTGGTGCGGAAGTTGCCGACCACCACCCGGTAGCTGCCGGCGATGCTGACCCGTCTGGCGACGGCGCTGCGGCCGCTGAACATCCACCACGAGTCCGGCCTGGAGCCGGCGCCGTACCAGAGGATCCCCTGGTGGTCGGGTTCGGCGTTGATGCCGTCGACGAGCACCGGGATGGGCTGGGCCGCGGCGTCCACGGCCATCGGGACCGAGGTGACCGACCCGTCTTGCTCGAAGAACCAGACGTAGTCGCGGGCGGTGCCCGGGGCGTACCAGAAGATGTCGTCGCGCCCGTCCCGGTCGAGGTCGGCGACGAACGGCTGGAAGCTGCCGCCGACCGGCATCGACGTGAGCTGGGACTCGAGGCCGTCACCGTCGCGGGTGACGTCGAGGAGCCCGTCGGGTCCGAATCCGGGGTTGTAGAGGAACGCCTGGGCGCCGGCGGTGGAGGTGAAGTGGCCGGCCAGCACCTTGGCCGTGGGGTGCGCGTCGACCGAGACCCGCTCGCCCCCGGCGAGCACCACGACCTGGTCGCTGGTCTTGGATGCGAGGAAGATGGCGTCCTGGTCGACCGATGCCGACGCCGGCTGCGCCGGCACCAGGACCGACGCCGCCGCGACCAGGACCGCGACGGTCACCGCCTTCCGGCGATGGGTGGATGTGCGCATGTGGAGCCCCCTGGCGTTCCGCAGTCCGACGCGCCCCTCGACGCCACCCTACGGACCGCAGGTCCGGCTCGCTCGGTCGTTCAGGCGGGGAAGCGGTAGTTGTCGATGGTGGCCGGCCTGGTGTTGACCGTGCTGGTCACGATGTTCTGGGTGGTGTAGCCGCCGCCGGTGAACTTCCACAGCGACGCCTTGCCGCCGCTGGCCCACGCGATGTCCTGGTACCCGTTGCCGTCGTAGTCGCCGACCTCGGGGTCGTAGCTGCCGTTCACCGTCGGGGGCTCGAGCTCGTTCAGGGTCCCGTTGGCGTTGAAGCTGATGAACGCCTCGGAGGCGGAGCCGGGCCGGTAGAAGAGCACCGCGTCGCGGGTCTGCGTGACGAACGTGCCGACGATGGGGGTGAAGTTGCCGTCGATGTTGGGGATCGACGCCGAGGTGTGGTTGCCGTTGACGTCGAAGGTCCAGATCGAGTCGGCGCCGGACTTGTTGAAGAACAGGAGGCGGCGCTGGGGGCTGCCTTCGGCGACGGTGGAGAAGTGGCCGGGGATCAGCTGGTAGTTCCCGCTGATGCTGATCGACTTGGTGGTGTGGTTGGCGCTCGGGCCGAAGACCCAGATCGAGTCGGCCGCCGCGCCCGGTGCGTACCAGACGATGTCGGTGGAACCGTCGCCGTCGACGTTGATGGCGGTGGGCTTGTAGCTCCCGTTGATGGTGAGCGACTTGGTGGTGTGGCTGCCGTTGCCCTGGAACAGCCAGATGGAGTCCGGGGCGGAGCCGGGGGCGTACCAGAGGATGTCGTCGATGGCGTTGCCGTCGAAATCACCGACGACCGGGGTGTAGGTGCCGTTGATGGTCTCGGGTCGCAGGGACTGGTTGAAGCTGCTCACGTTCGGTGCGGCGCTCAAGATGCCGTCGGAGCCCGAGCCGGGGTTGTAGAGGAAGACGTCGGTGCCCGAGGGGCCGCCGAAGTCGCCTTCGATGGTCTTGGCGACGGAGAAGTACGCCGGTGTGGCGGTGTTGCCGTTGCGCCAGATCGTGAACGTCTGACCGTTGTACGGCACGAAGATCAGCGTGCTGCTGTCCACGGAGGTGGCGCTGGCCGGGGTGGCCGCCGTGGCCAGCAGGCCACCGGTGGCGACGAGGGTCGCTGCCAGGGCCGCGGCCTTGCGAAGGGTCTTGGATCGGATCATTCCCGCGCTCCGTTCGTTTGTGCACCAGCCCGAGGGGTGGGCGGCGCCGGGAACGCTACTGCGGCCAGGACGAGCGTGGGGCCGGGAGGGCCCGTCAGCTCCCCATCGGCACGACGATGGGCCCACCGAGGATGTTCGGGGCGTTGGAGAACGACGTGGAGCTGGCCGGCTGGCCGCCGTCGAAGTACCAGATGCGCGTCGTCGGGTCGGTGGTGAGGGAGAGGTCGGTGAGGCCGTCGGCGTTGAAGTCGCCGGCGCGCAGCTTGTACGTCCCGTTGATGTTCGGGGGCTCCTGGACCGAGATGTCGGCGCCGGGGCCGGGGCCGAAGGCGAAGAGCTTCTCGGGGAGCGAGCCGGGGCCGTAGTAGAGGAGGGAACCGTAGGTCTCCTCCAGGTACTGGCCCGGCAGGAGCTGGTAGTCGCCGTCGACCGCGGGCAGCAGCGAGCTGGTGTGGTTCGCCGCCGGGTCGAAGTTCCACACGTAGTCGGCGCCGGACGGGTTGTAGAACACGACGCCCTCGGTGGGGTCGCCCTCGTCCTCGAGCCCGAACACCCCGACCGCCGTGGTGTACGTGCCGCCGATCGACACGGCCTTGATGGTGTGGCTCGTGCCGATGTCGGGTGGCGTTGCCGGGGCGAAGCGCCACATCGAGTCGGCGGCGGCCCCGGGGGCGTACCAGATGATGTCGTCGGTGCCGTTGCCGTCGGTGTCGAGCACGATCGGGCGGAACGTGCCGTTGATGTCGTTGGGCGAGGTGCCGTAGCCCCCGTCCGGACGGAAGAACCAGATCCAGTCCCGGGTGGTGCCCGGGGCGTACCAGAAGATGTCGTCGATGCCGTTGCCGTCGAAGTCGCCGACGAACGGGGTGAAGGTCCCGTCGACCTTCACCGACCTCAGGCTGGACCCCGTGGTGGAGCCGGTCTCGGTCAGGTGCTGGATCGCATCGGCGGCCGTGCCCGGGCGGTAGATGAACACGTCGCCGCCCGGCTGGTCGTCGAAGTTGCCGCTGAACGTCCGTGTGTAGGGCCCGCCGACCGCGAACGTGGACTTGGTGCCGGCGCGCCACACGAGGTTGGTCAGCGCCGAGGTGGGGGCGAAGACGAGGGCGTCGCCCGGCACCCCGAGCGCCGAGGCGGGCGCCGGGTTGACGGTGGTCGCCACGAGCGATGCGGCGAGGGCCACCGCGGCGACGATGCTGCGGCGGGTGCGGGTGGTTCGGACGGTTCGGGCGGTGCGGTGCATGGGGTCCCCTCCTGCGGCCGCTCGTGTGCGCGGCCCACCGATCGTAGGTGCCTCCGACATCGGCCGGAGGACGGGCTGTGGGAGGTTTCTGACGGGGCGTTAGATTCGACGCATGCCTGAGGCCTACATCGTCGACGCCGTCCGCACGCCCGTCGGGAAGCGGGGTGGCGCACTCAGCGGCGTGCACCCGGCCGACCTGGGTGCCGCCTCCATCCGGGCGCTCCTCCAGCGCACCGCCATCGACCCCGGTGCGGTCGAGGACGTGATCTTCGGCAACGTCGACTCGGTCGGTGGCCAGGCCGGCGACATCGCCCGCACCTGCTGGCTGGTGGCCGGTGGTCCCGAGCACGTGCCCGGGACCACCGTCGACCGGCAGTGCGGCTCGGCGCAGCAGGCCGTGCACTTCGCCGCCCAAGCCGTGATGGCCGGGGTGAACGACCTGGTCATCGCGGGAGGCGTCCAGCAGATGAGCCAGATCCCGATCAGCTCCGCCATGACGTGCGCCACCGACCTCGGCTTCCCCGACCCGTTCACGACCTCGCCCGGCTGGGTCGAGCGGTACGGGCCCGCCGAGGTCAGCCAGTTCACCGGCGCCGAGATGATCGCCGAGAAGTGGGAGCTGACCCGGGAGGAGATGGAGGACTTCGCCATCGAGTCCCACACCCGGGCGCTCAAGGCCCAGGCCGACGGTCGGTTCGAGGCCGAGATCGCCCCGCTCGAAGGCCTCACGTTCGACGAGGGGCCCCGCGAGCCCAACGTCGACAAGATCCGTTCGCTGCGCACGCTGGTGGAGGGCGGCCGGCTGACCGCCGCCGTCGCCAGCCAGATCAGCGACGCGTCGGCGTCCATCCTCATCGCCTCCGAGCAGGCCGTGAAGGACCACGGCCTCACGCCTCGGGCCCGCATCCACCACATGAGCGTGCGCGGGGATGATCCGATCTTCATGCTCACCGCGCCGATCCCGGCCACCCGGTACGCGCTCGAGAAGACCGGGCTCACGATGGACGACATCGACACGGTCGAGATCAACGAGGCGTTCGCCTCCGTCGTGTTGGCCTGGGCCAAGGAGATCCGCCCGGACATGGCCAAGGTCAACCCCAACGGCGGCGCCATCGCCCTCGGCCACCCGCTCGGCGCCACCGGCGCCCGGCTCATGACCACGATGCTCAACCACCTCGAGCAGACCGGTGGCCGCTACGGCCTCCAGACCATGTGCGAGGGCGGCGGCCAGGCCAACGTCACCATCATCGAGCGCCTCGGGTAGGGGCGCCCGGTCGGGCCCTCGGCGGTTGCGGCGGCTCGTGGCCGGGACGGGTCAGAACACGCTGCGGCCGGGACGGCCCCAGAGCGCCCACATGCAGTAGGCGGGCATGGCGAGCGTCAGCGGGATGCCAGCGTTGGGGGACGTGGCGAAGCTGAGGACCGAGAGCACCACGCTGATGCACAGGAACACCGTGCAGATGGTCCGACCGGTCGCGGAGCCGGCCATCACCATCACCACCCCGTAGAGCCCCACGAGCCCCAGGAGGATGAGCACGGCGCCGACGAAGGCGAACCCGGAGCTCATGCCGCTGAAGTCCATGTACTCGTTGGAGCTGGAGCTCGAGCTGGAGAACACCAGCGACGCCAGCAGCGCCAGGCCCCCGTAGAGGACGAAGGCGACCGCCGGGAAGCTCATCAGGGCGGCGGCGAGACCGAGGCTGGGCGGCAGGCCGAGCGTGCGGCGCCGGCTGGCGTGCGCCCCGGGCGGGATCGACGGCGTCGGGG
>JAOBWH010000110.1 GCA_025463265.1 Ilumatobacteraceae bacterium
GGAGCGCGTGGGGGCGGCCACCGCGTCGGCACCGCTGCCGTAGGCGTTCCGGCAGCCGGCGCCGGTGATCACGGGGCGAGGTCCGCGCGGCGGCGAGTAGCGGCTGCCCGGGGGGCTCTCGGGCGGGAAGAGCAACCGCGAGCGCAGCCAGAGCGCGTCGGGCTGCACGGGGCCGTAGCCCACGTCGGCGGCCTCGCCCCGGACGGCCACGTCGTCGATGGCGCCGAAGAACAGCTGGTTGAGCGCCAGGGCCTGGTCGAGGTGCTCGAGGGTGTCGCCCTGCACGGCGGCGGAGACGGTCTGGACGTCGCCGATCAAGCAGGTGAGCGAGGCCCGGTCGTCCAGCAGGACGCGATCGAACGTGGCGGAGAAGTCTCCTGCGTGGACCACCAGGTCGACCAGGTCGTCGTCCCGGGATGCGAGCGTGCGGGTGAGGACCGCGGTGTTCTCGAGGGCCTGGTGGGCGGCGGGCGACATGTCCGAGAAGTCATCGAGCACAGCTGGGGCGTCGTCGAGCAGCGCCCGGAGGTCCGGCTCGACCTCGACCAGGTCCTCGTCGATGGCGGCGATCGATCGGTTCAGCGACTTGAGGTCGGCGGCGCGCCCGTCGACGCTGGCGGCGAGCTCGCGGACCAGCACGTTGAGGTCATCGGCGGGCAGGGCGGCCAGCAGCTGGTTGGTGGACTCCAGGACGTCGGCCACGTCGGGCGGGATGGGGTCCTCGGCGAGGGGGACGACCGCGCCGTCGGGAAGGGGCGGACCCGACGGCGCAGCCGTGGTGACGAGGTCCAGGCGCTGCTCGCCGACGGCGGAGGCCCGGACCACCTTGGCGGCGACGCCCCGGGGCACGGTGACGCCGGGGTCGAGCTCCACGGTGACGCGCACCTGGTGCTCGTTCAGCTCGATCTTCGACACGGTCCCGATGACGACGCCGTCGTGGCTGGCGGAGAACCCCGTCCGCAGGCCGCCCGCGTCGGGCAGGTCGGCTGCGAGCGTCCGCCGGTGCTCAAGGGGGTTGCCGAACAAGGTGACGGCGCCGTACGCGATGAGCCCGGCGGACAGCGTGAAGAACACGACCAGGTTGGCGATGATGCGGCGGGTGATCACGAGCCGGCCCCCGGTTCGCAGGCGTCCACCGGGTCACCGGGCACGTCGCCGCCGCCCGGCACGCCGCAGAGCACGACGTCGATGAGGACGTGGATGAAGTTGTTGCGCTCTGCGAGCGGCACCGTCTCGTTGTGGCGGGGCAGGTTCTCGAGCACGCCGGCCAGGGCGTCCTGCTCGTCGGCCACCGAGTCGGTGACGTCGCGCAGGCCCCGGAGCTGGACGGTGATGTCCTGGAGGTGCCGGTTGAGGATGCGGTTGCCGTCGTCCGCCACCCCGCCGAGCGACCGGACCAGGTCGTAGAAGGCCTCGTCGTTCTCGTTGAGGATCCGCAGGGTCTCCTTCAGGTTGGCCAGCGCCTCCCCGTTCGGGCCGGTCTGCGGCGCCAGGTCGCCCGCCAGGCGGTCGAGGTCGGTGATGATCGCCCGGACCTTGCCCGTCCGGGTCTGGTAGCCGTCGGCCACCTCGGACAGGTGATCGATGATCGTGGCGAGCTGCGGGCCCTTCCCCGCGAACGCCCGCTCCCCCTCGTCCAGCAGGATCGCGATCTGCGAGGCGCTCAGCGCGGTGAACGAGGCGGTCCCGCTGGAGATCAGCTGCTCGAGGTCCGAGACCACGGCGGTCTCCTTGATGACCGTCCCGTCCGCCAGCGGCGGAGCGTCGAGGTCGTCGGTCCGGGGGACCAGGTCGATGAACTTCTCGCCCAGGGCGGACGTCCGGCGGATCTGGGCGGTGACCGCGGCCGGCACGTTGGCCGACTCGTCCACGGAGAAGTGGACCTCGGCGCGGCGTCCGGTGCCATCGAGCTCGATCGAGGAGACGGTGCCGATGGTGACGTCGGCCATCATGACCGGGGCGCCGTCGGCGAGGTCGGCCACGTCGTCGAACGTGGCCGAGGCACCGATGCGGCCGCCGCCGCCGTCCGCGTCGGTGCAGCCCGTGAGGCCCAGCGCGCCGACGAGGACGAGGGCGGCGAGGGCGTGGAGCAGGCGGGTTCGCACTTCAGCGACCTCCCAGCAGGGGCGACACGTCGATGGGGGGCACCGTCGGCGTGGTGCCCGGCGGCAGCGTCGGCGTGCTCGACGGCGGCTTCGTCCTGGGGGGCAGCAGCGGCTGGTCCAACCGCTCGGCGGGGGTCAGCACCTCGTTGTACAGCTCGAGCATCACGTCGGCGATCTCCTCGGGCTCGGCCTTGCGGAGGCGCTCGACCTGGGCGGCATCGAGGTCGTTGAGGATCTGGAGGAGGATGGGGTCGACGCCGAGGAGGGCGGCCAGGCGCTCGCCGTCAAGGGCTTCGAGGAGCAGCCGGGCCGGGTCGCCCAGCCCGTCGGTGAGCTGCTTGGCCAGCTCGTCGAGCAGCTCGGCCTGGGAGGGGATCGCCGGGACCGGCACGCTGGGCGCGGGGGGCTCCGCCGGTGCCGGCGTGGTGCCCGGCCCCTCGCCCGTCGCCTTGTCCGAGCCCTGGAGGATGCCGGGAAGGAGCTTGGCGATGTCGTTGAGGAGCGGCGAAGCCGGATCGCTGCACGCCGGGATCCCGAGGCGGCGGCACAGCCCGGCGATGCGGTCGCGGAGCCGACCTGCGAGCAGGTCCGACGTGAGCTCGGGGCTGAGCTGGTTGTTGATCCGCAGCGCGTTGGTCCGGGCCTCGTAGGCCCGACCCGCGGCCTTGAACAGCTTCACCGTGGAGGCGAGGGTCAGCTCGATGTTGCCGGTGTTGGCGGCCACGGTCCCGCTGGCGGTGGCGAGGATCTTCACGTCCTCGCGCAGCGGGTCCTCGTGCGCCTTGAGCAGCGATGTCAGCTCCACGGTGGCCCGGTCGAGCTGGGTGATGACCCCGTCGAGGTCGCCCTTGTTGTCGACGAGCACCTGGGTCACCAGGTCGTAGTTGCGGATCAGGCTCTCGATGGAGTCCGTCCGGCCCTCCAGGGTGGCGGTCAGGTCTCGGAGCGAGCCGATGATCGCCTTGATGTCGTCGCCCTCGTCGGCCAGCAGGTCGAGCGTGCCCGAGGCGTTGGCGATGAGGTGGTTCACGTCGGCGCCGCGCCCGTCGAGCACCTCGGCCAGGTTGGTGACGACGTCGCCGGCACGCTCGGGGTCGATGGCGCCCATGAAGTCCTGCAGCCCCCGGAGGAGGTCATCGATCTCGGCGGGCACGCTCGTGCGGGCCAGGGGGATCCGGTCACCGTCGCGCAGGCGGGGGCCACCTTCGTACGAGGGGCCGAACTGGACGTACCGCTCGCCCAGCAGCGTCAGCGGGACGATCGTGGCCTTCACGTCGGCCGGCAGGCGCACGCCCTCGTCGAGCTGCATCCGCACCTGCACGTGGCCGTCGACGTTGCGCACCGTGGTGATGGACCCGATGTCGATGCCCAGCAGGCGGACGGGCGACCCGGGGTACAGCCCCGTGCCGCGAGCGAACTCGGCGGTGACCGCCGGGCCCCGGCCCGGCGCCCGGGAGCAGGCGGGCAGGAGCACCAGCACGGTGGCCAGGACGAGCGAGGCGACGGCGGTGGCCCGGCGGCTCATGACCCGCCTCCGGCGAGGGACCCGTACATGTCGGTGAGCGGATCGCCCGACCCGTCCTCGCTGTCGGTCGCCGTCGGCAGCGGCCCGGTCCGGGCGGCGCAGTCGGTGACCGGGTCCGGTCCGAGCAGCACGTCGAAGGCGTCGTCGAGCAGGCCGCAGGAGCCGAACAGCGCATCGGGCGAGAGCGGACCGACGAGCTGGGTGTACATGTTCGCCCAGGTGTTGGGGACCTCGTCGGCACCGGAGTAGCCGATCGAGGCGAACCCGCCGATGGCGTTGGTGAGCCCCGAGAGCGACTCGGCCAGGTTGGTCTGGTTCCGCTCCACGACCGCGAGGTCGCGGTGGATCTCCTGGAGGATGGCGTCGATCTGCGGGCGGTTCTCCCCGACGAGGTCTGCTGTCTTGCGGGCGGTGGCCTCGGTCTCCCGCAGCAGCGTGGCCAGCTGCACGCGCCGGTGGGCCAGCCCGTCGAGGACCACGTTGACGTCGTCGAGGGCGGCCAGCAGGTCCTCGTCGCGCTCGGCGAGGGTGGCGGTGACCACGCGGGACGAGCCGATGAGGCGCCGGGCCTCGGCCTGGCGGTCGTTGACCGCCTTGGTCAGCCGGTTCAGGCCGTCGACGATCTCGCCGACGTTGCCGCGCTGGCCCTCGGTGACCCGGTCGATCTTGCCGAGGAGGTCGTTGATCGCCTCGGCGTCGGTGTCCTCGAGCAGCGGGGTGCCCACGTTCTCCACGTCGAGCACCTCGGTGGGGGTGACGGTGTCGGTGATGACGTCACCGGCCTCCAGCGGGTGGTCCCAGTCGCCTCCGCCGACGAGCCGCACGTACTTGCTGCCGAGGAGCGTCTCGACGACGACCTCGGCCTGCACGTCGCCCGGCAGCTCGACGCTCTCGTCGATCTTCAGGCTCACGTCGACCCGGCCGTTGTGCTCCCGGATGGACCCGACCTGGCCGGCGAGGATCCCGGCGACGCGCACCTTGTCGCCCGAGCGCAGCCCGGCCGTGTCGGAGAAGCGGGCGTTGACGATGTAGCGGTCCTTGAACGCACCGCCGTTGAGGGCGAGCGCGGCCGTGGTCCCCGCCGCGATCAGAGCGATCACGATCACGCCGATGGTGATCGGGTTCCGCTCCGTGAACGCCTTCACAGCGGCGCTCCGGCGAGGGCGAAGCCGACCACGGTGTCCGCCGACTCCGCGGTGAGGCCGCTGTCGAGGGCGCTGCTGGTGAGCCCCTCGTCGAAGCAGGTCTTCTGGTTGGCGAGGCAGGTGATCTTGGTGCGGATCTGGAACCACTGGCCGTACGACGAGATCTGGTCGTAGACCCCCAGGCCCTCGGGGAGCGTCGCCATCGCAGCGTCGAGGTCCTCGCGGTGCTCGCCGAGCACGGCGGCGATGACGGTGAGGTCGTCGATGGTCGCGTCGAGGTTCTCGCGGTTGTCGGTGACCAGCTGATCGAGCTTCTGGTTCACCGCGGCGAATCGCTCGACGAGGAGCTGGAGGTCCGCGTTGTTGTCGGCCAGCCCGCCCGCCATCTCCTGGAAGCGGGTGATCACCGTCTGGAGGTCCGCGTCGCGGTCGGCCAGCCCGCCGACGACGGTGTCGAGGTGACCGAGGAGGCTGCCGATCTCGACGTCGGCACCGCCCAGGTCGGTGGCGATGTCCGCCGTGTCGCCCAGCAGCTCGCGCACCTGGTCCTCGTTGCCCTCGAGCGCCTCGTTGAAGGCCCGGATGAACGCGTTGGCCTTCGCCGGGCTGATGGACTGGAGGATCGGGCCGATGGCGTTGAGGAACGCGCCGACGTCCGCGGACTCCACCGAGTTCGCCGGCGGCAGCTCGGCTCCGGGCTCCAGCCGCTCGCCCTCGGTCCCCGGGTAGAGGTACAGGTACTTCTGGCCCAGGACGTTGCGCCACCGGATCCCGACGCGGGTCTGGTCGGTGAGGTGCACATCCGGGTCGATCGCGAAGTGCACCACGGCCTGGCCCCGCTCGATGGAGAGCCCGGTGACCTTGCCGACGTCGACGCCGGCGACCTTCACCGCGTCGTTGACCTGGAGCCCGGTGACGTCCGGCATGGCCGCGGCGTAGCCCGTGTCGTCCGAGAAGAACTCCACGTTGCCGATGCGGGCCACCAGCCCGGCCAGCACGGCGAGGCACACCACGCTGTAGGCAGCGAGCTTCAGCAGCTGCCGGCCGCTTCGGCCGCGCAGGGCCTTGAGGAGGCGGGACAGGTGGCGCATCAGGTCGTCCCTCCGAGGAGCGGGGCGAGCAGGTCGCCGACGGACCCGCCACCGGCCGCGTCGTCCGGGGTGGCCAGCGCCGAGGTGAGGTCCGTGACCGGATCGGCGAGGTCGGTCGGGTCGATGGGTCCGGTCGGCGGGGTCGGGGAGCCCGGGGCGGGGGTTTCGCCGGGGCCCGCCGGCGACGCCGCACCGCCGTCACCGGGGCACGACAGCTCGGGGACCCGGGCCGCCAGGGCCTCGCGCACCGCGGACAGGTCCGTCCCCGGGGAGCTGGGCCCGAGCACCATGCACAGCAGGTCCTGGATCTGCGACAGGTCGATGAACAACTTGAGGTGCCCGTAGCGGGAGCCGTCGGGGAGGGTGCCCGGCGCGATGGCGTCGGCCAGGGTGTCGGTGTAGGTGTCGAGGCCGCGGATCGTCTCGGAGATGTTCGCCTTGCGGGCGGTGAGCACCCGGACGATGTTGCGGCCGTCGGCGAGGATGGAACCGATGTCCGCCTCGTTCACGTCGATGAACTCGGCCAGGTGGTCCGCCAGCGGCTTCAGCGTGCGCAGGAGCCGCTCGTAGTCCTTGCGGGCGGCGTTGAACGTGGGCAGCAGCTCGTTGAGGTCGCCGTTGATCGAGTTCAGCGACGGCCCGATGTCGCGGTACTGCCGGGCGAACCGGGCGAACGAGTCGATGGCGCGGAGCTGGGCGTCCAGGGTGTCGTCGAGCACCTTGGTCGCGGCCACGCTCTGGTCGATCACCCGGGCCACCCGGTCGCCCTCGCCCCGCGACGCCTTGACGAGCTCGTCCATGAGGATCGCCAGCTGATCCGAGTCGATGCCCCGGAGCAGGTCGTCGGTGGTGTCGACCAGCTGCTCGACCTCCAGGCCGGTGCCGGCAGCGGGGACCGCATCGCCCTGCTGGAGCGCCGGCCCGTCGTCGGGCACGACCGCCAGCTCGATGTACTTCTCACCGAACAGCGTCTTGGGCCGCACGGTGGCCGACGTGGTGTTCGGCACCTCGGAGCTCTGCTGCATCTGGAGCACCACATCGACCTTGCGGTCGCGCAGCGTCACCGAGCGGACCTTCCCCACGTTGACGCCCCGGTACTTCACGTCCGACCCCGGGCGCAGGCCCTGACCGGCCCGGGCGAAGCGGGTGGTGACGGTGAAGTCGTCGGAGAACGAGCCGTACGCGGCACGCACCGCGTAGGTGGAGCCGGCGGCGATGATCGCGAGGATCACGAGCGACGCCAGCACCCGGTAGGCGAGGCGGACGTCGGCGGGCGAGGAGTGGGCGCTCACAGCAGGCCCGTCCCGATGCCGACGGATCCGACGATGCGGGCCGTGTCCTTGCCGCCCCAGAACACCAGCGACATCAGCAGGTTCAGGAGCGTCACCAAGATGATCGACATCCGGATCGCCCGGCCTGCCGCCCGGCCCACCCCGGCCGGACCGCCCGTCGCGTAGTAGCCGTAGTAGCAGTGGACCAGGGCCACCACGAGGGCGAAGACCATCGCCTTGGTGAACGAGTAGACGACGTCGATCGGCGGGAGGAACAGCCGGAAGTAGTGGCGGTAGGTGCCCGGCGACAGCGTGAAGAAGCGGGTGACGATCAGCTCGGTGGCCAGGTAGCTGGCGAACAGGGCGGTCAGATACAGCGGCACCATGGTGATGAGGGCGGCCCACACCCGGGTGCAGACCAGGTAGACGAACGAGTCCACGCTCATCACCTCGAGCGCGTCGATCTCGTCGGAGATCCGCATGGCGCCCAGCTGGGCCGTGAAGCCGGCGCCCACCTGGGCGGCCAGGGCGACCCCGGCGATGAGCGGCGTGATCTCCCGCGTGTTCGCCACCGACGAGATCACGCCCGAGAACGACTCGGCGCCGATCTGCTGCAGCGCCGTGAACCCCTGGAGACCGACCTCGGTCCCGGTGAAGAACGCCAGGAAGAAGATCACGAACAGCATCCCGCCGCCGATCACGAGCGCCCCCGCACCGATCGTCATGTCGGAGATCAGCAGCAGGATCTCATTGCGGTAGCGCAGCGCCCGGGGCAGCCGGCGCACGATGCGGCCGGCGAAGGCCACCTGGTCGTGGACCTGGGCGAGCCCCTCGACGACGGGGGTGAGGACGGCAGCCATGTGACCCTCAGCCCTTCTGCGGTACGAAGTTGAAGTACACGGCGGTCAGGACGAAGTTCACGAAGAACAGCAGGACGAACGTGATGACCACGGCCTGGTTCACGGCGTCACCCACGCCCTTGGGCCCGCCCTTGCAGGTCAGCCCCTTCCAGCAGGCGACCACCCCGGCGATGAAGCCGAAGATCGCCGCCTTGAGCAGCGCCATCCAGAGATCGGCGAGCTGGCTCAGCTCGTTGAAGGAGGCGAAGAAGCTGCTCGACGACACCCCCTGCACCTGCACGCCGAAGAACCAGCCGCCCGCCAGACCGGCTGCGCTCACCACGGCGTCGAGCAGCACGGCGATGAGGGTGGCGGCGAGGACCCGCGGCATCACCAGCCGCTGGATCGGGTTGATCGACATCACCTGCATGGCGTCGAGCTCGTCGCGGATCTTGCGGGCACCGATGTCGGCGGTCATCGCCGACCCGCCCGCTCCTGCGATCAGCAGGGCGGTGGCGATCGGCGCCTGCTCGCGGACCACGGCGAGCACCAGCGCCGAGCCGAGGTGGGACTCGGCGCCGAGCTGCTGGATCAAGGCGCCGACCTGCAGCGAGATCACCATGCCGAACGGGATCGAGATCAAGATCACCGGCACCGTGGTGACCTTGGCGATGAACCAGCACTGGTCCAGGAACTCGGCGACCGGCCACGGGCGGCTGAAGATCTTCCGCGTCGCCTCGAGGCCGACCGAGGCCATCGTCCCCACCTCGCGGAAGAGGCTCCCGACCTTCTCGGCTCCGGGGACGTGCAGCGGCGACCGCGCCAGCTCAGACCTGGAGGACGTCACGTTCGCGCTCCCGTTCCCGCTGGGCGACCTGGTCGCGGGCCCGCACCTCGGCCCGCTCGACCAGCTCCCGCTCGACGTCGGTCTCCTCCGTCGCCAGCTCGTCCATCCCGATCGGCCCGGCCGCCTTGCCCGCCAGGAACTGGCGGATGATCGGGTTGTCGTCCTCGAGCATCTCGGTCTTGGTGCCGAAGCGCACCAGCCCCGACCGGAACAAGACGCCGACGTGGTCGGCCGTCCGCATCACCGAGGGAATGTTGTGGGTGATGATCACGAAGGTGGCG
Organism: Ilumatobacteraceae bacterium; assembly: GCA_025463265.1. Classification (GTDB taxonomy): domain Bacteria; phylum Actinomycetota; class Acidimicrobiia; order Acidimicrobiales; family Iamiaceae; genus Aquihabitans. Next base: position 9,105 of record JAOBWH010000110.1, read on the forward strand.
CCGGTCTCCTCCTGGATCTTCTTCACCAGCTCGTCCAGGTAGGCGACGCGCACCGGGTCCAGACCCGAGTCGGGCTCGTCGAAGAACACCAGCTCGGGGTCCATCACCAGGGCCCGGGCGAACCCGGCCCGCTTCTTCATGCCGCCCGACACCTCGCCGGGGAACTTCTTCAGGTGGTCGAGCAGGCCGACCATCGCCGCCTTCTCGAGGGTGATGCGCTTCACCTCGCCCTCGCTCTTGCGGGTGTGCTCCCGCAGCGGGAAGGCGATGTTGTCGAAGAGGTTCATGGACCCGAACAGGGCCCCGTCCTGGAACAAGACGCCGTAGGAGCGGCGGACCCGGTACAGGTCCTTCTCCCGCATCTTCACGGTCTCCTCGCCGTTCACCCAGATCTCGCCGCGGTCGGGGCGGAGGAGCCCGATGATGTTCTTGAGCAGCACGGACTTGCCGGTGCCGGACGGCCCCATGATGGCGCTGGTGGCGCCGCGCGGGATGTCGAAGGTGATGCCGTCCAGCACCGTGTGCGAACCGAACGACTTGGTCACGTCACGAATCGAGATGATCTCGTCCAACACCACTCCCCTGTGGTCCCGGCACCCGTCCGTGGAGAGGGACGACAGAGCTGTGCCTGCTGTCACGTCCCCCATGCGGGCGAGTTTCAAACACAGATCGGTGTCGAAGTTCGTTCAGCTCACGTTCATGCAGGTCACAGCGTCGCGCCCGCGGGGTGTCGCGGTCGCGGCTGGCGGACCGCTGGTCGGGGAAGGGGTGGAGATGCGATCCGATGAGGTTGAGGACCGCTCGGGCGCGGCGGCACCCGACGACGGCCGGTCCGGCGACTTCAGCGACCAGCTCGAGGACTGGCTGAGCAGCGACGGCACCAAGACACTCGGCGCCCTCGGCGAGGTGTTCGGCGACAAGAGCTTCGCCGTCACGATCCTCATGTTGATGTTCCTCCCGGCCCTCCCCATCCCGACCGCCGGCATCTCGGACCTGTTCACCGCGATCGCGATCGTCGTCGCCGCCCAGCTGGTGCTCGGGCGCACGACGCTGTGGCTCCCGCAGCGGTGGAAGCGGCGGGAGCTCGGCCGGGCCATGCTCGACCGGGCACTCCCCTTCATCGCCCGCCGCATCCGCTGGTTCGAGCGGTTCTCCCGCCCGCGCGGCACCCACCTGTTCGCCAGCCGCAACGCAATGCGCCTGGTCGGGCTCGTCGTGATCGCGCTGGCCCTGGCCGCGATCCTCGCCCCGCCCTTCAGCGGGCTCGACACCATCCCGGCGATGGGCGCCGTCGTCATCGCCCTGGCGGTGATCCTCGAGGACGTGGTGGTGCTGGCCATCGGCGCTGCGCTCGGATCGCTCGGCGTCGCCCTCGAGCTCACGCTCGGTGCCGCAGCCGTGAAGCTGGTCCAGTCCATCTTCTGACACCGACGCCCCGGCACCCGTGGCCCGTCGCACCCACCCGGATCGTCAGGTCGCATCCCGTGCGGCGTCGTCGTGCTCGAGCAGGGCGATCACCCGGCCCGTGGTGGCGCGTGCAGCCATGGCGGTGATGGCAGCGGGCAGGTCCTCGAACCCCACCACCTCGCCGACCACCGGCCGCACCGCTCCCTCCTCCACCAGGCTCACGATCTCCCGCATGATCGCCGCACCCTGCTGACCCGATGCCAGGTTCCACCCCATCGCCGACTTCACCATCGACCGCAGCCCATCATCGGCGTAGGCCAGGGTCACGCCGCACAGGCGGATGTTGGCCATCAGGACCTGGCGGGGGACGATCCACCGCTCGTCGGCCACCGCCTTGTTCGAGGCGAACCCCATCATGAGGTAGCGGCCGCCGTACGCCGTGGCCTTCACCGAGGCGTCGAACACCGCTTCGCCCACGTTGTCGAACACCACGTCCGCGCCCCGGCCCCCGGTCTCCGCCAGGACCTGGTCCACCAGCGCCGTCTCCGCGAAGCCGGCGACGCGCGAGTCGAGCACCACGTCTGCGCCCAGCTCGCGGCACAGCGCCCCCTTCTCGGGGCCGCCGGCCGTGGCGATGACGTGGGCGCCGACGTGCTTGGCGAGCTGGATCGCCGCGCTCCCCGACCCGCCGGCGGCGGCGTGGATGAGGACCGTCTCATCGGGTTGGAGGGCGGCCCGGTCCATCAGCCCCAGCCACGCCAGGTGGAAGGGGAAGTACAGCGCAGCTGCGCCGGGCAGCGGGATCGACGCCGGCACCTCGAACGCCGAGACCGCGTTGCACACCGCGTGCTCGGCGTAGCCGCCGTGCGCCTGCAGCGGCATCGCCGCCACCCGCCTCCCGATCCACTCGCGCTCGTCGACGCCGGAGCCGCAGGCCTCGACGATGCCGAACACCTCCATGCCCGGGGCGTACGGCCGCTCGGGCTCGACCATCATCGGGCCGCCGGAGATCCGTTCCAGGTCGTTCAGGTTCAACGGGATGGCCTGCACGCGGACCCGCACCTGACCGGGACCGGGCTCGGGCACCTCGACCTCGTCGAGCTGCAGCGCCTCGAGCGGCGGGCCGTACTCGTGGGTGCGCCAGGCTCGCATCGTGGTCATCGGCGTTCCCCGGGTCGGCGGCTGGTCCCGGCCGCACGCGGACGATAGCGGCGGTAGGTTCCGCCCGCAGGGGGGACGGCCCAGGGGAACACGGCCGGACCGCACGCCGGTGACGACAGGGGCCACGACCGATGACGACCGACCGCTTCCACCGCGATCGCCTGCTCGCCGAGGCGGTGGCCATCGCCGGGTCCGACGATCTCGGCGACGACACCTGGCAGGAGGGCCTCGACGTCCTCCTCGACGGGCTCGCCGGCGAGGCGCAGCTCCACGAGCTCGGCGTGGAGATCGCGGCGGGCGGCGTCGTCGAGTACCTCGCCAACCGGGCCGGCATCACCGCCTGGCGCACCGCCCACCCCGAGATCGCCGAGGGCACCGTCGAGCACCCCATCTTCATCGTCGGCCAGCCCCGGACCGGCACCACGATCCTCTACGACCTGCTGGCCCTCGACCCCCACCTCCGGGCGCCGCTCACCTGGGAGATCGACAAGCCGCTCCCGCCGCCCGAGACCGCCACCCGCGACACCGACCCCCGCATCGACGAGGTCGACGCGGTGCTGTCGATGGCCGACTCGCTCATCCCGGGCTTCACGTCGTTCCACCCGATGGGCGCCCGGCTCGCCCAGGAGTGCGTCCGCATCACCGGCGGCGACTTCCGCAGCATGATCTTCTTCTGCCAGTACCGGGTCCGGACCTACGACCGCTGGCTGCTCCGCGACGCCGACCTGGCCCCCGCCTACCGCTGGCACCGGCAGTTCCTCCAGCACCTCCAATCTGCGGACCCCGCACCCCAGTGGCTGCTCAAGTCCCCCGCGCACCTCTGGGACCTCGACGCCCTCGCCGCCGAGTACCCCGACGCCGTCATCGTGCAGACCCACCGCGATCCGCTCAAGGTGATCACGTCGGTGAGCGCGCTGTCGGCCCACCTGCGTCGGATGGCGAGCGACGAGGTCGACCTGCACGAGATCAGCGCCGACTACGCCGACGACATCTTCCTCGGGCTCGAGCGCGGCATGGACGCCCGTGCCCGCGGGGTGATCCCGCCCGAGCGCATCGTCGACGTCCACTTCCAGGACTTCGTCGCCGATCCCGTCGCCACGGTCCGCGGCATCTACACCGCCCTCGGCCGCGACCTCGACGACCTGACCGAGACGACGATGCGCACCTTCCTCGCCGACCACCCCGGCGACGGCGGTGGCGGCGGCACCCGTTACCGCTTCGCCGACACCGGCCTGCAGGAAGGCCCCCTCCGCGAACGGGCCCAGGCCTACGAAGCCGTCACCGGCGTCGCCCGCGAGGCCCTCGCCTAGCGCGAGCGGCCCGCTCTGCTCGCTTCGAGTCGCGCTGGCCGGAGGCGCGAACCCCCACCGGCCGACGAGGCCCTCAGGGGATGAGGACGACCCGGCCGAAGGCGCTTCGGGACTCGAGGTGGGCGTGGGCGTCGGCGGCCTCGGCCAGGGGGTAGGTCGAATCGATGACGACCTCCAGCTCGCCGGCGGCCACGAGGCCGATGAGGCGATCGATGTTCTCGTAGGCACGGCGACCGGCGAAGAGCTCGGCGCCGAGGAAGACGCCGCGGATCGACTGGCTGCCGCCCATGAGGGGGCCGAGGTCGACCGGGTGGGCGTCCCGTCCGGCGTTGCCGACGTAGGAGATGCGACCCCGGTACGCCAGCGAGCGCATGCTGCCCGGCAGCGTGGAGCCCACCGAGTCCACCACCAGGTCCACCCCCCGGCCTGCGGTGAGGCGCCGGGCCTCGTCGGCGAAGTCCGACTCCCGGTAGTTGATCCCGTGGTCGAGCCCGAGCCGCCCCAGCCGGGCCAGCTTGTCGTCCGACGACGCCGTGGCCAGGACCGTCGCTCCCGCCCGCTTGGCGAGCTGGATCGCGGCGATGCCGACGCCACCCCCGCCCGCCTGGATCAGCACGCTCTCCCCCGCCACGAGGCCGCCGAACTCGAACAGGCAGTCGTCGGCGGTGCCGAACGCGATGGGGATGCACGCGGCTGCCACCACGTCGAGGCCGTCGGGGATCAGCCAGGTCGACCCGGCCGGGACGGACACGAGCGCAGCGTGGGACCCGTGCATCATCGACGCCACGACCTGCTGGCCGACGCTGCGGTCCGTGACCTCGTCGCCGACCGCCACGATCGTCCCGGCGCACTGGTACCCGACGATGTGCGGCACCGCCGCCATCTCGCCGCCGCCCCGGTTGAGCGTGTCGCCACCCTCGATGCTGATGGCGGCGACCTCGATGAGCACCCCGCCCGGATGGAGCTCCGGGTCCGGGACGTCCTCGTAGCGGAGGACGTCGGGCGCCCCGGTCTCGTGGTACACGGCAGCCTTCATCGGCTCACGCTAGGCCCGCCGACCGCTGACCGGACCGGGTCAGTCCTCGAAGAGGGAGGGCGGGAAGCCGCCCTTGCTGATCGGGCTCCAGCGGGTGGCCTCGATGAGGATCAGGCACTTCCCCTGGTCGGCCATGGCCTGGCGGTACTCGTCCCAGTCGGGGTGCTCGCCGGAGATGCAGCGGAAGTACTCGACGAAGGCGTCGCCGGCCTCGGGCATGTCGATGACGGTGGCGGTGCCGTCGATCTGGACCCAGGAGTCGTTGAACTCGTCGCCCAGCACGGCCACCGACACCAGCGGGTTCCGGCGGGCGTTGCGGGCCTTCACGCGCTCGGGGTAGGTGCTGATGGCGAGGGTGCGGTCGGCGGTCATGCCGCCGGTGACGAGGCTCATCTGCGGACGGCCGTCGGTCCGGGTGGTGGCCAGGACCCACCGGTTCCTGCCCTCGAGGTGGGCGGCGAGCCCGTCGAGGTCCACGGTGACGTTGCTCGAGCGGTGCGCGGCGCGGGGGTCGTCCTTGGGGAGCTTCTTGGCAGCCATGGCGCATTCCTACCCGACCGCCTCGCGGGCGAGCCGGGTCCGGCCCGATCCGGTCAGACCGGTCGGCCCCGGAGCACGATCTCGCCGGTGGCCCGATCGGCGACGGCGATCTCGGTCACCGTCGCTCGCAGTGCCGTGCCGTTGAAGCGGCAGGCCATCGGGATCGCGACGGAGCGGAAGCCGCCGGCCGCCACCTCCCCGTCGGCGGTCGCGTACGTGACCGTGTACTCGTGGTCGATGGGGAGGTCGCTGACGTCGAGCAGCAGCTCCATGCCCCAGGTGTGGTCGATGGTCCGGCCGTCGACGGTGGTGCCCGCAGGGACCAGGGAGAACTCGACCGGACGGGTCGGCGGGGCGGCTGCGTCCTCGCCGGAGGGACCGCTCGAGGTCGCCGCCACCGTGCCGGCGACGCCCGCGGCGACGCCGACGGCGGCCGCGATCGAGCCGACCAGCACGTTGCGGCGCGTCGCCCCCTCGGCGGACGGCGGCGCGGACCCGGCGCCAGAGCCGGCGGCGGCCGCTCGGGCTCGCACCTCGGCGATGCCGTCCTCGGGGACCGGGCGGTCCGGAGGCGCGAGGGCGTCGCCGAGGGCACCGAGCAGCTCGTCGTCGTTCACGTCACCTCCTCCAGGAACGTCCGCAGCCGGGTCAGCGCCCGGGCCTGCGCCATTCTCACCGTCCCGGGGCGCTTGCCCAGGACACCGGCGACCGCATCGGCGTCGAGGCCGGCGGCGACCCGTAGCTCCAAGACGTCGCGCTCCTCCGGCTTCAGCCGTGCGAAGGCGGTGACCAGCCGGGTGCGCTCCTCGTGGTGGAGCACCTGGTCGAGCGGTCCGTCATCGTCCACCGGGACGAGCGACGGGCCGATGTCCGCCCAGCGGGCGTCGCGCTGCTGGCTGCGCCACCGCTCCTGCAGGACGTTGCGGCAGATGCCGAACAACCACCCGTCGATGCCGGGGTCGTCCGGTGCGAAGCGGTCGGCACCGGCGATGGCCCGGGCCATGACCTCGGCCACCACGTCATCGGCCGCGTGATCGTCGGGGACCCGCCGGCGGCTGTAGGCGAACAGCCCCCGATAGACCCGCCGGTAGACGGCTTCCCACGCGTCCTCGTCTCCGCTGCGGGTCCCCGTCATCACGAGGGGTTCGGTGCGGGGTCGAACCTCGGATGACGGGGACCGTGCCAGCACGGGCTACTTGATGGCCAGGCCCTGGAGGCCGGCGGGCAGGTCGCCCACCTTCACCGCCGCACCGGAGGCCAGATCGATCCGGTAGAGGCCGGGCGATCCCGCCACCGTCATCACGGCGTAGGCGGTCTGACCGGGTCCGCCCGACACGTCGAAGCCGTCGACCCCGGACGCATCGACGCCCAGGGATCCGATGGTGGTGAGGTCACCTGCGTTGGCCGGGTTCTGGCGCACCAGCACATCCCGGTTCACCTCCAGGTCGAAGAGCGCGGTGGCGGTCGGCAACGTGGCCGAGCGCACGCTGTTCGTGTACGCCGCCCCCGTCACCTGCGGGACGGTGCCGGCGCCGGGGTCGCCCGCCACGTACTGGAGGGTGCCGGGCAGGCCGGTGTTCGGCGGGCCCTCACCGTCGATGACGCCGTTGGTCTGGAGCCGGTAGTTCCGGTTGCCGACGGTGATGCGGATGCGGTCGGCGGCAGGGTTGAAGTCGAACCCGACACCCTGCGAGAGATCGAGCTCACCGAACCCGACCTTGGGCCCGAACGGGTTCGCCTTGGTCACCGTGGCCACGCCAGGGGCGGAGATGTCGACGGTGTAGAGCTGGCCGTCGCTCCCGAGTGCGAACAGCTGACCCGTCGAGGGCCGGACGTCCATGGCCACGATCGACGTGCCGGCGTTCTGGCCGGCGAAGGCCTGGGTGGCGGAGGCGGCGGTGTCCGTGGTGGTGAACGACATGAGCGAGAGGCCGTCGGCGGACAGGCCGAACGCGGCTTCCGTCGGGACCACGGCCTCGGCCCCCACCACGGCGAGGCCGATGATGGTGGGGCCGTCGAGCCGCTCGAGGAGCTTCGGCTCGCCGTTCGCCAGGTTGACCGAGTAGAGCCCCTGGCCCGCCTCGGTGGAGAGCACGGCGTACGCCGCCCTGCCCGCATCGGGCGACACGTCGAACCCGCCGACGCCGTTCGCGTCGAGGAGGAGCGAACCGATCGTGAGGAGCGTGCCGGCGTTGGCCGGGTTCTGGCGGACCAGGGCGTCGGTGCCCGAGTCGATGTCGAACAGGGCGGTGGCCGTCGGCAGCGGCAGCCCGCGGCTGCTCTCGGTGTAGGCCGCCCCGCTCGCCTGCGGGATCACGCCCTCGTTCGCGTCGCCCGCGGCGTAGGCCAGCGGGCCGGGCGTGCCCGACATCGCCGGCCCCTCGCCCACCACCGCGCCGGTGGTGGCGTTGAGCCGGTAGTTGCGGTCGGCGGTGATCACCCGCAGCGCGTCGGCCACCGGGTTGAAGTCGAACCCGACGCCGGCTGTCGCATCGAACGAGGCGATCGGAGCGCCCACCTTGTCGGCAGTGCCGGTGGCGCGGCTGATCGCGTACAGCTGGCCGTCGGAGCCGAGGCCGTAGAGCACGCCGGTCGACGGGCGAACGTCGATGCCGACGAGCGTCGTGGCGGGGTTGACCCCCACCACGGGCCGAGTGGCATCGGCGGAGCCCGGGGTGCGGATCACGAGCGCGTTGGCGTCGGTCAGGAGCACCACCTGCTCGGCTTCGGGCACCCGGCCGGCGAGGCGGGCGTACTCGGTGCCACCGGAGATGGTGGTGATGACCCGCTCCTCCGGCGTCCCGGCCGCCAGCTTGTTCATCCAGTAGGCCAGGCCGCTGGGATCCGGGAGGCGATCGAGGTAGGTGGCGAAGATGAGCCGCACCCGCAGGCGCCGACCTTCGCTGCTCGCCTGGAAGGTGTTGGCGAGTTGGGTGCGCGACGTCCCGTTCTCGAGCCGGCCGAGCCAGTAGGCGCGCCCGGCGGCATCGGGGGCCCGGCCGAACAGGTCCTGGAACGCAGCGTCGACGAACGCCTCGTTCGTCCCGCCCTGGTGCTGGAAGTACTCGTTCGAGCCGACCAGGAAGGAGCGGAGGTTCGCCCGGGTGGAGCCCCGCTCGAGCTTGCCGATGTAGAAGGCGCGTCCGGCCGGGTCGACGGGACGGTCCAGGAGCCGGGCGAACTCGCTGTCGACGAACGCACCCCGGCCCTCGGTGGACTGGAGCAGGTTCCAGATCCAGACGGCCTGGCTCTCACCCGCGGCGAGGTCGGCCACCGCCGCATCGACGTCGGCCTGGTCGGGATCGGCGTCGCGCACCACGTCCACGTACGCCTGGCGCACGAACCGCTCGGCGGTGCTGATCGGCTCGGCCCCGGCGGGAGGGGTCGGCAGCACGAGGCCGCCGACCAGCGTGCCGGCCAGGACGGTGGTGGCCACCAGCGCGGAGCGTCGGCGGAGGGAGCGGGGGGTGGTTCGGGAGGTCATGCCCCTTCATGACGCCCGGGTCCGCCGCGTCACGAGAACGCGCGCGCCGGCCGAGACCACCGCCGGACGTCAGCGCAGCGGCAGCCCTGCTGCGGTGTACACGGCGTCGATGATCTCCATCGTGGTCACCGAGTCGCTCGGTGGCGTCAGGTTGGTGTCCTCGCCCCGCAGGACCGCCCCGCAGAAGGCGTCGAGCTGGCGCACGTAGGTGCGGTCCTTGGACCCGACCTCGCTGCGGGTCCCGGCGGCGGTGGACACGGTGAGCTTGCCGAAGAGGTGCGGCATCGTGAAGTTGCGGACCTTCATCTCGCCCTGGTCGCCGATGACCCTGGCGCTGAGCTTGAGCAGCGCCGAGGACCACATCGAGCACTGGATCCTGCCGGTGGCACCGCTGGGGAACCGCATCTCGGCGACCATGGCCCGGTCGACGTCGGGGCCCCTGAGCTTGGCGGTGGCCGAGACCACCTCGGGCTCCTCGCCGGCCAGCAGCCGCAGGCAGTGGATCGTGTAGCAGCCCACGTCCATGGTGGCGCCGCCGGCCAGGCCGTAGTCCCAGCGGATGTCGTTGCGGCGGAGCAGCGGGAAGCACATCGCCGTCTCCACCCGCTCGATCGCCCCGAGCTC
>JAOBWH010000167.1 GCA_025463265.1 Ilumatobacteraceae bacterium
CCAGAGCCAGGACGGCTGGCTCCCCACCGCGTCGGCGTGGTTCGGGAGGTCGGGCGACTTCGACGTCCCGATCGCCGCCTCTGGCCCGGACTCGTGGAAGCGGGTCGAGGTCGACCCCGTCCCCACCGAGCTGCGCCACGTCGTGAAGTACGCCCGGGACCAGCTCGGCCAGACCGGGACCATCGACCAGGTCCCGGACCTGCCGTGCGAGCAGCTCGACCCGGTGGAGGTCACCGACATCGAGATGGGCGACGACACCATCTCCTTCGAGGTCTCGAAGCCGGGCGTCCCGGTGCTGGTCAAGACCTCGTACTTCCCGAACTGGAAGGTCTCGGGGGCCGAGGGCCCCTACCGCGTGACCCCGAACCTCATGGTGGTCATCCCCACCGGCACCGAGGTGTCGATGCACTTCGGCCGGACCCCGGTGGACTGGCTCGGCATCATCTTGAGCGTGCTCGGCCTCATCGGCGTCGTGTGGCTGGCCCGGCAGCCGGCCGTCGCCGTGGAGCCGGAGACCGCACCCCGGCTCTCGCGCTGGATCGATCGGAAGCTCACCATCGAGCGTCCGCCCGACCCCGACCCGGCGAGCGGCCATCCGCCGCCCGGAGACCCGCCGGCCTTCGGCGGTGCGTCCACCGTGGTCGGCCCCACCGACATCGATCCCGGGAGCCCGTAGGTGGCGCACCGCTCCCGCGCCCAGGTCACCCGGGCGCTCCAGACCAGGCGGTCGCAGCCACCGTCGCCCGGCCGCGCCCGGTTGAGCGTCATCGTCCCCGCGTACCGCGAGGTCGATGCGATCGGCGCCACCGTCGAGCGCATCCGGGTCGAGCTGGCCGCGGTCGCCGACGACGGCGGGCTCGAGGTCGTGGTGGTCGACGACGGATCGGGCGACGGCACCGACGAGGCCGCCCGCGCCGCCGGTGCCGACCAGGTGCTGGCGTTCCCGGCGAACCGGGGGAAGGGGGCTGCCGTGCGCGCCGGCATGCTGGCCGCGGCCGGTCGCACCCTCGTGTTCACCGACGCCGACCTGTCCTACTCACCGGCCCAGATCGAGCGGCTCCTGGTAGCGATCGAGGACGGCTGGGACGTGGTCGTGGGCAACCGCCACCACGAGGGATCCACCACGATCGTGGCGGCGAGCGCCCTGCGGCAGGTGGGCGGCCGGGCCATCAACCTCGCCACCCGGGCGGTCCTCGTCGGCGCCCACCAGGACACCCAGTGCGGGCTCAAGGCGTTCCGCTCCGATGTCGCCCGGACGATCTTCGGCCACAGCCGCATCGACGGCTTCGCCTTCGACGTCGAGGTGCTCCACCTCGTCGAGCGCTACGAGCTGTCGCTCACCGAGGTCGAGGTCGAGGTCGTCAACACCGAGACCTCCACCGTCCACGTGGTGCGCGACGCGCTGCTCCTGCTGGCCGACCTGGCCCGCATCCGGCGGGGCGACGCCACGGGGGCCTACGACCTCAGCCCCGCAGACCAGGCGTCGCTCGGGCTCGGGCACCCCCGGCCGGGCGAGTAGGGTCGCTGGGCCATGTCGGACCTCGATGCCATCTTCAAGGCGTACGACGTTCGGGGCACCTACCCCGATCAGATCGACGCAACCGGTTGCCACGCCATCGGCGCTGCCTTCGCCCGATTCGCCCTGAGCGAGGGCGGTGCGGTGCCGGAGATCGTCGTCGCCCGGGACATGCGCCCGTCCGGCGTGGAGCTCGCCGAGGCCTTCAGCGAAGGGGTGCGCTCCCAGGGCGTCGACGTCGTCGACATCGGGCTGGCGTCCACCGACCTGCTCTACTTCGCCTCCGGTTCCCGGGGTGCGCCCGGCGCGATGTTCACCGCCTCGCACAACCCGGCCCAGTACAACGGCATCAAGTTCTGCCTGGCCGGCGCCCGGCCGCTCGGCCTGGACTCGGGACTGGCCCAGGTGCGCGACGACGCCCGCACGCTGCTGGCGCCGGTCGCCACACCCGGCGGTTCCTCGCAGGTCGACCTGCTCGGCGCCTTCGCCGACCACGTCCGGTCCTTCGTCGACACCTCGAAGTTCACGCCCCTCAAGATCGTCGCCGACACCGCCAACGGCATGGGCGGCCTCGTGGTCCCCGCGGTGTTCGACGCCCTCCCGTTCGACATCGAGATCATGTACGGCGAGCTCGACGGCAGCTTCCCGAACCACCCGGCCGACCCGCTCCAGCCCGAGAACCAGCGAGACCTGTGTGCGCGGGTCCGCGAGGTCGGTGCGGACATCGGCTTCGCGTTCGACGGCGACGCCGACCGCGTGTTCGTGGTCGACGAGCTGGGCAACGGCATCTCCGGTTCCGCCACCACGGCGCTCGTCGCATCGGGTGTGCTGGAGAAGGAGCCCGGCGCCACCGTCCTGCACAACCTGATCTGCTCGAAGGCGGTGCCCGAGGTCGTGCGCGAGCGCGGCGGCACGCCGATCCGCACCAAGGTCGGCCACAGCTTCATCAAGGCCGCGATGGCGGCCACCGGCGCCGCGTTCGGCGGCGAGCACTCGGCGCACTACTACTTCCGCGACAACTACCGGGCGGACTCCGGCCTCATCGCCGCCATGCACGTGCTCGAGCGCCGCTGCGCCACGGACCAGCCCATGTCGGTGCTGCGCCGGCCCTTCGACCGCTACGCCGATTCCGGTGAGATCAACACGCAGGTGCACGACCCCGCGGCCGTCATCGACGCCGTGGCCGAGCACTTCCGCACCACCGTGCCGTCGGCCGCCCAGGACCGTCTCGACGGGCTCACCGTCGACCTCGGCGACTGGTGGTTCAACCTGCGCCCCTCGAACACCGAGCCGCTCCTGCGCCTCAACCTCGAGGCCCGCACCCGTGACGAGTGCGATGATCACACGTCCGAGCTCCTCCACCTCATCACCAAGGGATGACCCGAATGGCCCTCGACCAGAAGCTCCTCGAAATCCTGGCCTGCCCGGAGGACAAGGGCTCGCTGCTGTACTTCGAATCGGAGCAGGCGCTCTACAACCCCCGGCTCAAGCGCCGCTACGAGATCCGCGACGACATCCCGGTGATGCTGGTCGACGAGGCCACCACGGTCGACGACGCCGAGCACGACCGGCTGATGGCCAAGGCCGAGGCCGACAGCACCCCGTCCACGCTGGCCTGACGGGTCGCCCCCGTGGCTGACGCCGTCGACTCGCTGGGACTCCGGGACGCGGTCTTCGACCTCCCCGAGCAGATGGCTGCGGCCGTCCGCACCCTCACCGTCACCGGGCCGCTGCCCGCTCACGACGAGATCGCCAACGTGCTGGTGCTCGGCACCGGAGCGGCCGGCTGGGTGGGCGACCTCCTCAACGCGGTCGCCGGGCCGTTCATGCCCGTGCCCCTCGTGGTGCACAAGGGCTTCGAGCCGCCGTCGTTCGTCGACGCCACCACGCTCGTGGTGGCCATCTCCGCCTCGGGCGACTCGCCCGAGGTCGTGGCGTCGGCCGGGGTGTGCGTCGAGGCCGGCGCCAAGCTCTTCGCCATCACCAGCGGCGGTCAGCTCGGTGCCATGGCCGACGCCGCCGAGGCGCCCACCGTCTTCTTGCCCCACGCCCCCGAGGGCGAGCCCCACGTCCCACCGCGCGCACGCGTCGGCGCCCTCGCCGTGCCGGTGCTCAAGGCGTTCGACTCGCTCGGGCTGTTCCCGGGCGGACGCGACTGGATCGCCGCCGCCATCGCCCAGCTGCGCGCTCGGCGTGACGAGCTCGGAGCGGAGGGCAACGACGCCGCCCGGCTCGCCCGCGCCATCGCCGGCACCATGCCGCTCGTCTACGGCGGCGGCGTGCTCGGCGGCGTGGCCGCCACCCGGTGGAAGGCCCAGATCAACCAGAGCGCGAAGTCGCCGGCGTTCGTGGGCGAGCTGCCCGATGTGGTCCACGGCGAGCTCGCCGGATGGGGCCAGCACGGCGACGTCACCCGCCAGGTCCTGTCGCTGGTGCTGCTGCGCCACGACGAGGAGCCCCCGGCCGTGTCCGAGCAGTTCGACCTGGTGGAGACCTGGTCCGACGAGGTCATGAGCTCGATCCACACGGTGCGGGCCCAGGGGGACGGCGCGCTCGCCCAGCTCCTGGACCTGGCGTTCTTCGGCGACGTCGTCGCCCTCGATCTGGCGGCGCAGTACGGCATCGACCCGGGGCCCACCGTCGTCATCAACCCGTCGCCCGCCTTCGATGCGCCGAGCCGTGCCGCCGCTCCCTGAGCCGCTCCTCGAGCTGGCCGCCCGCGTCTCCAACAAGGGCCGCTGGGGGGCCGATGACCGGCGGGGCACGCTCAACCTGATCGATGCCGACGCCGTGCGCCGTGGCGCGGCGGCCGTGCGTCAGGGCCGCGCGTTCTCCCTCGCCATCCCGTTCGACGCCGACGGCCCCCAGACGGGCGGCATCCCGGGACGGGACAACCCGAGTCTGGAGATGATCGCGGTCAACGTCGCGTTCGTCGGCCCCGACGGGTTCACCACCAACGACGACCGCTTCTCCATGGGCACGCAGGCCGCCACCCACTGGGACGCCCTGTCGCACGTGGGCTACAGCGGCGAGCTGTACAACGGCGTACCGCTGTCGGTGGTCACCGAAGCCGGCGCATCGGATCTCGGCATCGAGCACTTCGGCCCGGTCGCCACCCGGGGCGTCCTGCTCGACGTGGCCCGCCTCCACGGCCTCGACCACTTCGACGACAACCATCCGATCAGCGCCGAGGATCTCGACGGCGCCCTGGCCGCCACCGGCGTCGAACTGGCACCGGGCGACATCGTGATGGTGCGCACCGGCCACCTCCACTTCCTCGACATCGGGGAGCGCGACCGCTACCGGACCACCTGCCCGGGGCTGTCGGTGGGCACCATCGAGTGGCTCCACCACCACCAGGTGGCAGGCGTCGCCACCGACACGTTGGTGCTGGAGTGCTTCCCCGGCGAGGACCCGGCGGCGCTGCTCCCGGTCCACATGATCCACCTCCGGGACATGGGTCTGGCCCAAGGCCAGATCTGGGCCCTCGACGCCCTCGCCGCCGACTGCGCCGCCGACGGCCAGTGGGACGTGCAGCTCGTCGCCACCCCCATCCCGCTCACCGGAGCCAGCGGCGGCCTCGTCGCCCCCACGGCCATCAAGTAGCCGCCCGCTCCAACAGGGTCTGCTTGGATGACCGGGTGCCCCGTGCTGATCGCCGCCTCGCCGCCTGCCTCCTCGCCGCTTCGGTCGCCCTGACCCTGATGGCCTCGTGCTCCTCGGGGACGGACGACGCGACCGGGGGCGCCGCAGCCAGCACCACCGCGGCGAAGGAGGGCGCGGACCCGAAGGTGGCACCCCCGGTGATCGACCTGCCTGCGCTGTCCACCTCCGAGGACCGGCGCATCGTCGATGCCGAGGGCCGCGACGTGCTGCTCCGCGGTGCGAACGTGAACTCCCTGGCCGAGTACTGGCAGGGCGTGGCCTCGGTCGACCCGACGATCCCGGTGAGCACCGAGGACTGGGACACCATGGCCGCCCACGGCTTCTCGGTGATCCGCCTCCTGGTCACCTGGTCCCGCGTCGAGCCCACGCGCGGCCAGATCGACCGGGACTACCTGGAGCAGGTCGACGAGTACGTGGCCCGGGCGGCCCAGCACGGCATCTACTCCGTGATCGACATGCACCAGGACGCCTACACGGCGTTCCTCTCCACCGATGATCCGTCCGAGTGCCCGGCGGGCACCACGCCGGCCAAGGGCTGGGATGGCGCACCGGCGTGGGCGGTGCTCAGCGACGGCCTGTCGACGTGCCTGACCGGGAGTGACCGCAACAGCTCCCCGGCGGTCAACCGGGCGTGGAACAACTTCTACGACGACACCGACGGCATCCGCACCCAGTTCGCCTGGATGTGGGGGCAGGTGGCCGAGCACTTCGCCGGTCGGCCCGAGATCGCCGGCTTCGACCTCCTGAACGAACCGGAGACGTCGCGCCCGGAGGCCGAGCTGGCCCCCAGGTACCAGGCCCTCCTGGTCGACGTCATCGGGGCGATCCGCGACGCCGAGTCATCGGCGGACTTCGACCACATCGTGTTCGTCGAGCCGACCGTCCCGGCCGGGAACCCCTCGAACGGGCTCGTCATCCCCGACCCCGAGGCTGCAGGGGTCGACATCGCCAACATCTCGGGTTCGGTCCACAACTACTCCGAGTCCATCGGCGGCGGCAGCATCGAGGGGCTCAACGACGGGATCGAGGGCATCACCGCCGGCATCGGCGTGCCCAACTGGGGCGGGGAGTACGGCTTCTGGGACACGTCGCCCGAGACGCTCGAGAAGGCCGGCCGGTACGCGGCCGACGAGGATGCCCACCGGTGGGGCGGAGCGTGGTGGCAGTGGCGCCAGTCGTGCGGCGATCCCCACGCCGTCCAGTGGGAGGACGACGAGGTGGTGGCGCCCACGGAGGACTCCGTGCACCTCAACCTCCTGGGTTGCCCCGACGACAAGGACCTGGGCCCGAACGACGCCTTCCTCGACATCGTCGGCCGGGGCTACCCACAGGCGGCTCCGGGCCGGCTCACCGAGCTGACCAGCGACGTCGAGCGCGGCCGGCTCCTGGTTCGGGCCGAGGCCTCCGAGGCGGGCGGCGAGCTGGAGGTGTGGACGCCCACCGAGGCCGACGCCGACCACGAGGTGACCGTCGAAGGCCTGCGCGATGTGG
This sequence comes from Ilumatobacteraceae bacterium, assembly GCA_025463265.1. Lineage (GTDB taxonomy): Bacteria > Actinomycetota > Acidimicrobiia > Acidimicrobiales > Iamiaceae > Aquihabitans. The sequence goes on from JAOBWH010000167.1 coordinate 6,674, forward strand.
CCGAGCGCGAGGTCGACGGTGGCCGGCTCATCACCGCCACCGTGACGGCGAAGGGCGACTACTCGCTGCGGGTCGGCCCGGCCTGACCGGTCAGGCGCGACCGGCCGGGCCCGGGTCGGCCCGGGCCGCCCGAGTCGGCGTCAGAGCGACCCGACGCGGTCCTGCATCAGAGCGGCGAGGTCAGGCAGGGCGTCGTAGTCGCCGGGGACCGACTCGAACGTGGCGTCGTCGAGGCCGGAGGTGGCGACCACCGAGACGGTGGTGCCGTCGACGTCGAAGATCAGGCCCTTGAACTCGATCGGGACGGTCATGCCCATCATCGAGAACTCGGCGGTCATGGTCATGGCGAGGCCGAAGTCGCCGTGGTCGTCGTACGTCTCGGCCTTGATCTCCATGGTGATGGCGTTGCCCTCTTCGTCCTCGGTCTCGATCTTCTCGCAGTCCGACAGGGCCTCGACGACCTGGTCGACGGTGTCCTCGTCGAAGCCCTCGGGCGTGGGGTCGAGCGCGACCTCGATGGTGGCGTCCGCCTCGGTCTCGAACTCCCGGCTGACCTCGTCGGTGTTGGCATCGCTGCTGTTGTCGAGCTGCTCGAGGATCTCGGCCCCGGGGCAGGCGTCGATGATGGCCTGCTCGGTGGGGTCCTCGTCATCGGTGGAGCTCTCGTCGTCGGCTTCGTCGTCTGCGTCGGTCGAGTCGCCGAGGTCCTCGTCCGACATCGTGTAGCCGTCCGGGAGGTCGTCCTCGGTGGGGAGGATCTCGGCCAGGGCCGCCGAGGTCACGCCGGTGCCCGGATCGTCCCCGTCGGCCGCCGTGGTGGTGGTCCCATCGCCCGTGGTGTCGTCGCCCGGGTCACCCTCGTCGCTGGTCTCCGCGGCGGTGCTGGTCTTGTCGACGGAGTCGGCGTCGTCGCCGGCGCTGGCCCCGCATCCGGCGAGGAAGGCGAGGATCGGCAGGACGACGAGCAGGGCGAGGACAGGTGATCGGCGCATCCGCTCATGTTCGCATGTGCCACCGGTGCGCGCCCGTGATCGTTCAGCCGCCGATGGGCCCGCCGACCTCGTCCCAGAAGCGCTTCATGCCGTCGATCTTGCCTTGGAGGTCCTGCTCGAAGCCTCCGTGGTACGCCCACGGCATCGTCAGGAGGTCCGTGACGCCGACGTCTTCGGCCCGACGGAACTGGTCGAGGGTGATGGCGTCGTTGAGCGACACGATCATCGAGAAGTCCCCGGTCCGGCCCAGTTCCTCGCGGTGGCCGTCGATGGCGGTCCGGAAGCCAGCGGCCTGCTCCGTGCTGATCAGATCGGAGATCCAGCCGTCGTTGCGGGCCGCCCGGCGCAGGGCGGCATCGGACAGGCCGCCGACGTAGATCGGGACCTCGGAGGGCGGCGCCGGCGTCATCTCGAGGCGCGGGAAGTCGTAGAACTCGCCGTGGTGCTCGACCCACCCGCCGGTCCAGAGCTGCCGCAGCACCTCGATCATCTCGTCGGCCCGGGCGCCGCGCTTGCGGAACTGGGCGTCGAGCAGGTCGAACTCCTCTTCGCACCAGCCCATGCCGATGCCGAGCGAGACCCGCCCGCCGGTGAACGCGCTCGCCGTGGCGACGGCCTTGGCGACGGGGAACGGGTTCCGCATCGGGAGCACGTAGATGTTGGTGAAGAACCGCAGCCGCTCGGTGACCGCGCCGAGCGCGCCGATGGCCACCATGGGGTCGACCCAGGGGGTGAACGGTTCCCAGCGCCGGTTCCCGTCCGCCGTGTACGGGTACTGGGTGGTCAGCTCCTCGAGGTTGAGGACGTGGTCCGCCAGGGCCATGGCGTGGTAGCCGAGCTCGTCGGCCGCCGCGGCGATCGGCACCAGCTCCTCGGGCGGGAGGTAGGCGGTGGCGATGCTGATCCTCATGCGTGGGTTCCGCCATCGATGCGGATGCACTCGCCGGTGATGTGCTTGCCGTCGTCGGACAGCAGCAGGGCCACCACCGAAGCGACGTCCTGCGGATCGCCGAAGCCGGTGGGCGACATGATGCGCCGCACGAGCTTGCTCTCGTCCTTGGTGATGTCGTCGGGGAAGGAGACGTTCGAGGTGATGCCGCTGTGGACGCTGCCGGGCGCGACGCAGTTCGCCCGCACCGGCACCTTGCAGTACTCCACCGCCAGGGTCTGGGTGAACGACCAGATCGCGCCCTTCGACGCGGCGTACGCCGCCATCCACGGGTGGCCGAAGGAGCTGGAGGTGGAGGCTGCGTTCACGATGGCGCCCTTGGACTCCATCAGGTGGGGGAGGGCCTCGCGGCACATGAGGAAGGTGCCGGTGAGGTTCACGGCCAGGATCTGGTTCCAGCTGTCCAGGCTGCACTCGTGGGTGCGGCCCGAGCGCAGCATCCCGGCGATGTTGGCGATGCCGTCGAGGCGGCCCCAGGCCTCCACCGCCGTCTCGACCGTGTTGGCGGCATCGGCCTCGCGGCTGATGTCGGCCACGTGCGTGATGCACTCGCCACCGCCCTCGGCGACCTCGTTGGCGGTCTCCAGTGTCTCGGTCAGACCTTCCTGGTTGATGTCCGACGCGAGGACCTTGGCCCCCTCGCTCGCCAGGCGGACCGCAGTGGCCTGACCGATGCCCGAGGCGGCCCCGGTGACGATGACGACACGATCTGACAGGCGTTCCAGCGACATGCCCGCAGACTAGAACACGTTTCAGTTTTGGGCTCGATCCGGGTGCGGACCCTCCTCGGGGCGGCCGGATCGGCTACCATCACCAGCGGCCTCCGGGCCACCGGAAGGGCTGTCATGGGTGAGCCAGCAGGCTCCAGCTCCGCCACCACAAACCCGATCGCCCTTCGCCGCGCCACCCTGGCGCACGCGCTGCGATCCCGAATCCACCACGTGGAGGAGACCCCCATGCCCATCCTCAATCCCGAGGACTTCAAGATCGCTGACATCAGCCTTGCGAGCTTCGGCCGCAAGGAGATCCAGCTCGCCGAGCACGAGATGCCCGGCCTCATGTCCACCCGCGCCGAGTACGCGGACAGCCAGCCCCTCGCCGGCGCCAAGATCATGGGCTCGCTGCACATGACCATCCAGACGGCCGTGCTCATCGAGACCCTCACCGCCCTCGGCGCTGACGTGCGCTGGGTGTCGTGCAACATCTTCAGCACGCAGGACCACGCTGCTGCGGCGATCGCCGTCGGCCCCAACGGGACCACCGACGCCCCCGCCGGCGTGCCGGTCTTCGCCTGGAAGGGCGAGACCCTCGAGGAGTACTGGTGGTGCACGGACCAGGCCCTGCGCTGGCCCGACGGCTCCGGCCCGAACATGATCCTCGATGACGGCGGCGACGCCACGATGCTGGTCCACAAGGGCCGCGAGTTCGAGCTGGCCGGCTCCGTGCCGCCCGCCACCGATGAGGATCCCGAAGAGTGGGGCGTCATCATCGACCTCCTCACCGAGAGCGTGGCCAAGGAGCCCGACCGCTGGACCCAGGTCGCCGCCGGCATCAAGGGCGTCACCGAGGAGACCACCACCGGCGTCCACCGCCTCTACCAGATGTTCGAAGCCGGCGAGCTCCAGTTCCCGGCCATCAACGTCAACGATTCCGTCACCAAGTCGAAGTTCGACAACCTCTACGGCTGCCGCCACTCCCTGATCGACGGCCTCAACCGCGCCACCGACGTCATGATCGGCGGCAAGGTGGCGTTCGTCGCCGGCTACGGCGACGTCGGCAAGGGCTGCGCCCAGTCCCTCAAGGGCCAGGGCGCCCGCGTGATCGTGTCCGAGGTGGACCCGATCTGTGCGCTCCAGGCCGCCATGGAGGGCTTCGAGGTCACCACCCTCGAGGACGTCCTCGACCGCGCCGACATCTTCATCACCACCACCGGCAACAAGGGCATCATCACCGCCGAGCACATGGGCCGGATGAAGCACCAGGCCATCGTCGCCAACATCGGCCACTTCGACAACGAGATCGACATGGCCGGCCTCGCCCGCATGAGCGACGTCCGCAACATCGAGATCAAGCCCCAGGTGAACGAGTTCCAGTTCCCGGACGGCCACTCGGTCATCGTCTTGGCCGAAGGCCGCCTCATGAACCTCGGCTGCGCCACCGGCCACCCGAGCTTCGTGATGTCGAACTCCTTCACCAACCAGACGATCGCCCAGATCGAGCTGTTCACGAAGACCGACGAGTATCCGGTGGGCGTGTACACGCTCCCGAAGCTGCTCGACGAGAAGGTCGCCCGCCTCCACCTCGACGCCCTCGGGGTGAAGCTCACCAAGCTCTCCGACGAGCAGGCCGACTACCTCGGCGTCAACGCCTCGGGCCCCTACAAGCCCGAGCACTACCGCTACTGACCGGCTTCGCCCGCCCCGCACGTTTCTCGGTGTTGGGCGGGTCAGGGCGCGGAGAACCCGGGTCCCCTGGACCCGGGTTCTCCGCGTCCGGATGCCTCTGATGGGTCGCATCGCTGGTCAGGAGGCCGTCGCTGTTCGTACGTTCCGTCTGATGGGTGAGCGGCTGTCGGAGTTGGCGGAGCACGAGCGGCCTCGGGAGCGGCTGGCCGAGCACGGGCCCGAGGCGCTTCGAGACGCCGAGCTGGTGGCGCTGGTGCTGCGGCACGGGCACGCCGGTGCCTCCGCGCTGGAGGTGGCCGAGCGGCTCCTCAAGGACTACGGCGGACTGGTCGGCCTCGCCGCGGCCCGGACCGCCGATCTCGAGCGGCGCGCGGGCATGGGGCCGGCACTGGGCGGATCGGTGGTGGCCGCCTGCCAGCTGGCGGTGCGGATCCGCGCCGAGGAGGAGCGGGTGCCGCTGGTCCGGTCCGTGATCGACGTCGCCGACCTGGCGATCCCGCTGCTCCAGCACTGCCGGACGCACCGGGTGGTGGCGTTCGTGGTCGACGGGTCGGCCCAGCTGCGCCGGGCGGTCACCATCGCCGACGACGGCATCGCCCTGTCGCCGGTCCTGGTGCGAGAGGTCCTCACCACGGTGCTCCACCACGGCGGCGGCGCGGTCGCGCTGGCGAGCAGCCACCCCGACGGGGACGCGGCGCCCACCGAGGTCGACCGCCTGGTCGCCGATGGGGTCGCCACCGGCGCCCGATCCGTCGGTCTCGGCTTCATCGGGGCCGTGACCGTGGCCGGGCGGCTCTGGGAGGAGGTCCCCGTGCCGGCTCCCCCGGCGTCCACCCCCGGTTGACCGTTCAGCGGGGACCCCTCCTGGTCATGTCTCGAGACGGACGACGCCGGGCTCGGTGACCGTCTGGGCGATCACGGTGGTGGTGGGGACCCGCAGGAGGGTCGGGACCTCGTCGTTGATGGCTCGCGCCTCGCCCCACACGGGAGCGAAGCCGGCCCGCGCCAGTCGGTCGACGGCGGCGCGCAGGGGCAGGCCGGTCACGTCGGGGGGCTCACCGGTCGGTGGCGGCAGGATCGTGATCTTCTCGGTCGCGAGCTCGATGGCCCGGTCCGTGCGTTCCGCGAACGTGGCGCCGTCGCCGTACACACCGACCTCGAGGAAGCGGCAGAGGCCGGGCAGCCCGGTGTCGTACACGAGGTGCGGGCCGTTGAGGTCTTCGTCGTGCATCAGCGCCGGCCGACCGTTGATCGTGATGCGGTGGGCGTTCCTCTGCTCGAAGGACGGCTCGGCCTCTGCCGTGATCCGGGAACCGCCGGTGACGTTGGGCCAGCTGACCTGCGCGTGGATGCCCGCAGGGAACGGCTTCTCGGTCCACGAGACGATGGCGCCGGGCTCCTCGGTGGAGGGCGTGCCCATCTCGGCGTCCACGACGAGGCGGCCCATGGGGCAGGCGATCGGGGTCCCGGGCACGGGGAACCCGGGCTGGTCGGTGGCGAGCGTGACGACCGTTCCCGCAGCGGTCGTGGTCCCCGCGGCCGGTTCCTGGACCGTCACCGGCGTGGCATCCGAGGCGACGTAGCTCCAGGTCCAGTCGGGGATGAGGCCGGCGCGGGCGAGTGCGTCCTGGGCCTCGGCCCGGCTCATCCCGGTCACGGCGGGCACCGTCACGCCGCCAGGAGGATCGACGATCCGGACCGCCTCGGCGATGGTGCGGGCGGTGGTCCGCTCGATCGCCGCGCCATCCTCGTCGGGACCCTCCACGAGCAGGTCGTACTCGTGGCACGGCACGTTGGTGTCGGGGTCGCGCTCGTGATCGCGGTCGTCGACGCGGGCGAGGGTGGGTCCCCGGGTGAACGTGACGAGCATCCCGCCTCGATCGAGCTCGTCGGAGCGGCTCCGCCCCCGGTCGGTCATCGGCACGTCGTGGAACATCCCCGGGTACTGGAGCCGCACCGTCTGGCCGTCCTGCTCCCAGGTGAGCTCGTAGGGGCCGGATGAGTCCGCGGTGGCATCCACGCCTGGGTCGGGTACCAGGGTCGGTTGCACGGGAAGCCGGCTGACGTCAAGCAGGGCGGGCGGGCACAGGAGGAGGTGGCTGCTCGTGGGCACCGGGGTCTCCTTCGGGCCGTGGTCGGGCTCGGTCGACGTGGTGGTGCCGGTGCCGGCGTGGAGGTCTTCGCCAGGGTCGTCGCCTCCGGTGGCCACGAGCACCGCTCCGGCGGTGAGGACGAGGATGGCGACGATCGCGGCAGCCACCAGGACCCGGGGGGTCGAGCGGTGCAGGGCCGGGAGCCCATGGCCGGGCGCGTCGGGGAGCGGCGGTGGATGGCCGGCGGCCCGGGCGAGGTGGTCGAAGCCTCGGCGCAGCCGCTCGTCGAGGCCATCGGTCGATCCGCTCGAGCCGCTGAGGTCGCTCGAGCCGGTGGGGTCGCTCGATCTGGTGGGGTCGATCGGTTCGTCGGTCACAGGAGTCCCTTTCGCAGCGTCGATCGCGCCCGGGCGAGGTACTTGCGGACCGAGCCCTCGGAGATGCCGAGCTCGGCCGCGACCCCGGCCGGCGTGAGGTCCGCCCAATAGGTGAGGAAGGTGACGGCTCGCTGCTGCACGGGGAGGCGGGCGAGCGCGGCCAGCAGGTCTGGATCCGGGTCGCCGTCGGGGCGGGTGGTCTCGTCTCGGCCGGCGTAGCGGGCCTCGCGTGCGCTGCGCCGCATCGCCGAGCGGTGGCCGGCGCGCACCTCGTTGACCACGGCTCGGGTGAGGTAGGCGCCGGGGTTGGCCACGGTGCGCCAGCCCGGGCTGGTGAACGAGCGCAGGACGGCGTTCGCCACCACGTCGTCGGCGTCGGAGGGCCCGGCCAGGGCCGCCGCCAGGGCGAGCAGGCGCGGTGCGTGGGCCTCGTACAGCGCAACGTCCTCTGGGGGCCATCCCAGGGGTGGGGCATCCGCCGCCGGCTCCGTCATCACACCCATGAGAGTCCACCGACCGGCCCCACGGGTGTCTCGGCTGTCAGGAATCCCGTGCGGCGCCGGTCAGCAGGTCTCGGGCTCCGGGAGGCAGCTGTTCGCGACGGTCACGACCTGGCTGGTGGCGCCGTCGACGAACTGATCGCCCGCAAGGTCGTCCGAGGCGGCATCGGGATGGCAGGTGCCCGTCCTCGGGTTGCCCCACACGGTGACCTGCTCCAGTCCGGAGCCCGCAGGGTCGGGGGCCAGTTCGACCTCGATCTCCTCTGCGCACTCCACCGTGAAGACCACGGTGCCGTGCGGGCGCTCGGCCTGCTGGATCGCCAGGGCCACGTGGTCCTCGCCGCCGCCGCACCCGGTGAGCGCCAGGGCCGCCACCACCGCCGTCGCCGCCAGGGCGACGAGGCGACGAACGAGCGGGTGCATCCGCCCAGCGTAGGAGCGGGCGGGTGCGGCCCCGAGGCCGGTACGCTTCGACGTGACCGAGGGCACATCGCGTCGGACGCCGCAGCAGGGATGGGTCGATGGGGCAGCAGGGGATCTGGGTGCTGGGCGGGTACCGGAGCGACTTCGCCCGGAACCTGACGCGGGAAGGCATCGCGTTCGACGGGCTCACCGCCGAGACCGTGCGAGGCACGCTCGCCGACGCCCGGGTGCGGGCCGCCGACATCGGCACCGTCCACGTGGGCAACGCGTTCGGCCAGCTGTTCACCGGCCAGGGCCACCTCGGCGCCATGCCCGCCACGGTGGACGAGGACCTCTGGGGGCGGCCCGCCGCCCGGCACGAGGCCGCGTGCGCGTCCGGGAGCATCGCCATCCTGGCGGCGATGGCCGAGCTGGAGGCCGGTCGCTACGACACCGCGCTGGTGATCGGCGTGGAGCTGGAGCGCACGGTCCCCGGGGACACGGCCGCCCAGCACCTCGGGGCGGCCAGCTGGATCGGCCACGAGGGGGCACCGAAGTACGTGTGGCCCCAGGCGTTCTCCGACGTGGCCGACGAGTACGACCGCCGCTACGGCCTCGACGACCAGCACCTCCACGCCTTCGCCGAGCTGGCGATGCGCAACGCCAAGGACAACCCTGCGGCGCAGACGCGGGACTGGCACGTCGGCGAGGCGAGCTTCTCCGACGATGACGAGGTGAACCCGGTGGTGTCGGGCCGCACCCGCCGCACCGACTGCAGCCAGGTCACCGACGGGGGAGCGGGCGTGGTGCTCGCCACCGACGCCTGGGTGCGCGACCACCCCGGGTCGGTCGCCGGCGGGCGGGGGGCCCGCATCACCGGCTGGGGCCACCGGACCGTGGGCCTGCCCCTCGCAGCCAAGCTCGAGCGCAGCCGGGACGAGAGCCACGTCATGCCCCACGTGCGCGATGCCTTCGCCGATGCGATCGGCCGGGCCGGCCTGGGCTCGGTCGACGACCTGGGCGCGGTCGAGGTGCACGACTGCTTCACCGCATCGGGGTACCTCGCCATCGACCACACGGGCATCACCGGCCCGGGCGAGTCGTGGAAGGCCATCGAGTCCGGCGACATCGAGCGCACCGGCCGCATCCCCGTGAACCCCGGCGGCGGGCTCATCGGCGGCGGCCACCCGGTGGGCGCCACGGGCGTGCGGATGGCCGTCGACGCCCTGCGCCAGGTGACCGGCACCGCCGGCGCCACCCAGGTCGAAGGCGCCCACCGGGTCGGCACCCTCAACATCGGCGGAAGCACCGCGACCACCTGTTCGCTCATCCTCGAAGGAGCCCCCGCATGACCGCCACCGAGGTCGACCGGCTGCGGCGGACGCTGCCCGACGACGACGACCACCCGTACCGCTCCGGGGCGTGGCGGCCGCAGGCCACCGAGTGGCGGGTGGACGACGTCGAGGTCGTCGAGGGCGCCATCCCGGCCGATCTCGACGGGCTGTACGTCCGCAACACCGAGAACCCGCTCCACGAGGCCATCTCGATGTACCACCCGTTCGACGGCGACGGCATGGTGCACGCCATCCGCTTCGCCGGAGGGCGGGCGAGCTACCGCAACCGCTTCGTGCGCACCGAAGGCCTGCTCGCCGAGCAGGAGACCGGCACCTCGCTGTGGGCCGGCCTGGCCGAGAACCCGAAGCGAGCGATCCGCACCGACGGCCTGACCGCCAGGGGTGCGATGAAGGACGCCAGCAGCACCGACCTCGTGGTCCACAACGGCGAGGTGCTCACGTCGTTCTGGCAGTGCGGCGAGCTCTACCGCATGGACCCCGACACGCTCGACACGCTCGGCCCCACCCGGTGGGACGGCTGGTTCCCGGCCGAGGGCGTGAGCGCCCACACCAAGGTCGACGAGGCCACCGGGGAGCTGTTCTTCTTCAACTACGGAACCCAGTGGCCCTACCTCCACTTCGGCTGCGTCGACCGCACGGGGAAGCTCGCCCACTACTCGCCGATCCCGCTGCCCGGCCCTCGCCTGCCCCACGACATGGCCATCACCGAGCACTTCGTCGTGCTCAACGACCTGCCGATGCACTGGGACGAGGACCTGCTCCTCAAGGGCGTCCACGCCGTGCGCATGCACGACCAGCCGACCCGGCTCGCCGTCGTGCCCCGCCGGGGGACCGAGGAGGACGTGCAGTGGTTCGAGGCCGACCCCACCTACGTCCTCCACTGGACGAACGCGTACGAGGACGGCGATGACGTGGTGCTCGAAGGGTTCCACCAGGGCTGCCCCTCGCCCCGCAAGCCCGAGATCGGCGACGACATGTGGATGTACCGCTACCTGGCGCTGGACTGGATGGAGACGCGCCTGCACCGTTGGCGGCTGAACCGGCGGACCGGCGCGTGCACCGAGGAGCGGATGCGCGACGACTTCTCCGAGTTCGGGATCATCAACGGCCGCCACACCGGCCGGCGGCACCGCTACGTCTGGTCCGCCACGGGCAAGCCGGGCTGGTTCCTCTTCGACGGGTTCGTGCGCCACGACACCGAGACCGGAGCCGACGACGTGCTGCGCCTGCCCGACGGCGTCTACGGGTCCGAGGTCGGCGTGGCCCCCAGGGCGCACGCCACCGCCGAGGACGACGTGTACATCGTCACCTTCACCACCGATCCGGCGAACGAGCGCTCCGAGTGCCTCGTGCTCGACGGCCGCCGCATCAGCGACGGGCCCATCGCCCGGCTGCGCCTGCCCGAGCAGATCTCCAGCGGCACCCACGCCGCCTGGGCCCCGGGGAGCGCGCTCCCCACCTGACCCGCGGGTCAGGGGTTCAGTAGGGTGCCGCCACCGGCCGCACCCCCGCGGCCCAGAGCCACAGGGGAGTGGTCGTGGAAGAGCTTTCCGGCAAGGTCGCCGTCGTCACCGGCGCCGCCTCGGGCATCGGCCTGGCGATGGTCGAGGCGTTCGTGGCCGAGGGCATGGGGGTCGTGATGGCCGACATCGAGGCCGACGCCCTCGAGCAGGCTGCGGCCGGGCTGCCGGACGGCGCCGAGGCCCTCACGGTGGTGTGCGACGTCGCCGACGCGCCGCAGGTCGACGGGCTGCGCGACGCTGCGATCGAGCGGTTCGGCGGCGCCCACGTGGTGTGCAACAACGCCGGCGTCTCCGCCGGTGGACCCATCTGGCTGGCCAGCGACGACGAGTGGGACTGGGTCCTGGGCGTGAACCTGCGCGGGGTGATCAGCGGCGTGCGCGCCTTCGCCCCGCTGTTCATCGAGCAGGGGGAGGGGCACATCGTCAACACGGCGTCGATGGCCGGTCTGGTGTCCGCCCCGCTGATGGGCGTCTACAACGTCTCGAAGCACGGCGTGGTCACACTGTCGGAGACGCTCGCCGCCGAGCTCCAGATGGTCGGCGCCGAGGGCGTCGGCGTGTCGGTCCTGTGCCCCGGGTGGGTGCGGACCCGCATCCACGAGGCCGGCCGCAACCGCCCGCCGTCCGATGAGCCGACCGGTGTCGAGACGATGGACGAGGGCATGCGGGAGTTCATCGCCGGGGTCATCGCCGGCGGCCTCGACCCGTCCGATGTGGCGGCCATGGTGGTGCACGCCATCAAGACCCGGTCCTTCTACGTGCTCACGCACCCGGACTGGGCGCACTTCGTGTCCGAGCGCACCGACCGGATCGTGGCCGGCGAGAACCCGGTCGTGGCGGCGCTGCCCAGCGGACCCGGCGACGACGACGCGCCCGCGCTCGACGCCGGCGCCTGACGGGCGGGCCTCAGCTTCCCGAGATGGTGAAGTCCGGCTCCACGTCGGGAGGCGGATCATCGGCGTGGTGGCCGTCGGGGTGGACGACCGGCTCGAAGCCCGGAGGGAACCCCAGGTCGAGGCGCGCCAGCCAGAACTGCACGTTGGGTCCGACGGAGAGGGCGAAGAGCAAGGTGCCGATCCCGATGGTCCCGCCCAGCGCCCATCCGGCCGCCAGGGCGGTGAGTTCGATGCCGGTGCGCACGACACGGATCGACGGGCCCCGCTCGGCGAGCCCGGTCATGATCCCATCTCGGGGACCGGGGCCCAGGCGGGCGCCGATGTACATCCCGATGCCCGGGCCGGCGATGACGAGACCGGCGACGAGCAGGCCCCAGCGCTGGAGCGTGGACCCGCTGCCCGGTTCCGGGAGCACGAGCAGGACGACGTCCATGGTGAGGCCGATCAAGATCGCGTTCAGCACCGTCCCGAGGCCGAGCCGCTGGCGTAGCGGGATCCACCCGAGGATCACCACGAACGACACGAGCACGCTGACGGTGCCGATGGGGATCCCGGTGCGGTCCGAGATGCCCTGGTGCAGGACGTCCCACGGATCGAGCCCGAGGCCGGCGGACACGATGCAGCCGTAGGCCACGCCGCAGAGGACCAGGCCGGTGATCAGCGGCAGCAGCCGGCGGCGGACCTCGAGCCACGGGGGGATGGCGAAGAGGCGCGACACGACGCCGACGCTAACGGGGACGGCGCATCAGGCCCGAGTCAGATCTCGCAGCCATCGGGGCCGCACGCGTCAGTGCCGTCGACGCCTGGGGCACCGGCCAGGATCTGGACGGGTGCGGGCTCGCGGGTGGCCCAGCCCTGCTCGAGCAGGTCCAGGAGCGACTCCGGCGGCTGGGCGCCGGAGACGCCGAGCCGCCCGTCGATCACGAAGAAGGGGACGCCGGAGATGCCGATGCGCTGGGCCGCCTCGATGTCCTCGCGCACCTCGGCGGCGAACGCCTCGCCGTGCAGCACGGCGTCGACCTCATCTGCGTCGAGGCCGACGGCGATGGCCCGGCCGCGCAGGGTGGCGGGCTCGCCGATGGGCTCGCCGTCGGTGAAGTAGGCCTTCCCGAGCGCGTGGGTCAGTTCGAGCTGGACCCCGCGGACGCGGGCCAGGTGGAGGAGCCGGTGGGCGTCGAAGGTGTTGCCGCCGACGGCCCGGTCGAAGCGGAAGTCGAGGCCGCGCTCGGCGCCGAGGCTCACGATCCGGGCCTGCTGCGCCTTGATCTGGCCGACGCTGGTCCCGTACTTCTGCGCCAGGCGCTCCTCGAGGGGCTGCTCGTCGCGCCTCGGGGCGCCGGGGTCGAGCTGGAACGAGTGCATGACGACCTCGACGTCGTCGGGGTGCTCGAACCGGTCGAGGGCGGTGCCCAGGTTGGCCAGGCCCACGTAGCACCAGGGGCACACCACGTCGGACCACACGTCGACTCGCATCGCAGGCTCGCTTCGTTCTCGGGGACCGTCGTGCAACCGCGGCGACGGGCCCGATGTTCCCACGGGCTGTCTGGGGGCTTCGGTGTCAGACCCCGTCCGTACCGTCGGGTCATGCTCCTCGCCACCCGGTGCCCCGCCTGCGCCACGGTCGGACCGGCGCCCTGTGCCGACTGCGTGGCGGCGATGGCGCCGTCGGTCGCCGTCCCGGTGCCGCCGGGGCTCGATGCGTGCCGGGCGCTGCTCGACTACGCCGGTCCGGCCCGCCAGGTGGTCGCCCAGCTCAAGTACCGCAACGCCCGAGCTTCGGCGTCGTGGCTGGCCGAGGGCATCGCCGGCCTGGTGAGCGCCGAGGAGGTCCACCTCGTCACCTGGGCGCCCACCACCGACCTCCGGCGGCGCAGCCGCGGCTTCGACCACGCCGAGGTCCTGGCCCGGCGGGTGGCTGCGGAGCTCGGGCGACCGTGCTGGTCGGTCCTCATCCGGCTGCCAGGACCGCCGCAGACCGGCCGCACCCTGCTCGAGCGTCGGGACGGACCGGAGTTCGGCGCCCGTCGGACCGTGCGAGGGGCGTCGGTCCTCCTCGTCGACGACGTGGTGACCACCGGTGCCACCCTCGCCGCCGCCGCCGCAGCCCTGCGCACGGTCGGCGCAGCGAGGGTGATCGGAGCAGCGGCGGCGCACCCGAGATGACGGGTCTACGATCCGGAGGACCATCCCCGATACGGAGGTCATGCCGGTGCAGGTCACGGTCAGTCGTCGCCACACGCAGGTGCCCGAGAGCTTGCGGGTCATGGCCGAGGAGAAGATCGGGAGGCTCGGACGCTTCCTCGATGGCCTCGAACATGCCGAGGTCCACTTCTGGGAGCACAAGAACCCGCGGATCGCCGACAAGGAGGTCTGCGAGGTCACCATCGAAGGGCACGGCCACCACGTCCGGTGCAAGGTCCAGGCCCCCGACGGGTACCAGGCGGTCGACAAGGCCTACGACAAGCTCGAGCACCAGCTGCACAAGCTCAAGACGAAGCTCTCGCGCCGCCAGCAGGGCCGGCCCAAGGCCCACAAGAAGGTCGACGCGCTCGGCGCCGTGGCCATCGCCGAGCCCGAGGTGATCGACGAGGTCGTCGAGCTCGACGAGGCGATCGATGATGGGCTCAGGATCGTGAAGTCCAAGCGGTTCGCGATCCACCCGATGTCGGCCGACGAGGCCGCCGAGCGCATGGAGCTCATCGGTCACGGGTTCTTCTTCTTCACCAACGTGGAGACGTCGCGCTCCGCCGTCGTGTACCGCCGGGAGGACGGCAACGTCGGCCTCATCGACGAGGCCGACTGAGCCGCTGCTGATCCGGTGCCGGGTGACCGGTGCCGGCGTCCGTCGGCGACTCGTCAGTCGTCGTCGGGCAGCGGCGCGATCGCGTCGAGCGCCTCGACCGACGGGCAGAACCAGAACGAGCCGGTGACCGGTGTCGTGAACCGCAGGAGCCGGTCGGTCAGGCCGTCGGCCTCCAGGCCGTGCATCGTGCGCAGCTGGAGGTCGAAGCGGTCCGTGTCGGCACCGAACGACACGAAGTGGATGCCCTGCTGGGCGGCGGTGGCCCACGGGACGCTGCGCCGGTAGACCTCCAGCTCCTCGCCGTCGGCGTCGGCCACCTCGGCCCGGCCGACGTGGGAGTCGGCGGGCTTCACGTGGTCGGGCAGCTCGGCGCTGTCCGCCTTGGTCCGCCCGAAGACCAGCTCCTGGTCGGCAACCGGGAGCGCTTCGAACGCTGCGAGGTCGTGGACGAACCGCATGGTCATCGCGTAGGCGCCGCCCGCCCCGGGCTGGTCGTCGGCCACCACGGCCGCAACCGGTGCGTCGTCGAGGGGCGGGTTGGCGGTGCCGTCGATGAAGCCCGTGAGGTCGCGCGAGTCGTGGTAGACGAACGCCGGCAGATCGAGGGTGATGTCGGCGACGGGCGCGAGGGCGACGGCGGCGGAGCGGATCACGTCGTAGACCAGGTCGATCGACGGGCCGTGCACCCACACCCACAGGTCGGCCTGCGTCGCCGGGGCGTGCAGCCCCGCCGCCTCGTTGTCGTATCCGGGGAACGGCGTGACGGCCAGCGTCGGCAGCGCCTCGGGGAACCGGGCCCAGAGCGCAGGCCCGAAGCCGAGGACCAGGTTGGTCCCGCCGTTGGTCCGGTGCTCCGCGTTGGCCCGGCGGACACCCACCAGCGCAGCGGCGACCGCAGCCGGTCCGGCGTCGTCGCGCAGGTGGAGCTCGAGGTGGTGCTGGGCTCGCGTGCCTTCGGCGAAGATGCCGTGCTGATGGCGGGCCATGGGGGGTCCTCCGGGTGACGGGGCGGTCGGGCTGCAGGTCGGGCGCATCCTATGGAACGGCCCGACCCGGATCGGACGCCCGATCTGCGTTCCGGGGCGCGGCGCGTACACTTGCGGACCTCATGGCTGTTCTCGACAAGCTCCTCCGCGTCGGCGAAGGCAAGAAGGTCAAAGCCCTTCAAGGCCTCGTTCCCGACATCAACGCACGCGAATCCGATCTCCAGAAGCTCTCCGACGCCGAGCTCCAGGCCAAGACGGCGGACTTCCGCCAGCAGCTGGACAACGGCGCGGACCTGACCGACATCATCCTCGACGCCTTCGCGGTCACCCGAGAGGCGGCCACGCGGACCATCGGCCAGCGCCACTACGACGTCCAGATGATGGGCGGCGCCGCCCTGCACTACGGCTGGATCGCCGAGATGAAGACCGGCGAGGGCAAGACCCTCACCTCGACCCTGCCGATGTACCTCAACGGTCTCACCGGCAAGGGCCTGCACGTCATCACGGTCAACGACTACCTGGCCACCCGAGACTCCGAGTGGATGGGCGAGGTGCTCGGCTGGCTCGGCCTGTCCATCGGCCTGGTGCTGCCCGACGGCGGCGACGCCGCGTTCAAGCGCGCCCAGTACGCCTGCGACATCACCTACGGCACCAACAACGAGTTCGGCTTCGACTACCTGCGCGACAACATGGCCACCACGGCGGCCAACAAGGTCCAGCGCGGCCACGTGTACGCGATCGTCGACGAGGTCGACTCGATCCTCGTCGACGAGGCCCGCACCCCGCTCATCATCTCGGGCCGGGTCGCCGACGCGGCGAAGCTCTACTACAAGTTCGCCAGCATCGTCCGCGGCCTCACCCGCGACGTCGACTACGACGTCGACGAGGAGAAGCGCATCGTCGCCCCCACCGAGGAGGGCGTGGCCAAGGTCGAGGCCGCCCTCGGCGTGGACAACATGTACGACGCCGTGCAGCAGAACCTGGTCCACCAGTTCCAGGCCGCCCTGAAGGCCAAGGAGCTCTACAAGCGGGACAAGGACTACATCCTCCAGCACGGCGAGGTGAAGATCGTCGACGAGTTCACCGGTCGCATCCTCGAAGGCCGGCGCTGGTCCGAGGGCCTCCACCAGGCGGTCGAGGCCAAGGAGGGGGTGAAGATCAAAGAGGAGAACCAGACCCTCGCCACCATCACCCTCCAGAACTACTTCCGCATGTACGACAAGCTCGCCGGCATGACGGGCACGGCCGTCACCGAGGCCGCCGAGTTCGCCAGCACCTACAACCTCCAGGTCGTGCCGATCCCCACCCACCGCGACCTGCTGCGCGACGACCAGGCCGACCTCATCTACAAGACCGAGGACGCCAAGTTCGAGGCGGTCGTCGAGGACCTCGCCGAGCGCTACGAGACCGGTCAGCCGGTGCTCGTCGGCACCATCTCGGTGGCCAAGTCCGAGAAGCTGTCGCGGATGCTCGACAAGCGGGGCATCGGCCACGAGGTGCTCAACGCCAAGCAGCACACGCGCGAGGCCGAGATCGTCACCCAGGCCGGGCGCCTGCACTCCATCACGGTCGCCACCAACATGGCCGGTCGTGGCGTCGACATCCTCCTCGGCGGCAACCCCGAGGGCCTCGCCCAGCGGGACCTGCGGGCCGAGGGCGTCGACCTGGAGTCCGAGGAGGGCCACGCCCGCCTGAAGGAGCTCACCGCCAAGTACAAGGTGGAGACCGACATCGAGGGCGCCCAGGTGCGCGAGCTCGGCGGCCTCTACGTGCTCGGCACCGAGCGCCACGACTCCCGCCGCATCGACAACCAGCTCCGAGGCCGCTCGGGGCGCCAGGGCGACCCGGGCGAGAGCCGCTTCTACCTGTCCCTCGAGGACGAGCTGATGCGCCTCTTCGCCACCGGCGCCATGAACTGGGTGATGGGCAAGGCCCTCCCCGATGACGTGCCGATCGAGGCGCGCATGGTCACCAAGGCCATCGAGCGGGCCCAGAACACGGTGGAGCAGCGCAACGCGGAGATCCGCAAGAACGTGCTGAAGTACGACGAGGTCATGAACGAGCAGCGCAAGGTCATCTACAAGCGCCGCGACCAGATCCTCGACGAGGCCGAGCTCCGCGAGGAGACGCTCGAGTACCTCGAGGAAGCCATCGACACGTCGGTCAAGACCTTCTGCGTGTCCGACGCCGACGACGAGTGGGACATCGAGGGCCTCCACATGGAGGTGTCCTCGTTCTGGCCCACCGACATCACCGAGGCACAGCTCGCCGACGCGGACAGCACCCAGGACATGCAGGAGCTGCTCCTCGCCAACGCCACCGCCTACTACGAGCGGCGCGAGCAGGAGCTCGGCGCCGAGACCATGCGGCAGATCGAGCGCCAGGTGATGCTGAACATCATCGACCAGCACTGGCGCGAGCACCTGCTGGAGATGGACTACCTCGAAGAGGGCATCAACCTCCGGGCCATGGGCCAGAAGGACCCGCTCGTCGAGTGGCAGCGCGAGGGCTTCGAGATGTTCGGCCTGATGATGGACTCCATCGCCCAGGACTTCGTCAAGTACGTCATGCACGTGCAGGTCGTCGTCGAGGGCCAGCCGGAGGACGCCCCCGTGTCGCAGCTGCAGACGTCCGGGCCCGACGATCCCTCGTCGGCCGGCAACGGCATGGCCGACGCCGCTCGCGCCCAGGCCGCCGCCGAGGGCAGCCCGGTCGCGGTGGAGGAAGAGGTGGTCAACACCCCCGTCGTGAAGAGCGACTGGGACAAGACCCCCCGCAATGCTCCCTGCCCCTGCGGAAGCGGCAAGAAGTTCAAGCAGTGTCACGGCCTCTGACGAGGCCGTGACGCCCCCAGTTGGGTGTCAGGCAGCGGCAACCGACCGTGCACATGAGCGAAATCCGCTGGCGCGCCCCCATCCGTAGCTTCACCCCCATGAACGAAGCCAAGTCGTTGTACGCATGGAACTGGATCGACGGGTACGGGGCGAACCGCCCGATGATGCCGTCCGAAGCGCGCGTCACCGTGACGGGGACCAAGCGCTACCTGCCGTGGGCCCGGGCCGACATGGGCACGCCGCGCCCGCTGCTGCCCTGGGAGCACCGGACCGGCAACGATTGGCGGGGCCTGCGCGCCGGCTGATCAGACGGCGCGGCGACCGCTGCGCAGCTCGATGACCTGGTGGGCCCGCTCCAGGACGCGGGGCCGGTGGCTCACGGCCAAGACGGTCAGCTCGGCGGCGTCCTCGGCGAACAGGCCGTCCCAGATCTCGGCCTCGGTGGCCACATCGAGGGCGCTCGACAGGTCGTCGACCACCAGGAGCTCGGGGGCGCGGACGAGCGCTCGGGCCGCCGCGGTCCGCTGGATCTGCCCGCCGGACAAGCGGACGCCCTTGGGGCCCACGGTGGTGTCGAGGCCGTGCGGCATGTCGTCGAGGTCCTCGACGAGCCGGGCGCGTGCGAGCGCGGCCTGCAGACCGGCAGGATCGTGACCGAGCAGCACGGTGTCCTGGAGCGACTCGGAGAACAGGCGCGGGACCTGGGGCAGGTAGGCCGCCCGGGGCGGGACGAGGAACGTGGCCGGATCGACGACCTCCTCGTCGTTCCACCAGATGGTGCCCCCTTGGTGCGGCACCAGGCCCAGCAGGGCCCGCAGCAGCACGGACTTGCCGGCGCCGACCGGTCCGGTGATGACCACGAACTGGCCACGCCGGACCTCGAGGTCGACTCCGTCGAGCTGGTCGGTGTCGTCGAGGCGGACACGCAGGTCGCGGATGCGCAGGGCCGCCAGGCGCTCGGAACCGGTCCGGGTGGCCGGTGACGACGGCGTGAGGGTCGGGAACGGCGGGGGACCGCCACGCAGCCAGGTCGGCGTGGCCGCCGAGGCCTGGTCGGGGTCGTGGTCCGGCAGCAGCCGACCGAGCCGGGCCGCGGACACGTCACCCTGGCGCTGGAACGTCGACCAGCGGGCGGTGACGCGCGGGAGGCTCGACACCGCAGTGGCGTAGGTGGTGAACAGGCCGATGTCGCCGATGGAGAGGTCGCCCTTGCTCATGGCCGGGGCGATGAGCACGAGGGCCAGGCCGAGCCCGGCGTTGGCGGTGATGCCGCCGAGGGTCTGCGCCAGCTGCGTTCCGACCTGGTCGCTGCGGGCCGCCTCCGCACGGGTGCTGCCGAGCCGGGCGAAGCGGGCGAGGATCGCCGGCTCGGCGGCCGCGACCTTGACGGTGGCGATGGCACCGAACGCATCGCCGATGAACGCGGCGACCCCGGCGGTGGCCTCGCGCTCGGCCCACCGCCACTCGCGCAGGCGGGCGGCCAGCAGGTGGCCGATGGCGAGGACGAGCAGGATCGGCGCCACGATCGCCGTGGCGGCGACGGGGGAGATCAGGTACAGCACGACCACGCCGGCCCCGGTGGTGATGCCCGCCGCGATGAGGTCCAGCCACACGTCGAGCACCTCCGCGACGTCGCGAGCGTCGTCGCGGAACCGGCTGACGGCCTCGCCGGACGAGCCCGGGAGCCGGCCCGTGGTCGGACCAGGATCGGACACCAGCGACCGCAGGGCGTTCACCCGCGGGACGGTGTGCCAGAACACCCAGGCGCCGTGCCACTGGACGATGGCGGGGAAGAGGATGATCCAGCGCCCGACCTCGAAGCCGAGCAGGATCGCGAACAAGACGCCCAGCGGTGCGCCGTCTCCGTCGGGGAGCTGGTCGAGGATGGCGCGCAGGACGAGCCCAGCGGGAAGGGGCAGGGAGAAGAAGGCGACCCACATCGTGAGGGAGATCCCCCACGTGATCGGGTCGGCCTTGAGGATGCGCCAGGCGAACCGTGCGCTGCTGGCGGTCTGCGGGGTGCTCACCGGACCACCTCCTGGGCGGCCCGGCTGGTGGCGAGGAGGTGGTGGAAGCGGCTGGTGGGCTCGGCCGCGAGGCGGGCCCGGTCACCGTGCTCGACCAGCCGTCCGTGATCGAGCACGAGGATCTCATCGACCCGGTCCAGGGTCGAGAGGCGGTGGGCGATGATGATGGCGGTCCGCCCGGCGAGCAGGCGGTCGGTGGCGGCGATGAGCCGGGCCTCCGTGTCGGGATCGAGCCGGCTGGACGCCTCGTCGAGGATCACCACGCCCGGGTCGGCCAGCAGGAGGCGGGCGAACGCGAGGAGCTGGCCCTCGCCCGCTGACAGCTCGGTGTCGCCCTCGAGGTGCTGGTCCAGACCGCCGTCGAGCGAGTCGAACCAGTCGCCGAGTCCCACCGTGCGCAGCGCTCCGATGACGGCGGCATCGTCTCCTGCGAGGGTGCCGAACACCGTGAGGTTGTCTCGCACCGAGGCGCGGAAGACCTCGACCTCCTGGGTGACGATGCCGATGCGGCGCCGCAGGCCCTCGAGGGTGAGGTCGCGGACATCGGTGCCGCCCACCGACACGGTGCCCGACTCGGTGTCCCAGAGCCGGGCGACGAGCCGGCCGATGGTGGTCTTGCCGCTGCCGGTCCGGCCGACGACGCCGAGCGCCGTGCCCGCGTGCAGCTCGAACGACACGTCTCGCAGGACGTCGGTGCCGGTGCCGTAGCCGAACGACACGCCGTCGAACTCGATCGAGGGCGGTCCGGCGGGCAGGTCGTCGCGGTGGCCGTCGGGGAGGGCGGACTCCTCGGCGAGGAGCCGGGCGGCGCGGCGCGTGCCGGCGATGGCCTTCTGCGCTTCCGCCAGCTGCTCGGCCACCCGCCACAGCGGGTCGCTCACCATCTGGGAGAAGCGCAGCAGCGCCAGCACGGAGCCGACGCTGAGCTCGCCCTGACGGCACTGCCAGGTGCTGAGCCCCAGCACGGCGACCGACCCGGCGGCGAACACGCCTCCTGCGAGGGTGAGGCCGCCGTCGCCGCGCGCTGCCGCCCGACGAGCGGTGCGCCACCACGCCGCGGAGTGCTCGTGGAGCTTCTGGACCGCCCACGGCCCCGCTCCGTTGGCCCGGATGTCCTCCAGCCCGCCGAGCCGCTCCTCGAGATCGCCGTAGAGGTGCGACTGCACCTCGCGCTCCTCGTCGTAGAAGGGGACCGCGACCCGCCGCATCCGCACCAGGACGGCGACGGCGACGGCGACGGTGATGGCGATGAGGATGCTGGCGCGCCAGTCGATGACGGCGGAGATCACCAGGACGCCGGCCACGAGGATCGTGTTGCCGGCCAGCTGGAGCACCGCCGTGGAGGCGAAGCGGGTGACGGCGTCGATGTCGCCGTCGATCCGCTCGATCAGCTGGCCGGCGCTGTGGTCGCCGTGCCAGTCGAGGTCGAGCCCGAGCGCGTGGCGGCACAGGTCCACCCGCAGCCGGTTCCCGACACGCCACGCCAGGCGCACCGAGAACCAGGTGACGACGAGCTGGAGGGCGTCGCCCGTGAGCGTGGTCAGGAGGAACAGCCCGCCGAGCGCCGCCAGCTGCGACGCCGACTCGCCATCGAGGGCGGCGTCCACGAACGCGCCGATGAGCAGCGGTCCGGCGAGCGGGAGGATCATCGCCACCACGAGCAGGCCCAAGAGCGCGGTCAGCGGCCGGCGCTCGGGGCGCAGGTACTGGATCAGCAGGCGGCTGTCGGCGGGAGGGTCGGGCGGGTGCACAGCCCGACCACGCTACGGAACCGGCGCGCCGTGCGTTCAGGGATTTCCGCTCCGGGTCCCCTTCTGCGGATCCGTCAGCGCGGCCCGCCGGGCGTGTGATCGCGCTCCGCCTGCGGCAGCGAGCACTGAGCCGTGCCGCCCGGCATGCGGTGGCGGTTGCGGGCGACACACCGGTACACGGGCCAGGCCAGGACGAGCGTCGGCCGCAGACCCAGCACCCGCCCGCACCAGCGCCAGAACCCGGCGGTGCTCGATCGCAGCAGGCCTCCGATCGCCTCGGGCCCGTGGGTGCGGCGGAGCGTCACATCGACCAGCACGACGGCGACATCGACCTCGTCGAGGGTGGCGCCGAGCGGACCGAGATCGGTCCACTGCCACGGCTCGATCGCCACGGGAGTCGGCACGTGACCGGTCAGCCAGCGGGCGCACGAGGAGCAGAACGCGCAGTCGCCGTCGAAGAGGAAGACGGGCGGGGACACGGTGTTCGGCACGGTGCCAGTCTGGCGCTGCCGACGGCGGTCCGGGCGATCGGGTTGCCCGGACCCGGCGGTGATCGGGCAGGATCAAGAGACCATGCGAGACGTCAGCGACGACACCAGCGCCCTGCGCAAGCGGCTCAGCGAAGCAGCCGTGTACCTCAAGATCGACGAGCTGCGCGCCCGGCAGCCCCAGCTCGAGACCGAGGCGTCGCGTCCCGATCTGTGGGACGACGCCGACCAGGCTCGCAGGATCACCGGTGAGCTGTCCTCGGTCAACGACGACCTCGAGCACTACGACGGGCTCGCGGAGCGCATCGAGGAGGTCGAGACGCTCGCCGAGCTGGCCGAGGAGGAGGACGACGACTCGGTCACCTCCGAGATCGAGGCGGCGCTCACGTCGCTCGCCGCGGACTTCGGCGCCCTGGAGCTGCGCAGCCTGTTCACCGGTGAGCACGACGAGCTCGACGTCATCGCCGAGATCCAGGCCGGCGAGGGCGGGGCCGACTCCCAGGACTGGGCCAACATGTTGCTGCGCATGTACCTCCGCTGGGCCGAGCGCAAGGGCCTCGACACCGAGCTGGAGAACGTGTCCGCCGGGTCCGAGGCCGGCATCTCCTCCGCCACCTTCTTGGTCAAGGGCCGCTACGCGTACGGGCTGATGCGCTCCGAGCACGGCGTCCACCGCCTGGTCCGCATGAGCCCGTTCAACGCCCAGGGCAAGCGCCAGACCGCGTTCGCCGCGCTCAAGGTCACCCCGTTCCTCGAAGACGTGCCCGACATCGTCATCGAGGACAAGGACCTGCGGGTCGACACCTACCGGTCGTCGGGTGCCGGCGGCCAGCACGTCAACGTCACCGACTCGGCGGTGCGCCTCACCCACCTTCCCACGGGCGTGGTCACCACCTGCCAGAACCAGCGCAGCCAGCACCAGAACAAGGACAAGGCGATGCAGTACCTCAAGGCCAAGCTGGCCGAGCTGCAGCGCCAGGAGCGCCAGGCCGAGCTCGACGCCATCCGCGGCGTCCAGCACTCGGTCGGCTTCGGCTCCCAGATCCGCTCCTACGTGATGCAGCCGTACCAGATGGTCAAGGACCTCCGGACCGAGCACGAGACGGGCAACGTCGATGGCGTGCTCGACGGCGGCCTCGACGAGTTCATGGAGGCGTACCTCCGCTGGCAGCGCAGCCAGGCGCTCGAAGCCTGACGGGAACCGCCAGGTCACGGCCGTGATCTGCGCCGGGTGCCGCGGAAGCGACCGACCCCTGCGGTAACGTCGACTGGTGCTCTGGCGAGGGAGCAACGCCACACCGACCGACCCTGGGGTCCTCACGGAATGATCAAGCTCGAAAACGTCTCGAAGGTCTTCAAGGGCGACGTCGTCGCCCTCCGGGAGGCCGATTGCGAGATCAACAAGGGCGAGTTCGTGTTCCTCGTCGGCCCTTCCGGATCGGGCAAGAGCACCATGATCCGCCTGCTCAACAAGCAGGAGGAGCCCAGCAGCGGCAACATCTTCGTGGCCGGCAAGGACATCGGGACGCTCAACAGCTGGAAGGTCCCGTTCCTGCGCCGCAACATCGGCTGCGTCTTCCAGGACTACAAGCTCCTCACCAACAAGACGGTGTACGAGAACGTGGCGTTCGCGCTGGAGGTCATCGGCCGCCCCCGCCACGTCATCAAGACCCAGGTCCCCGCCATCCTCGAACTGGTCGGCCTGGCCAAGAAGCACAAGAACTACCCCGACGAGCTCTCCGGTGGCGAGCAGCAGCGCGTGTCCATCGCCCGGGCGTTCGTGAACCGGCCGCTGATCCTGCTGGCCGACGAGCCCACCGGCAACCTGGACCCGGCCACCTCGGTCGGCATCATGCGCCTGCTGGACCGCATCAACCGCACCGGCACCACCGTGGTGATGGCCACCCACGACCGCAGCATCGTCGACACCATGCGGCGCCGCGTGATCGAGCTCGACCGCGGCTCGATCATCCGCGACCAGGCCCGCGGCGTCTACGAGTAAGGCAGCGAGGCACCCCCATGGCCATCAACGGCAACTACGTCTTCCGAGAGACCGCGGCGAACCTGACCCGCAACATCACGCTCACCGTCGCGTCGGTCCTCACCGTCTTCATCTCGCTGTCCATCGTCGGCGCCACCGTCCTGGTCCGTCAGGGCGCGCAGAACCTGACCCGCCAGTTCGAGAACGGCGTCGAGTTCATCGTCTACGTCGAACCCGACGCGTCCGAGTCGCAGCTGGCCGAGGTCCGCACGTCGCTGCAGGACAACCCCGGCATCGCCGAGGCCACCTACATCGACCGTGACGAGACCTACGCGGACTTCAAGCAGCTGTTCAAGGGTCAGGACACCATGCTCGAGAACGTCGGCCCCGCCGACCTCCCGACCAGCTTCCGGGTCCAGCCGAAGGACTCCAGCGTGGCCACCGTCCAGGGCCTCGTGAACTACTACCGCAAGCAGCCCAACGTCTTCGAGGTCCGGGCTGCCACCGATGTCATCAAGCAGATGAAGGGCATGACGGACTTCGTCAACAAGCTCCTCTTCTTCTCCGCTGCGTTCCTGCTTGCCGCGTCGACGCTGCTCATCTTGAACACGATCCGCACCGCCATGTTCGCCCGGCGCCGCGAGATCGAGGTGATGAAGCTGGTGGGAGCCACCAACTGGTTCATCCGCGTCCCGTTCATGCTCGAGGGACTGGTCCAGGGACTGGTCGGCGGCGTGCTCGCCATCGGCGCGGTGTTCCTGGCCCGCAACTGGATCGACGAGCTGCTCGACAAGGGCCAGGGGCTCGAGCTCCTGCAGTCGTTCACCATCAACAGCAGCGACGTCCTCCAGGCCTGCCTGTGGGTCGGCATCACCGCCGTCGTGCTGTCCGTCGGTTCCTCGCTGATCGCCACCCGCCGCTTCCTCGACGTGTGATCATCCCGGGGCCCGCAGGCGGGCCTCGATGCTGCGGGGGTCGCCTTCCTCGTCGGTTCGGACCTCGATGCGGTCGAAGGCCCTGGCTCGCAGGCTCGGTTCGAGGTGGGCGGGTTGGTTCCCGCCGAGCTCCAGGAGGAGCCAGCCCCCGGGGCTGAGGATCCGGCTGGCGGCCTCCACGGCTCGGTCGAGGACCTCGGTGCCACCGGGGCCGCCGTCGAGCGCGGCGGTCGGCTCGTGGGCCCGGACATCTCGCTGCAGGAGGTGGAGGGACTCGGTGGGGACGTACGGCACCACGGCGGTGACGACGTCCGCCCGTCCGGTCATCTCCGGGGGGAGCGGCTGGGCCAGGTCGCCCTGGTGGGCGTCGACCCCGTTCGCACGGGCGCAGGCCACCGCCGCGGGGTCCAGGTCGGTCGCCATGACCTGCGCCGAGGGCTGGCGCCGGGAGAGGACCACGGCGATGGCGCCCGACCCCGTGCAGAGGTCGACGGCGGTGCCGCCGGGCGGGAGGCGGGCCACGGCCGCCTCCGCCATCGCCTGGGTCTGGGGGCGCGGGACGTAGACCCCGGGGTGGACGAGGATGGTCTCGCCGCAGAACACCGTGGTCCCGGTGATCCAGGCCAGCGGCTCGCCGCTGGTGCGGCGCTGGACGAAGGCGCGGAGCTGATCCTCATCGCCGTCTGCCGCAGCGCTGAGCTCCGCGGCCTCGGCGGTGGGCGCGAGGAAGCCGGCACGGGCCAGTTCGTCGATCGCAGCGTCGATGTCGGCGGGGCGGATCACGCCTCCACCCTTGCCGAGCGAGCTAGAGCGAGACGGGAAGGTCGTCGTAGCCGCGCAGCACGATGCGCTGGTTGTGGGTGGGCGCGCCGGCCCGGTCGATGTCCGGGAAGCGGCGGACCAGGCGGCCGATGGCCTCCTGGCCTTCCAGCCGGGCGAGCGCCGCCCCGAGGCAGTGGTGGACACCGGAGCCGAACGAGACGTGCTCGCGGGCCTCGGCGCGGTCGAGGCGCAGCTCTGCGGCATCGGGACCGAACTTGCGGGGGTCCCGGTTGGCCGCGCCCAGGCAGGTCATGACCAGCTCGTTCGGCTCGATCGCGACCCCTGCGATCTCCAGCGGCTCCAGCGCGATGCGTCGGGAGAACTGGACCGGGCTGTCGAAGCGGAGGAGCTCCTCGACGGCGTTGGCGTCGAGCGAGGGATCGGCTGCCAGGCGGCGGAGCTGCTCGGGGTGGTCGAGCAGGGCGTTCACGCCGTTGCCGATCAGGTTCACCGTGGTCTCGTGCCCGGCGAGGAACAGCAGCATCACGTTCTCGAGCAGCTCGGCGTCGCTGAGCACGTCGCCGCCCTCCTCGGCCTCGATCATCGCCGTCAGCAGGTCGTCGTCGTCCCGGGTGCGCTTCCAGGCGATGGCCTCGGCGATGACGCCGCGCATGTTCACCGACGCATCGATGATCTCGTCGGGGTGCTGCATCGCGAGCAGGGGGTCGAGCACCTGGGTGATGGTGTGCGACCACGCTCGCAGCTGCAGGGTGTCGCCGCCCTCCGGCATCCCCAGCATGTCGTTGATGACGGCGAAGGGGAGCGGGAACGCCAGCTCCCCGATGAGGTCGATGGGCTCGCTGCGGCCGGCGAGGTCATCGAGGATGGCGTCGACCTGCTCGCCGGCGGTGGAGCGGATCCGTTCAACGGCCCGAGGGGTGAACGCCTTGGCGACCAGCTTGCGGATGCGGGTGTGGTCCGGAGGGTCGATGTTGAGGATGGCCAGGCTGCGCTCGATGGGCGGGGCCCCCTGGGCGGCGCGCCGCTCGTTCATCTGCTCGCGGCGGCTCGGCCCTTCGAGGGAGATGTTGCGGTCCTCGACGCTGGTGCCGGGCTTGCGCAGCAGCGTGTGGACGTCGTCCCACCGGGTGATCAGCCACGGCCCGAGGGCGGTCTGGCTGATGGCGTCGGCCTCGCGGATGGCCGCGTACTGTGCGTACGGGTCGTCGTAGAACCCCGGCTCGAACGGGTTGAGCCCGATCACGGTCGTCGGTGCGGGATCGCTCATGGTGCAGACGATACCGTGGCCGCACAGTTGTTGCAGTAGGAGTGCAAAGAGTGGTGGATCGAACGATGCGAGGCGCAGCGGCCATCGTCGGGGTGGCGGACGCCGTATCGCCCTCCGGCGAGCTCGAGGGCTCGGTGCGCGCCCTCGAGGTGCAGGTCATCCGCGAGGCCCTCGACGACGCCGGGCTGGCCATCGGCGACGTCGACGCGCTGTTCTCGTGCACTTCACCGGGGTGGGCGGCCTCGCTCGAGCTGGCCGAGTACCTCGGCATCGCGCCCCGCTGGACCGACTCCACGCAGACCGGCGGGGCCAGCTTCGAGATCCACGTGCAGCACGCCGCCGCTGCCATCGCCCTCGGCCTGTGCGATGTGGCGGTCGTGGTGTACGCCGCCACGCCCCGGTCCTCGTTCAAGCGCGGCCAGGGCGGCTTCGGCAGCCGGCAGAGCCAGCCGGGACCCACGCCGTCGGCCGAGTGGGAGCAGCCCTACGCCATGCGCATGCCGATGGGCGCCTACGCCCTGGCCGCCAGCCGGCACATGCACGAGTTCGGCACCACCTCGGAGCAGCTGGCGCAGATCGCGGTCGACACCCGCGGGTGGGCGGCCATGAACCCGAGGGCCCGCCTGCGGGACCCCATCACCGTCGACGATGTCCTCGCCTCGCCGATGCAGGCGTCGCCGCTGCACAAGCTCGACTGCTGCCTCGTCACCGACGGGGCGGGTGCGGTGGTGCTCACCAGCACCGACCGGGCACGGAGCCTCCGCAAGGCGCCCGCGCTCGTCCTCGGCACCGGCACCTGCCACACCCACGCCATGATCAGCGAGATGCCCGATCTCACCACCACGGGCGCTGCCGTCTCGGGGCCGCTGGCCTTCGCCGAGGCCGGCCTCACCCCGGCCGACGTCGACGTCGCCCAGATCTACGACTCGTTCACCATCACGGTGCTGCTCCTCCTGGAGGACCTCGGGTTCTGCCCGAAGGGCGAGGGCGGGGCGTTCGTCGCCGACGGGATCTTGGCCCCCGGCGGGGCGCTGCCGTCGAACACCACGGGCGGCGGTCTGGCCTACACCCATCCCGGGATGTTCGGGATCTTCCTGCTGGTGGAGGCGGTCCGCCAGCTGCGAGGGGAGTGCGGACCCCGGCAGGTCGAGGGAGCCGAGGTCGCGCTCGCCCACGGCAGCGGCGGGGTGCTGTCGGCCATGTCCACCATCATCCTCGGCACGGAGGCCACGGCATGAGCGAGCCGCTCGTCATCGCCGCCCCCGAGGGCGCACCCGACCGCCAGCAGCCCCCGGTTTCCCCGGCCGCCGAACCGTTCTGGGAGGCCACCCGGACGTGCTCGCTGGTCATCCAGTGGTGCTGCGCCTGCGAACGGGCCATCCACTTCCCCCGCGAAGCCTGCCCGGCCTGCCTCGGCACCGACCTGGAGTTCCGCCCCGCCGCAGGAACCGGCACGGTCTACGCCTGCAGCGAGATGCCCGCGCCCGGGAACCCCGGCATGAAGGGCCGGGCGCCCTACGTCGTGGCCCTCGTCGACCTGCCTGAAGGCGTCCGCCTCCTGAGCAGCGTCGTCCGGGCCGACGGCGCCCCAGAGGTTGCGGAGGCCGCCGTCGGCGACGCCGTGCGGGTGGCGTGGGAACCGCTCGCCGACGGGCGCCACCTGCCGGTGTTCGTCCGGGCTTGATGGCGGGTTGCCCGGTTCTCCCCGGGTTCTGGCACAATGGTTCGTCCCCATCGGTCGCCCCCGACCCTGGAACTGGAGTCTGATGTCGTTCAAGGTCAACGATCGCGTGGTCTACCCCCACCACGGCGCCGCCATCATCAAGAAGAAGGTGAAGCGCGAGCTGGCCGGTGAGACCAAGGAGTACTTCGTGCTCGAGATGGTCCACGGCGACCTCACGCTGTCGGTCCCCGTCGACAAGGCGGAGGAGGTGGGCATGCGCCCGCCCATCTCCAAGTCCGACGTCGATGACCTGTTCCGCCTGATCGCCAAGCGCGACGTGCGCGAGCCGGCGAACTGGTCCCGGCGGTTCAAGAACCACCAGGAGAAGATGAAGTCGGGCGACGTGTACCAGGTCGCCGAGGTCGTGCGGAACCTGGCGCTGCGCGAGAAGGGAAAGGGCCTCTCCACCGCGGAGAAGTCCATGCTCGAACGAGCCCGCGGCATCCTCGTCAGCGAGCTCAGCTTCGCCCTCAACGTCACCGAAGACGACGCCCTCGTCAAGCTCGAAAAGGGATTGGACTAGGGCTTCGCCCCCTCGTCACTCGCTTCGCTCCGTTCCTCGAACTGGAGGAACTCCTGACGTCGCTGCCTTCGCGCAGGGGCACGACTGCGTCGCACCCCTGCGAGTGCGGAGCCCCCCACACCCCCGAGCTCGCTTCGCTCGGACGACCCCTCGCGCTCGCTGCGACAAGGCGGTTCCGGGGACCTAGTCCACGGTGGCCTGGCGCTCTTGGCGGCGGGTGAGGCGGCCGAGCTCTTCGGCGTGGGCGAGGGCGTTGGCGACGTGGTCCTGGAGGGCGGCGCGGTTGTGGGCGATGAGCTCGTCGAGCTGGTCGCGGCGGGTGGCCAGCTCCGGGTCCGACGCCAGCAGGGCTGGGTCGATCTCGTGGTCCTTGTGGAGCCGCACGTTGTGCAGGGCGGCGCCGGCTTTGCCCCAGTAGGCCTTGAACATGCCCTGGTCGAACTGGCCGTCACGGATGCGGGCGGCCGCCTTCACCCGGGGCGGGGGCTCTTTGATGTCGTGCGCCAGGTGCACGAAGCCGAGGAGGCGGATCACGTAGTAGCTGACGTCGAACTCCCACCAGTAGAAGCCCTGGCGCGCGGAGGCCTGGAAGTAGTGGTGGTTGTTGTGCCACCCCTCGCCGAGCGTGAGGAAGGCGAGCATCGCCGAGTTCCGGCTGGTGTCGGTGGTGGCGTAGCGGCGGCGGCCCATGACGTGGGCGAGCGAGTTGATGAAGAACGTGGAGTGCCAGAGCAGCACGGTGGAGCCGAGGAAGCCGAAGACCAGGCCGCTCCAGCCGCCGATCAGGTAGCAGCTGACGCCGGCGACCCACGGCGGGATCCAGTCGTGCTTGGTGAGGAACCGCAGCTCGGGGAACTTGTTGAAGTCGCGGATGCCCTCGGCGTCCCAGCCGTTGTTCTTGTCGCAGAGGATCCAGCCGACGTGGCTCCACCAGAAGCCCTTCTGGGGCGAGTGCAGGTCGAGCTCGGTGTCGGAGTAGCGGTGGTGGTTGCGGTGGTGGCTGGCCCACCACAGGGCGCCCTTCTGGGCGGACATCCCGCCGCCGAACGCCATCACGAACTGCATCGTGCGACCGAGCTTGTACGAGCGGTGCGAGAAGTAGCGGTGGTAGCCGGCGGTGATGAAGAACATCCGGACCCAGAACATGACCAGGAAGATGGCCACCGCCGTGCCGGTCACGCCGGTCACGAAGCTCAGCAGCACGAGGGCGTGGACCAACAGGAACGGCAACGAGGTCTTCCAGTTCACCCGTTCGTCGGGGGCTCGCTCGATGCCGTGCAGCTTCATCTGGTCTCACTTCGGGGGTGGAGGGAACCGTCGCCGAGCCAGCCTACCTACCAGTAGGTAGGGAGCCGGACGCACGGCGGTGTTGCATCGGTCACGCGCCGGAGATCGGAAGAATCCGATCGGATTCCGTAAGGATCGCGGGCGACCCCTGTCCATACATACGGATCCATCCGGTTCCCCGGGTTGCGGTCCGGCTGGAAGAGGCCAGGGGTGGCTCGACGGCCGGACCGCACGGATCCCAAGACGGGGCCGGGGCATGCGCCCCGGCCCCGCTTCCCGCCAGCGTGCTGGCAGGATGGGCCCGTTCCATCGCAAGGAGGGCCTGTGTCGGCCGTCGAGTCCGAAGAACCTGCTACCGGAGAGGATGCGGCCGCCCCAGCAGCGCCGCGACAGCGGTGGCTGTCCACCGCGCAGGTGGTGGTGCTCGTCGCTGCGGTGGCGTTCCTCGTGGGCGCCATCGCTTACGTGGTGGGCGAGGATCAGGGCGGCGGAGACCCGCTCAGCAGCGTCGACGTCGGCTTCCAGCAGGACATGGGGTACCACCACGAGCAAGCCATCCAGATGGCGCTGCTCTTGTTGGCCAAGGACGACATCGAACCCGGTCTGGCGTCGTTCGCCACCGAGGTGCTGGTGGGCCAGCGCTACGAGCAGGGCATCTTCTCGGCCACGCTCGATCGCTTCGGCCACTCGTCGGAGGTCGGTGGTTCGGTCATGGGCTGGATGGGCGAGCCGATGTCTGCCGACGACATGGCCGGGCTGGCCACCGAGGAGCAGATGCAGCAGCTCGCCGACGCCGAGGGCGACGAGGCCGAGGCGCTCTGGATCGCCCTCATGTCCGAGCACCACCTCGCCGGGCTCCACATGGCCGACTACGCGGCGCGCCACGGTCAGGATCCGACCACCGTGAACCTGGCCGAGGCCATCGTGAAGAACCAGCGGTCCGAGATCCTCGACTACGACCGCTACCGCACGGCCCAGGATCTGCCGATCCCCGACGGGTTCGAGGACCCCACCAAGGACCAGCGCCTCGATCCGCTCAGCTTCCGGGACCACCACGACTGACGGCTAGAGCAGGGTGCGGTAGACCTCGGTCCAGAAGGCGGTGCACACCGGCGGCGGGGTGGGCGAGGTCCACATCTGGTCGGTGAGGAGGATGCCGATCAGTCCGTGCTGCGGGTCGTTGGCCCACGAGGAGCCGAGGCCGCCGTCCCAGTCGTAGGCGCCGGCCGCCCGGATCGGCACCGTCCTCAGCTGGACGCCGACCCCGAAGCCCCAGCCGGCGTCGCCGGGAGCAGGACCGCCGGTGGCCACCTGGTCTTCGGTCAGCTGGTTGGTGGTCATCTGATCGAGCAGCGAGGCGGACAGCAGCCGCTCACCCCCAGGTGCTGCGCCACCCCGCAGGAGCATCGAGGCGAAGGCGCCGAAGTCGTCGGCGGTGGACACGAGGCCTGCCCCGCCGGAGCGGAACGGGGGCGGGGCGGCCCACTGGCCGTCGGCCAGGTCGAAGACGTCGCGGGTGCCCGTCGCCGAGACCTCGCCGTAGCAGGCGCCGAACCGGTCCCGCTTCGCATCCGGGACCGTGAAGCCGCTGTCGGCCATGCCGAGGGGACCGAAGACCCGCCGTGCGAGCTGGTCTCCGAGGGTCCGGCCGGTGGCCCGCTCGATCAGCACGCCGAGGACGTCGGCGCTCAGGTGGTAGAGCCACCGGGCCCCAGGCTGGAACTCGAGCGGAACCGACCCGATCAGCGCCAGCCAGTCGTCCGGAGGGGGCACCTCCTGAGGGCGCGGCGGGCCCGGCGGCAGGCCGAGCTCGCCGAGGCGGTCCAGCGAGGGCTGCACGCCCGGTCCGGCGAAGTCGAAGCCGAGGCCCATGCGGAAGGTGAGCAGGTCGCGCAGGGTGATCGACCGCTCCGCTGCCACGGTGTCGTCGATCGGGCCGTGCGGGTCGGCCAGCACCCGGCGGTGGGCGAGCTCGGGCAGCAGGTCATCGACGGGGCCGTCCAGCGCCAGGAGGCCGTCGTCGACCAGCTGCAGCGCGGCCACGGCGGTGATCGGCTTGGACATCGACGAGATCCGGAAGATCGTGTCGGGCCCGGCAGGCCGGTCGGGGTCGGCGTCGACGTGGCCGACCGCTCCGGCCCGCGCCTCCCCGTCGCAGGCTAGGTACCAGGCGATGCTCGACGCCTGGCCGGCCTCTACGGCGGACTGCATCGCCTGGTCCAGATCCGTGGTGTGCATGAGTGCTCCGAGCGTCGGGTGTCTCTGTTCGACGGGTGGAGCCGCCGCAGATCATCGGTCGGGTGGCCCACCGCCTGGGGCGCCCGGGGGACGCCTGCCGCCCTGAACCCCACTTCCCACGATGAGTGAGAAAGGGCTCTTATGCACAGAATCATATGATGTTGATGATTTTCCCTTTTTTCATTGTGTTTTCTTCGTTCTCGTGGCTGATTCGTCCATCAAAACATCTTGCATTCCCCTTCGTGCTGCCGATGGAGCGGTGTCGGCGTTCGGTCGACGGCTCGGACCCGGCCCCTCTCGGCCCGTCCATGAAAGGCACTCCCGTGACCGCCAAGGTCGTTCGCTCTCCTCGCAAGCCCCTCGGGCTCGCCGTCGTGCTGCTCGTCGTGGCCGCCTACCTCGTGGTGGGGGCCGGCCGCGCCGAGGCCGGGCCGGTCGGTCTGGGCACCGCCACCAGCTACGGCGTGCTGGCGGGCTCGGCGGTCACCAGCACGAGCACGGTCCTCGACCCGACGGTCGTGAACGGCGATCTCGGCGTCAGCCCGGAGACGTCGATCACCGGGTTCCCGCCGGGCATCGTCGCCGGCACCCAGCACAGCGCCGATGCTGCCGCGCTCCAGGCGAAGACGGACCTCGTGCTCGCCTACGACGACGCTGCCGGACGCACCCCGGCCACCTCGGTCGAGACCGAGCTGGGCGGCACGACCCTGCTGCCGGGCACCTACGTCGGCGCCACGCTCGGGCTGACGGGCACCGTCACGCTCGATGCCAAAGGCGATTCCGATGCCGTGTTCGTGATCCGGTCGAACGAGACCCTCATCACCGCCGAGGGCAGCAGCGTCTCACTCATCGGCAGCGCCAACCCGTGCAACGTCTACTGGGTCGTCGGCTCGTCGGCCACGTTCGGGGTGAACTCGGACTTCGTCGGCACCACCATGGCGATGGCATCGATCACCGCGACGACCGGCGCCGACTTCGAGGGCCGCCTGCTCGCCCGCACCGGCGCCGTGACGCTGGACACGAACACGATCACCCGGCCGGTGTGCGACACCCTCCCGGCCGGTTCGACCACCACGACGACGACGGAGGCGCCGACGACGACGACCGCGGCGCCCGCCACGACGACGACGACGGAGGCGCCGGCCACGACGACGACGGAGGCGCCGGCCACGACGACGACGACCGAGGCGCCGACCACGACCGAGGCCCCGACCACCACGGCGCCGGATGTCCCGACCATCCCGACCCTCCCCAACATCCCCAGCGTTCCCGCCGGACCCGATGCGACCACCACGACGCTGCCCGGGATCGACCTGAGCGGAGCCCCGGGACCGACCACGACCCTTCCCGGGATCGACCTCACCGGAGCGGGCCCCGGGCCGGGAGCCGGACCGGACACGCCGGGGATCACGACCCAGGACCTGGCCCGCACCGGGGCCGAGTCCGGTCGCCTGGCCCTCGTCGGCGTGCTGAGCGTCTGCGCCGGTGCCTGCCTCGTGATCGCCAGCCGGCGCCGGGTCGCGGCCGCCTGACGGACGCGGCCCCAGAACGACGACTGGCCCGGGCGGGGAGCCCGGGCCAGTCATCGTGGCAAGAGGTTGGTGGAGCTGGGGAGAATCGAACTCCCGTCCGCGAAGCGGTTGACGACCGCGCTACGACCGTTCCCGAGACGAGCCGTGACGGCTGGCTCCCTGCCGGGTCAGGTGGGCCGAAGCCCTCCGCCTCGTCTTTCCGAGACGTCAGCGGTCTTTCTCGCCGTCAGTGGTCTTTCCCACCGTCAACCGCTACTTCTGTTGCCGGGCTGTAGCGGTCAGGCCCCGTGCGCCATTGCTGGTCACGATGTCTCTCTTGGCTAGATCAGTGAATGATCAGGCTGCGAGAGCGAAGTCGCCATCGGCGCTTCTGTTGGTTCCCCGTTTAACGAGTCTGAGAAACTCGGGTCGCACGTTCGGCTTCCAGATCCCCACGTCGAAACCGGTCAGCCCCTTGTCAAGGAACCGCCCACGGTCACGTGGTGGGTGGGCGGCGGGACCATCGTACCGGGCCGGGCGGCTACTCCTCGCGGCGGCGGGCGGCCATGGCTCGCTTGGCGTCCATGTCCGAGTCCCGCTGGGCGATGACCTGGCGCTTGTCGTAGTGCTTGCGGCCCTTGCCCATGCCGATCTCCAGCTTCGCCCGTCCGCCCTTGAAGTAGAGCGAGAGCGGCACCAGGGTCAGGTGCTCCTGGTCGACGCGGGCCTTCATCTCCTCCAGCTCGTGCTGGTGGAGGAGGAGCTTGCGGGTGCGCTCGAGCTCGTGGCCGCCCTGGGCCGATGCGCTGGAGTACCCCGCGATGTGGAGGCCGATCAAGTACAGCTCGCGGCCGGTGAAGCGGGCGTAGGCGTCGCGCAGCTGGACCTTGGCCTCGCGCAGCGCCTTCACCTCGCTGCCCTTCAACATGATGCCGGCCTCCCAGGTGTCGACGATCTCGTAGTCGCGGTGGGCCTGCCGGTTGGTGGCGACGATGTTCTCGCCGTTGCGCTTCGCTGCCATGACGGGGCGAGGCTACCGGTCGGCTGGCCCCGCCCACCTGGCCGCTACGGTGACGCCGTGCTGCGCATCGCCAGGTCGGCCCACCTCGCCATGATCCACCACGCCGTGGCCGGGCTGCCCCACGAGGCCTGTGGCCTGCTGGGAGGACCGTATGGCAGCGACGTGGTCTCGGCGTTCTCGCCCGCTCGCAACGCCGACGCGTCCACCAAGACGTACTCGATCGGCGCCGACGGGTTCCAGGCCGCGGACCAGGCGTTCGGACCCCTCGGCATCGACGTGGTGGGCGTGATGCACTCGCACACCCACACCGATCCGTACCCGTCGCCCACCGACGTCGAGCAGGCGGACAACCCGCTGCTCGCGGGCTGGCACTACGTCATCGTGTCGCTCCGAGACCGGGAGCCGATGCTGCGGTCCTGGATCCTCGACGAGGGCACCATCGTCGAGACCCCCGTCGCCATCGTCGAGGGTTGAGGGATGGAGGGGATGACCCTCCTAGAATCCTGAGCGTTCCAGTCACCTTTCGAGGAGCCCACCGTGGCGGTCTACGCCAGTGTCACCGACCTCATCGGCAACACGCCGATCGTCGACGTCAGCGCCCTGAGCCCCAACCCGAAGGTCCGCATCCTCGCCAAGCTCGAGGGGCAGAACCCGGGCGGCTCGGTCAAGGACCGGGCGGCGAAGTGGATGATCGAGGCCGCCGAGGCCAGTGGTGACCTGAAGCCGGGCATGACCGTCTTGGAGTCGTCGTCGGGCAACACCGGCATCGCCCTCGCCATGATCTGCAAGATGAAGGGCTACCCGTTCAAGGTGGTCCTTCCCGAGAACGTGTCCGAGGAGCGCCGACAGGCCCTCGAGGTCTGGGGCTCGGAGATCATCGCCTCGCCGGCGGGCGAAGGGTCGAACGGGGCCATGTTCCGGGCACGGAAGCTGGCCGCCGAGAACCCCGACTGGTTCTTCCCGTTCCAGTACGGCAACGACGCCAACCCGCGTGCGCACTACGAGAGCACCGGCCCCGAGATCTGGCGCGACGTCCCCGACATCACCCACTTCATCGCCGGGCTCGGCACCGCCGGCACCCTCATGGGGGTGAGCACCTTCCTCAAGGAGCAGAACCCCGACATCCAGATCTGGGCGATCGAACCGCCCGCCGGGGAGATGGTCGACGGCCTCAAGAACATCGACGAGGACGACGCGTTCATCCCGCCGGTGTACGACGACTGGAACGGTCCCAAGCTGCTGAACCGCAAGATCATCGTGCGGCCCCGCGAGTCCATCGAGTGGACCCGCCGCTTCACCGAGATCGGGATGTTCACCGGCATCTCGTCGGGTGCGATCATGGCGGGCGCCGCCAAGGCCGCGAAGGAGATCGACGAGGGCGTCATCGTGATCATCGTCTGCGACAGCGGCTGGAAGTACCTGAGCACCGGCGTGTGGACCCTCCCCATCGACGAGGTCGAGAAGCGGGCCAAGGCCACCATCTACTTCTGACCGACCCGATCGGCTCCGACGTCGGCGCCGCCCCGACCCCGGACGCGAGGGTGCCCGGGCCCTTGCGGACCCGGGCACCTCATCACCGTCCTGGCGGAAGGGACGGTGAGATCAGTCGCCACCGCCGAACGCGGGGTCGTCGCCATCGGCGGGCGGCTCCGGGCGCTCGCCGTCGGGGCCGCCCTTCCCGAAGCCCTCGTCGACCATCTTGGTGATGCGCTCGGTGGCGTCGGCCAGGTGCTCGTCGGCCTCGGCCTGGGTGATCTTGCCGGCCTTCACGGCCTCGGCCGAGCGGGTCTTCGCTTCGGCGACGAGGGCGTCGATGACCTTCTGCTTGTCCACGCCCTTCTCCTTGGCGACCTCGGCGAGGGTCTTGCCGGCCTTGAGCTCGGCCTTCAGGTCGTCCTCGGAGATGCCGAGCGCCTTGGCCGCGGTCTCGAGGTGGGCGCCGCCTCGGCCGCCCGGGCCGCCCCGGCCCCCGGGACCGCCCTCGCCGGGGGTGTGGGTGGCGTCGACGGCTTCGGCGACCCGGTCGGGCAGCGATGCCTTGGCCTCGTCGAGGCGCTTCTCGCCGGCGGCGACGAGGGCGTCGATGAGCTTCTGCTTGTCCACGCCCTCGGCCTTGGCCACATCGGCCAGGCTCTTGCCGGCCTGGAGCTGGGTGCGCAGCTCGTCGGTGGTGATGCCGAGCGTCTCGGCGGCGACCTCGAGCTCGAGCCCCCGGCCGAAGCCGCCACGGCCGGGGCCGTGGTCGGGCTCGGCGTCGGTGCCGTTGGCCGAGCTGTCGGCCGGTGCGGTGGTGGTGGTCGGGGTGTCCTGAGCACCCGAAGCCAAGGGGTTGCCCAACGTGGAGCCGACCAGGGCGCCTCCGGCGAGGGCAGCGGTCATGGCGACGGCGGCGACGGTCTTCTGCTTGCGCATGGTGGAGATCCTCGATGTTGACGGTGTGTGCTTGGAGCACCTCGGATCCAACCAGACGAACCTGTGATCTGGCTGGGAATGCCGGTGCACCTTCCACAGAAGCTCCGGCCGGCCGGAACCCGGCTCACGCAGGTGGTGGCGGGGGAGCGGCGGGGCGCTTGGGGAGCGTGACCCGCACGGTGGTCCCGGCCCCCGGCGCGGTCTCGAGGGCGACGGCGCCGCCGTGGGCCGCCACCGCGCCGGCCACGATCGACAGGCCCAGCCCCGAGCCGCCGCGGTGGCGGGTGCGGGCTGGGTCGGCCCGGTAGAAGCGCTCGAAGGCGTGCGCAGCCACCTCGGGTGCCATCCCCGGTCCTCGATCGGCGACCTCGAGGACCACGGTGGGGCCCTCGTCGCGGACGCGCACGGTGATCGGCGTGTCCCCATCGGTGTGGACCCGGGCGTTGGCGACCAGGTTCGCCAGGATCTGGCGCAGGAGGGCCTCGTCACCCACCACCACCGCCGAGGCGGGGGCATCGAGCGCCAGCGGACGCTCGGGCTCGACGGCGCCCGCATCGGCGACGGCGTCGGCAGCGAGGGCCGACAGGTCCGCGGGCCCGAGCACCAGGGGACGGCCCTGGTCGAGGCGCGCCAGGTCGAGCAGGTCCCCGACGAGCTGGCCCATGCGGGTGGCCTCCTGCTCGGTGCGGCGCATCGCCTCGCTGAGGTCGTGCTCGGTACTGAGCCCGCCGTGCCGGTAGAGCTCGGCGTAGCCACGGATGGTGGTGACCGGCGTGCGCAGCTCGTGGGATGCGTCGGCCACGAACTGGCGCAGCCGCGCCTCGGACCGGGTGCGCTCGTCGAACGACTCCTCGATGCGCCCCAGCATCTGGTTGAGGGCCAGGCCCAGCTCGCCGGCCTCGGTCCCGGGGGCGGTCTCGGGGATGCGGCGCGACAGGTCGCCCTCGCCGATGGCCTTGGCCGTGGCGGTCATGTCCCGGACCGGTCGCACGCCGAGGCGCAGGACCCAGAACGTGACCAGGCCCATCGTCGCCAAGATGGCGGCGGCGGCGAGGGCCTGGATCGTGAGGAGCTGGTCGATCGTCTCGTCGACGTCTTCGAGCGGCAGCGCCACGACGAGCGTCCGGTTCTGGCGCTCCTGGTGCTGGACCACCGCCCGGTAGCGGAGCCCGGAGGACTCCGCGTCGACCGTGAACGGGCGGTCCCCGAGGTGCATCAGCGCCTCGCTCGCCGTCAGGTCCGGCGGGCTGTCGCCCCGGTCGGTGGTGTCCGAGTAGCGCAGGGTCGTGATCCGCCCGGCGTCGACGTCGATCACGGCGAGGTAGAGCGCGCTCGGCGGGCCTTGGCCGGGGCCCCCGCCCACCGGCCCCGGGAAGCGGCCGGCGGCACCGGACCGTGCGAGCTGCTTGTCGACCTGGTCGATCAGCGTGTGCTCGGTGGCCCGGGTGATGGCGAGGGATGCGCAGATGAGGACCGCCGCCACCACGGCCATGCCGAGGAGGAGCCGGGAGCGCAGCGACATCGAGCGTCAGACCCGCGGTTCGCGGATCGTGTAGCCCACGCCGCGCACGGTCTGGATGAGGCGCGGGTCGACGTGGTCCACCTTCTTGCGGAGGTACCCGATGTAGGTCTCCACCACGCCGCCGTCCCCGCCGAAGTCGTACTGCCACACGTGGTCGAGGATCTGGGCCTTCGACAGCACCCGGCCCTGGTTCAAGAGCAGGTAGCGCAGGAGGTTGTACTCGGTGGGGGAGAGCGAGGTCTCGACGCCGGCGCGGGTGACCAGGTGGGCCTCGTCGTCGAGCTCCAGATCGAGGCACGTCAGGACCGCACCTTCCTTGGCGTTGCCGGTGCGGCGGAGCACGGCGTTGATGCGAGCCACCAGCTCGTCGAGGCTGAACGGCTTCACCAGGTAGTCGTCGCCGCCCATCGTGAGGCCCCGGACCTTGTCCTCGGTGGCGTCTCGTGCCGTGAGGAAGAGCACCGGGGTGCGGTCGCCGGTGCTGCGGAGGCGCTGGCACACATCGAACCCGTCGAGGTCGGGCAGCATCACGTCGAGAACGATCAGGTCCGGCTTCACCTCCGGAACGGCCTCGAGGGCGGCGCGCCCGTTGGCCGCGGGGTGCACCTCGAACCCGCTGTGGCGCAGGGCCGCCTCGAGCATGGAGCGGAGGTTGTCCTCGTCGTCGACGAGCAGGAGTCGTTCACCGGTCACCCGCCCAGCCTGGCACCTGCTCCTGGGAGTTTCCTGGGAGCGCCCTGGGAGTCCGCTCGCTACGGGAGCTGGGGTCGTCTGGGACGGCCGTCCTAGCCTGGGGCGGTGACCACCCACCCCTCCGACGACCGTCCCATCGGGATGTTCGACAGCGGGTTCGGCGGCCTCACCGTGGCCCGGGCGTTCATCGACCTGCTGCCCGACGAGGATCTGGTCTACGTGGGCGACACCGGCCGCTACCCCTACGGTCCCCGGTCGCTCGGCGAGGTCGCCGGGTACGCCCACGAGATCGCCCGCTACCTCGTCGATGTGCACCGCGTGAAGCTGCTGGTGGTCGCGTGCAACACGGCGGCGGCGGCGGCGCTGGGCTCGCTCCGTGACGAGCTCGACGTGCCGGTGATGGGCGTCATCGATCCCGGCGTGCGCTCGCTGGTCCGTGCCACCGAGACCGGTCGCGTCGGCGTCATCGGCACGGTCGGCACGGTCGGGTCCGGCGCCTACCAGCGTGCGGTCGCCGCTAGCGGGACACCGGTGGAGCTGACCGTCGCGGCCTGCCCGGGCTTCGTCGAGTTCGTCGAGGGCGGGGAGACCGGCAGCGACCAGGTCCACGTCCTGGCCGAGCGCCTGCTCGCCCCCATCGTCGAGGCCAAGGTCGACGCCCTCCTGCTCGGCTGCACCCACTACCCCTACCTGGCTCGCACCATCACCGATGTGGTGGGCCGCGACGTGGTGCTGGTCTCGTCGGCGGACGAGACCGCCTTCGAGGCCCTCGCCTTGTTCCGCGAGGAGGCGGAGGCGCCGGGTGGGGTGGCGCTCGCGCCGGCTGCGGTCGGCCGGGTCGGCACCCACCGCTTCGTGTCGTCCGGCGACGTCGAGCGCTTCCGCGACCTGGGTGCGCGCCTCCTCGGCCCCGAGCTCGCCGCCGCCGAACGAGCCCCCTGGTCGCGCTGACCCGGTGGGTCTGCGACGATGGTCCGCCCCCTCTTCCCGACCTCAGCAGGAGCCCCCATGCGCGCCGACGGCCGCCAGAACGACGAACTTCGCCCGATCAGCTTCGAGCGGGACTTCACGATCCAGGCCGCCGGCTCGGTGCTGGTCTCGTTCGGCAACACCCGGGTGCTCTGCACCGCCTCGGTCGACGAGAACGTGCCGCGCTGGATGAAGGGGAAGGGCAAGGGCTGGGTCACTGCGGAGTACTCGATGCTGCCGGGCGCCTCGTCGG
Organism: Ilumatobacteraceae bacterium; assembly: GCA_025463265.1. Classification (GTDB taxonomy): domain Bacteria; phylum Actinomycetota; class Acidimicrobiia; order Acidimicrobiales; family Iamiaceae; genus Aquihabitans. The sequence goes on from JAOBWH010000167.1 coordinate 48,173, forward strand.
AGCGCATCAACCGCGAGGCCGCCAAGGGCAAGCAGTCCGGCCGCACCCAGGAGATCCAGCGGCTCATCGGCCGCTCGCTGCGCTCGGTGTGCGACATGAAGGCCCTCGGCGAGCGCCAGGTCATCGTCGACTGCGACGTCCTCCAGGCCGACGGCGGCACCCGCACCGCGTCGATCTGCGGTGGCTACGTCGCGCTCCACGACGCCCTCACCCGCACGCTCCAGGCCGGCGGCATCAAGACCAACCCGCTCACCACCGAGTGCGCCGCCATCTCGGTCGGCGTCATCGGCGGGGTGCCGATGCTCGACCTGCCCTACACCGAGGACTCCACGGCCGAGACCGACATGAACGTCGTCATGACCGGCACCGGCGGCTACGTCGAGGTGCAGGGCACGGCCGAGGGCAAGCCGTTCCTGCGAGGCGAGCTCGACGCGCTGCTCGACCTGGCCGAGGGCGGCATCGCCCAGATCGTCGAGCTCCAGCGGGCGGTGCTGGCCACCCCGCCGGCGGCGCGCTGATCGGTCGCCCGATGGGGGAGCGCACCCGGATCGTCCTGGCCTCGGCCAACCCCAAGAAGGCAGCGGAGATCGTCGAGATCCTCGGCGCCCACCTCGAGCTGGTGCCCCGGCCCCCCGAGGTGCCCGAGGTGATCGAGGACGACGACACGTTCGAGGGCAACTCGCGCCTGAAGGCCGTCGCCCTGGTGGCGGCCACCGGGCTGGCGGCGGTGGCCGACGACTCGGGCCTCGAGGTCGACGCCCTCGACGGCGGCCCCGGCGTGTGGTCCGCTCGCTACGCCGGCGAGCACGCCACCGACGCGCAGAACGTCGACAAGCTCCTCGCCGCCCTGGCCGATCGCCCCGATCCCGCCGACCGGACGGCGCGCTTCCGAGCGGTGGTCGTCCTGCGGTACCCCGACGGTGCCGAGATCGTCTCCGCCGGCCACGTCGAGGGCCACATCGCCCACGCGCCCCGGGGCCCCGGCGGCTTCGGCTACGACCCGGTGTTCGTGCCCGCTGAGGGCGACGGCCGGACGTTCGGCGAGATGACCCAGGACGAGAAGCACGCGATCAGCCACCGCGGCCGCGCCCTGCGCAGCCTCCTCGCCCAGCTCGACGCCTGACGCCTGACCCCTGACGCCGGCGCCTCCCGGTCGGCTGCTACCAGCCCCGCAGGTCGACCGGCCAGCAGGCGACGACCTCGCCGTCCTGGTGGACCCAGAGCTGCTCGTGCTGGGACACCGTGGGGTCGACGTGGGCGGGCCACACCGCGACGCGGTCGCCGACCGCTGGGAGGGGCGCACCGTCGCGCATCGCGAAGACGGTGTGCTCGTCTGCGTGGTACCAGACGTCGGCGCCATCGATCGCGGCGTTGCCGTGGTCCATGCCCAGCGCCTTGAGGCCGCCGTCGGCCGCCGCCCACCCGCCGGTGCGGTTCACCGACACCACCGTGAGCTGGAGCGAGAGCGCCCGGGCGAAGCCGACCCCCGCCGCGTCGTAGTGGGTGTCCATGAGCGTGTAGCTGCCGGCCTGGAGCTCGGTCACCCAGTGGTTCTTGTTCCACGTCCCGGTGCCGCCGCCGGAGATGACGTCGCCGCCCACCACGTCGTGCGCATCGAGGAGCACCGCCATGGACTCCTCGACCTTGGACGCCTGGTCGACGTCCTCGGTCATGAGGTGGCCCTCGTAGCCCATCACGCCGCGGACCTCGAGGCCCTTTGAGCGGGCCAGCTCGGCGAGGCGGCCGGCGTCGGCGGGCCGGCATCCGCACCGGGGCATGCCGACGTCGACGTCGACGAGCACCCGCCGCACCCCGGCAGCGACCGCGACCTCGATCGTCTCGGGCGAGTCCACGGCCACGGTCACCCGGGCGACGGGCGCGTGGTCGATGAGCGCCTTGAGCCGTCCCACATCCATCACTTCGTTGGCGAGCAGGAGGTCCCTGCCGAGCCCGGCGGCGGCCAGGCCGGCCAGCTCGCGGACCGTCGCCCCGCAGAACGAGGTGTGACCGGCGTCGGCGAGCCGCCGGGCGAGCCCGGTGGACTTGAACGCCTTGGCGTGGGGCCGCAGCTTGGTGCCGGGCCACGCCGCGCCCATGCGGGCGATGTTGGCGTCGAGCAGGTCCAGGTCGACCACCAGCGCCGGCGTGGGCAGCTCCTCGATCCGCATCCGCCGGACCCTACTGACCGGAACCGTCTCCAGGCGCCGCCCCGGTGGTCGGCGCGGCTAGGTGCAGTTGGCCTCGGCGGCGGCCACCTCGAGGATCGCTTTGGTGTCGCCGTCCTCCTCCACCGACACCTCCACCCAGAGCTGGTACGGGTCCTTCGAGTAGCTCTCGCGCCCGTTGGCGTCCTCGTCCTGCGTCCACCCGTCGGCCTCGAGCTGCTCGGTCAGCTGGCTCACCAGCTCATCGGGTGGCAGCGAGGAGCGGTCGGTGCGCGTGGCCTGCGGGAGCTGGTTCGCCACGCAGGACTGGATGGTCTCGGAGAACACGCCGATCGCGCCCGGAAGCCGGATGGTCGCCAGCTCCTGCTCCGCGTCGTCCATCGCCGCCTTCGTGGCGGCGGCTTCGTCGGGCGAGGTGGTGGTGGCCGCGGGCGCTGCGGCTCCGTCGTCGGCCTTCGACCCGCACCCGGCGAGGAGGCATCCGCCCAGTGCGAGGGCGAGGGCGAGCCCCGCGGCGAGACGGCTCCGGCCCGGGCGCCGCCTGCTGCGGGTCCGATCGGTCATCGTCAGCCCCTCGATGCGCATGCGAAGGACCCTAGATGGACGTCGGCGGGTCAGCCGTCCTCGCAGCCCACCCCGTCCCCGTCGCGGTCGAGGTCGTACTCGTCGGGCCCGATGACGTTCACCCGACCGGTGTAGGCCGGTCCGTTCCCGCTCCCTCCGGCGCAGTCGACGTCGCTCGCGTAGGGCACGCACGGGTCGTAGCTGGGGTGGCAGCCGCCGCCGGTCAGGGGAGCGGGTGCGACCGTCGTGGGCGGAGCAGGAGGCATCGTCGGCGGGACGGTGGTCGGCGGCGCGGTGGTCGGCGGCGCG